>JAJXTF010000013.1 GCA_021784125.1 Pseudomonadota bacterium | reverse complement strand
TCGTGCTTGCGACGCTCGAATCGTGGCTGCCGCCGCATCCGCGACGTCCGACCCGCGCGCGCGCGCTCCACTTCGCGCGCAACGCCGGTCTCTGGCTCGTGACTTCGGCCGTAATGAGCCTCGCGTTCGGCAGCACGCTGCTGTATGCGGCGTACTGGCTGGAGGTCCACCACATCGGCCTGCTCGGCTTCGTCGCGACGCCGTTGTGGCTGCAGGTCGTGGCCGGATTCGTCGCGCTGGATCTCGCCGACTACCTGTTCCACCGGATGAGCCACGAGATTCGCTGGCTCTGGCTGCTGCATGCCGTACACCATTCCGACGCGGACGTGGACGTCAGCACCAACCTGCGCGCGCATCCGCTGCACATCGTGGTGACCAGCCTGAGCAAGCTCGTCGTGCTGACCGCGATCGGAATTCCGCTCTGGGTCTGGCTGCTGCGCGAGCTCGTGACGATGCCGATCACGCAGCTCCAGCATGCCGCGCTGCGGCTGCCGCGCCGGCTGGAGGCCGTGCTGGGCTACGTGATCGTCACCCCGGCGATGCACCAGCTGCACCATTCGCCGCGTGCCGCGCTCAACAACACCAACTTCGGGGGCATGCTGTCCTGGTGGGACCGCCTGTTCGGCACCTACGCGCCGCCTTTAGAGGCGCCGCCGACCGGGTTCGGGCTCGACGCACTGCGCGAGCGCAAATGGCAGACAGTATGGGGAATGTGCGCGACGCCATTCGCCGCGCGCAACATCGATCCGCTCTGAACCCCGGTCAGCGGCGACGCCGAAGCCAGTAGAAAGAAGCCAGCATCAGCAACAGCGCAAGCGCCGTGAGCGCCTCGCGGCCCAGCGTCGGAATGGCCGCCTGGAGGGCACCCAGCCCGCTCATCAACATGAACTGGTGCGCCACACCGTCGCAGACGAACGCGATCGTGCCGACGACCGCGGTCACCGTGCACTGGACCGACAGCGCGCCGCTGCGAGGACCGACCGCTGCGGGCGTGAAGGCGAGCTGCACGTCGCAGGTCTCCCCGTCGGCGAGCAGGGCCCCGGCGGGGCAGGTGCCACCGGTCACCTGGAACTCGCCGTTGTTCGACGTCACGTTCTGGACCAAAGCGACGTATCCGGGCGGCAGCGGCGGGGGGCTCGCGACCAGGTGCGCGGTGATGGTTTCGGTCTGCGGCGCGCCGGCGATCCCGACGGCCTGGGTGCCGAAGTCCATCGTGCCGATGACAGCCGGCGTCGGCGACCCGGTGAGCGATCCGGTGACCGATGTCTGGGCCCCGGCGGCACCCGCGACGACCACTGCTGCCAAGAACAGCACCACGCGCGACACCCTCATGCCCCTTCTCCCCCGGCAATGGCCGTGCCGGGGAGTAGACGGGATATCCCGCGGTATTGTCAAGGACAGCCGCGATCGTGCGAGCCTCAGGCGAGGTAATCGTGGACGACCGTGCCCAGCCCGAGGGTCAGGTCGGAGACGACGTGCAGTCCCGACACGACCTCGAGCACCGGGAGCTGTGCCACGGGCGCGAGCGCATGATGGAACAGCTCCAGCGCCGCGGGGCCGGTCCACGCCCCCTTGACCGTCACGTCCTCGCAGAAATAGCGGACCAGCTCGCAGATGCGCGCCGTGCCGTCGACATGAGGCACGATCTTCAGCAGGAAGTTCGGCGCAGCGATGGCTGCCTTGATGGGCGCGATGTCGAGCTTGCGGTGCTTGTAGCCCATGGTCGCGATCGCCACCTCGATGCTGCCGTAGGCGAGCCTGCCGACGAGCGTATCCTTCTCGACCTTCAGCGACGGCGAGGCGAGCTTCTTCGGGAATCCCCAGAGCTCGCGACCGCCGGCAATCGGCGCCTCGTCGTCGAGATACATCGCATGGACATAGCCGCCGACCTGTCCCTGGAAGCGCACCGGAATCACCTGCCCGGATTCGGTGTAGTCCCCGAAGCCCGTCGAGTCGGGCATCCGGATGAATTCGTACTTGACGATCGGCTCGGCGATCTCGAGCGGTGCGGGCACCACCGCGCGCAGCGCGTCGGGATCGCTTCGGTAGGTGACGATGAAGAACTCGCGGTCGACGAAGCGATACGGGCCGGGCGGGTAGGCGGGATTGGTGAGGGGCATTGCGAATGCGCGACGCCGGACGTCTTCGATGTTCATCGGGCAAGTCCTTCCGCGACGCCACCCGCGGCCGGCGGCGTCGGTGATCGATGGCGGGTGACGGGACTGTGGGCGCGTCGATCGGCATCCCCCGGCGGCACGGGCGCGCCGCAGAAGGACCGACAGCGGGACGTCCGGGGAATTCCCGCGCCTCCGAAATGAGACCGACACCGTGAATCCGACACTGCAGATTGGACCGCTGGCCCTGCCGATGGCACCGCTGCTGTTCCTGCTGGCTGCGGCGCTCGGGCTCTTCGCCGGCAAGCGGATCGGGGTGCGATCGGGTGTCGACGCGGATGCCGCGGTGCTGGCTGTGCTGCTCGTCGGGCTCGCCGCTGCCCGCGCCGGCTTCGTCTGGGAATGGCGCGACGCGTATCTGCGCCATCCGCTCGACATCCTCGACATCCGCGACGGCGGCTACGCGCCGGTCGCGGGAATGGCCGCGGCCTGCCTCTACGCGCTCCTCCGCGTGCAGCGCCAGCGCACATTGCGCAACCCGCTGGCCGCCGCAGCGCTGACGATGCTCGTCGCATGGGTCGCCGGAACGATTGCGATCGGAAGCGTCTCGCCGAACGCCATCACGCTGCCGCCGCTGCGCCTGCACACGCTCGACGGACACGAATTGAGACTGTCCAATTTCACCGGGAGGCCGACGGTCGTCAACCTGTGGGCGTCCTGGTGTCCGCCCTGCCGCCGCGAGATGCCGGTCCTCGGACGTGCCCAGGCGGCGCGCCCCGACATCGACTTCGTGTTCATCAATCAGGGCGAGACGCCCGCGCGCATCCTTCGCTACCTGCAGGACGAGAACCTCGGCCTGCGCAACGTCCTGCTCGACGCCGCCGGCACGGCGGGACGCGCCTTCGACCAGCAGGGGCTCCCGGCCACGCTTTTCTTCGACGCGCGGGGCCGGCTCGTATCGGAGCGCATCGGTGCGCTCTCCGAGGGCACGCTCGCCGCAGGTCTCGCGCAGTTGGGCAGCATGTCCGCAACTGCGACCGCCGTCCCCGCGCAGTGACGCGCGGTCGGGCCCGTCAGGTCACGAGGTGCTGCGGCTTGCCCGCTTCCCAGGCCTCGACGTTGTCGATCAGCTGGTCGGCGAGGAACTGCATCGCCCCGTCGGACGCCCAGGCGACGTGCGGCGTCAGGATGAAGTTGGGCAGCCGCAGGTCGAGCAGCGGATTGCCTTCCTTCGGCGGCTCGCGGGTTAGGACGTCGAAGCCCGCCCCGGCGATCCAGCCTTCCCCCAGCGCAGCGATCAGCGCCGCCTCGTCGACGAGCCCGCCGCGGCTGGTGTTGATCAGGATCGCGGATCTTTTCATCCGGCGCAACTCGCTCTCCCCGATCATTCCGCGGGTGTCCGTGGTCATCGGGCAGTGCAGCGACAGGACATCGCTCTGCTCGAGCACCGTCGCGAAAGGCGTGTAATCGACACCTTCGGCCTTTGGCGGCGCGTGGTCGGCGAACAGCACCTTCATCCCGAAGCCGCGCGCGATGCGCGCCGTCCCCTGGCCGATGCTGCCTTCCCCGACGATGCCGATCGTAGACCCCGCGAGGTCGCCGATCGGGTAGTCGAAGAAGCAGAAGCTGTCGACCTGCTGCCAGCGCCCCGCTTCCACCGCGGCGCGATAGGCGAAGAGATTGCGCCGCAGCGCCAGCACCATCGCGAACACGTGCTCGGGGACGGTGTTCACCGCGTAGTTGCGGATGTTCGCCACCGCGATGCCGCGCACCCGGCAGGCCGCGACGTCGACGACGTCGTAGCCGGTCGCCGCGACGGCGATCATCTTCAGGTCCGGCAGGCGCTCGAGGTGCTGGGCGCGCAGCGGAATCTTGTTGGTGATCGCGATCGTCGCGCCTTCGAGGCGTGCCGAGATCTCGTCGCCCGAGGTCGTCGCGTGCTCGGCCCATTCGTGGGCGAAGCGGGGGCGACGCAGGTTGGCGCGCAGCGAGGAGCGGTCGAGGAAGACGATCTTGTGCATGGTACGGCCCGGTGGAATGGTCGGGCCCGATGATAACGGGAACGCCGCGGGGCGTCCCCGCCGCGCGCTTGACGCGGGACCTGCGGCAGGCGTTGCCTGTTCCCGGCCGCCCCTTCACAATTGAAACCATGAAGCGCTCGGTCGCATTGCTCGGTCTGGTCCTGCTGTCGCTTTCGGGAGGCAGCAGTTGGGCAACTGACACGCCGCAGGCGCACGCGGGAGCGCGGGTTGCGATCCAGTCGCTCGGCGACACCGTGGTGAAGATGCCGCTGGCGAAAGGCGTTTCGCCCGACGACGCCGCGCAGTCGATGAAGCTGCGGGCCAACCTGCTGAACATGCTCCTCGTCGCGGAGCTTCCTCTCTCGAAGCAGGTCAGCGCGATCACGGGCAGACCCTCGCCCTACGTCACGATCTTCCAGTTCTGCGATGCGCTGACTGCGCGCGCGATGCTGGACGACGATGTGGATTTCGCCGCCTACCTGCCTTGCCGAATCGCCCTGGTGGAGGACGGCAAGGGACGGGGCTGGCTCGTGATGATGGATCTCGACATGGTCCTGAAGATCGCCGACCTGAAGCCCGCGCTGAAGGCGAAGGCGATCAAGGTCCGCGATGAACTCCTGGACATCATGCGCGCGGGCGCCAACGGGGCCTTGTAGCTGCTTTCATCAGTCGCGTTCGGAACCGCGCCGCCCCGGTCCACGCTCATGGGCCGGGCCCCGACCGCCGCGCTCCCGCGGCGCCATTGGCGTCCCGCGGCCGCTGCTCCCTTCGAAGTGCTGGCGGACGACCGGGTCGCGCGGCCGGTAGCGATAGTGCTCGGTCGCCAGTGCGCGCTGCCGCTCCGGACTCGGGTAGCGGGGGCCCGCGTACGCGCGCTGGTACCTCGGCAGCGGCGCAGGTGCGGCGACGATGCGGCGCCCCGGTCGGTCCCATCCACGATGGCGCTCGTCCCAAGCGTGGCCCCACTGCTCGCCCCACCGCGGCGGAGCGCCCGGGGCCCAGCCCCGGAAATAAGGCGGCGGGTAGCGGTAGTAGCGGACCGGGACGCGCAGGATGACCCCCGGCACGGCATCCGGCTCCGCCCGTTGCCAGGGTCCGGCGTACCAGGAGCTCAGGTACCAGTCGCCGTCGCTGAACACCCAGTACAGGCCGTCGTAGAAGAAGTAGTTGGCCCGAAGCCCCGGCGCGTAGTAGACCGGGTAGCCGGGAACCGCAACGAGGCGGGGATACACCGGGACGTTGATCCCGATGCTGATCCCGGGAATCCCGATCGCCACGCTCACCTGCGCGAGCGCCGGAGCGATCGGGCCGAGCAGCAGCAACAGGGCGACGAGCAGCTTGCGCATCTTCGGTCCTCCCGACCTGCGGTGCCGGTTGACCTCGACCGGCTCGCTGCAGATGTTAACGGCGGGACGGCGGTGACCGGCACCGGACGAAACCGCGTCCGAACGTAGGATCGCGCCTACTGCCGCCCGCGCCCGGATGCGCGCAGCACCACGCTTGCCGCAGCGGCCGCACTCCCCCCGCCGGATTGCCGCGATGGAGACGGGCAGAAAAACGGCCCCGCTCGGGGGCCGTCACAGTGCTTGATGGTGGAGGTGGCGAGAATCGAACTCGCGTCCGGAAGCCCTCTACAGTCGGGACTACATGCTTAGTCGCGTCATTTGGATCTCGTTCCCCTGCCGCCGGCGGACAGGCTGCAGGGAAACCAGTCACCTTGCTTTGACGCTTCACCCAAGTGACCCGGGTGGGCGCGATCGCTCTAAATGTCCCCGCTGCGACTTCCGGTGTTACCCGGTTGCCGCCCGGGCTGAGCGCCGCCCGGTGCGAGGTCCGGCGGGATTAAGCCGCCAGAGCGTACGTTTCGTCGTTCGCAGTTAAGTTTGCGATTGCTCAGGTTTAACGAGGACAAGCGCCTCGGCATGCCCCGCGCTGCTTCGATACCCCCGTCGAAACCAGTACACCCCCGGTAACAATGCGGGCTGCCGGTCGAAACCGGCCAGCGCTGGAATTCACATGATACCAGTCGCGTCCGTCCGCCCTGCAAATCGGCGTCGGGGCACTGCGGCACCATGCTTCGGATATGGGGGGACTCTGCACGCGATCAAGTACCCGCAGCTACGCGCTTGCCGTGCCGCCTACAGCGGAATCCGCTTGTGGCCGCTACCCGGCGGGCCCGGTTGCGCCTAGCCTGATCCGGACATCCACGATTCCGGAGATGACGATGAATACGCGAATCCTTGCGGCCACGGCCATCGCCGCCGCGACGCTGGCGCTCGGCGCCTGTGATCAGGTGGGCGGCGCCCGCTCGACGGCCGTGAAGCCCGGCTATCCGGCGCCGCTGTCCGAACCCCCGGCCTCGCTTTCCGCACCGGCTGCCTCCCGCGATTACGGGCCGATACCCACCTGGGCCAACCATCCGGCCCCCGGCACGGATGCCCGGATCGCGCTCGCAGCCGACGCGAAAGCACGGGCGGCTGCGGCGGCGACCCGCGACCACGCATGATCGACGCCGACGCCTGAAAAAAAAGACGCCGCTTTGGGGGCGGCGTCGAGGTCCCCTCGCTTGGGCACGAGGGGGAGGGAGACGTTGCGAGGGTCAGTGCAGCCGACGCCTCAGGGTTCGCGTTGCCGGGTCGAGTCGTGGCGCGGAACGTCGAGCGCTCTGGGCACCATGGTCCCCAGCAGCGTGAAAACGACGAACAGCACCACGTTTCCGAAGAACAGCACCTGCGCCAGTGCGAACGTGGCCGCGTCCGAGACTGCGACGCCGAACAGACCGCTTGCGACGGCAAGCAGCAGGAAAACGAAACCCCACTTCAGCATTACATTGGTCCGTGCTTACGGTTCGGGAATCTGGACTGCAGGCAACGGGGCCAATGTAGTTGAGTCACGTACGCGATCCTATCAGCGACTCGCCGATCCTGCTGTCGGACAAACACCGACGTCGGGCCGCGTCCCCGGCCGCCGCCGAGGGCGGCGATGGCAGGGGTATAGTGGCGTTCCACGATCCGCCACCCCGCCTGTCGGGGCTTCGTCTTCACGGCCCGATGAAGCGCCTGCTCCCTCTCCGCGTCCTGCTTCCGCTCGTCCTGGGCATGGTGGTGTCGCTCGCCATCCTGGGTTTTGCCGAAATCGGCTACCAGAGGCTCGAATTCGCCAACCGGGCGATGTCGACGGCGCTCGAGATGGAAACCGTCGTCAACGAGACGCTGGCCCTGATCGTCGATGCGGAATCGAGCCAGCGCGGATACCTGCTGACCGGCGATCCGTCCTACCTCAAGCCCTACCAGGCCGCGCTGCCGAAGATCGAGACGGCCTCGTCGCGCCTGCGCGACCTGGTGAACCAGAACGGCACGACCTCGATGATCAATCACGCCGGCCGCCTCAACCGGCTGATCGGCGAGAAGCTGAACGATCTCGAGTCCACGCTGGCGCTGAACGACCGCAACGGTCGCGAGGCGGCATTCCAGTTGATCGACACCGGCGTCGGGCAGAAGCTGACCGAGCAGATCCGCGGCGAGGCGCAGGGCATCCTCGACGAGCTCAGGCTGTCGGCCCGGCGCGGCGGACTGCGCTGGACCCGCGACATCGAGCTCGGCCGCGTCGGCATGCTGACGATGACGGCGTTCACGATCGCGCTGCTGTTCGTCGTGATGTCGCTCGCGCGCCGCGAGATCGCCGCGCGCGAGGCGAAGCGCCGCATGATGGTCGAGGAGCAGCATCGACTCGAGCGCGAAGTCGCGACCCGCACCGAGGAGCTTTCCGAGCTCTCGACCCACCTGCAGACGGTGCGCGAGGAGGAGAAATCGAGGCTCGCGCGCGACATCCACGACGAGCTGGGCGGCATTCTGGTGGGTGCCAAGATGGACGTCGCGTGGGCGTCGCAGCGCTGCAAGCTGGCGCTTCCCGATGCCGCGAGCAAGCTCGAGCGCGCGCTGACGATCCTCGACGAAGGGGTCGAGATGAAGCGCCGCATCATCGAGGAATTGCGCCCGACGCTGCTGGACAACCTCGGGATCGCGCCGGCGCTGGACTGGCAGATCAGGCAGACCTGCGAGCGCGCGGGACTCGACTGCGGCCTCAACCTCGGCGAACCGAGCCTGCCCCCCGACGTCTCGATCGCGCTGTACCGGATCGTCCAGGAAGCGCTGACCAACGTGGTCAAGTACGCGAATGCGCGCCGTGTCGACGTCGACCTGCTGCGCGACGAGGAAGGCGTGTCGCTGATCGTCCAGGACGACGGCCGCGGACTGCCCGCCGGTGCTGCGACGGATCGTCTGTCGCACGGCATCGTCGGCATGCGCCAGCGGGTGCGAGCATTCAACGGCGATTTCAGGATCACGGGACGGCCGGGTGCGGGGACCACGATCGAGGTCTTCATTCCGCTCGCGCCGGACGTTGCGATGCCGGATGATCCCGATGCCGCTGCGCGCCTGGGCGCGACCGCCGCATCGACAGCCGGCTAGCAGGCGCGGCGACGACCTCCGCGACGCGATCGGGCGCCGCCGGCGCTAGCTGCTGATCAGTGCGCCCACGGCCCGCAGCGGGGCGATGCGGTCGGCAGCGGTCTTGACGGTCGCGAGCAGCGGGACGCCGACGAGCAGGCCCCAGCCTCCCCACAGCCAGCCGAAGAACAGCAGCGCGACGAAGACGGCGACCGCGTTCATCCGGAACGTGCGGCCGAGCAGCCACGACGAAAGACCGGTGCCGATCAGCGTCGCGCCGGTCCCGATGGCAAGCGCCACCATCAGCGCCCGTCCGGCATTCTCGAACTGCAGGAATGCGGCGAACCCGGTCGCGACGATCGTCAGCGCGGACCCGGCGTACGGCACCACGTGCAGCACGCCTGCGATCACGCCCCACAGCGCCGCGTGGTCGACGCCGAAGGCGGCGAGGATCGCCCAGGTCGTGATCGCCACGACCGTGTTGATCACGACCATCGTCAGCAGGTAGCGCTGCACCTGCGCATCGATCTCGTCGAGGATCTCGATGGTGATCCGGCGTCGCGCCAGCGTAGGGCCGGCGAGCTGCGCGAGCTTGCGGCGAAACGTGTCCCCCGAGGCCAGCAGGAAATAGGCGAGCATCGCCGCCACGCCGAGGTCGGCGACGATGGCAAGCAGCTTCGACGACTGTTCGGCGAACCATTTCTGCAGCGCCGTCGGCGCCGGCGGTGCGGGCGCTTGCGCCGCCACTGCCGGACCGCTGCCCGAGGCTTCGGCCGCGGCACGATTCAATTCAGCGGCCGCCGCGCGCACGTGGGCCACCGGGCCTTCGGGCCTGCGCGCGCTCTCGTGGGCCGCGATGCGCAGCTTGCGCGCCGCATGCGGAAGCTCGGCGAGTGCCGCCTTCGCATCGTCGCGCAGCAGGAAGACGCCTCCGATCACCAGTCCGGTCAGGATCGCGAGGACGATCGCCCCGCCGATGGCGCGATGCACGCCGACGCGCTCGAGCCCGGCGACGAGCGGCTTCAGCGAATAGCTGGCGAGGATCCCGACGACCACCGGCACCAGGAACGTGCCGGCGAACTTCGCCCCGGCCACCACCGCCACCACCGCGATGGCGGTAAGCGCACAGTCGGCGGACCGCAGGCGACGAGGCGTTTGAAGTTCGATGTCCATGCGCATCCACGCCGCGGCGGCTCGCCGCCGGCGTCCTCGATTGGCAATTCGAATCGGACTTGCGACCCGGGCGTCAGTGCACGCCCGATCTGCGTTCGGCGACGAGGTGATCGAGCACCTCGCGCACGCGATGGTATTCGCGCGCCTTGTCGAAGAAGTAGTCGGCACCCAGCGCCAGGCTCTTGGCCCGGTACTGGGGAAAGGCATAGTTGGTGAGGACGATCACCTTGACGCCGGGAGGGCGTCGCGAGATCAGTGCGCGCAGCACCCCCAAGCCGGTGCCATGGCGCAGCTGCAGGTCCAGCACCATCGCGTCCCAGGGCGCCGCGCCGAGCATTCCGATCGCCGCCTGCTCGCTGTCGGCCTGGCCGACGATCTCGATGTGGCCGGGGTCGGCGATCGATTCGGCAAGGCGCTCGCGGATCAGCGGCGAGTCCTCGACCAGCAGCACCCGCAGCGGCGATTCCTCTGCCGAGGTTGCGGGTCCGCCGACGCCATGCGCGGGGCGGGAAGCATCTGCCGGCTGCGCCGGTCCCGGGCGCGAGCCCGCATGCCCGCGGTCCATCACTCGATCAGCCCGTTCTTGATGGCGTAATACGTGAGGTCGGCATTCGACTTCATCGCCATCTTCTCGAGAATCCGCGTCCGGTACGTGCTGACGGTCTTCACCGAGAGGTGCAGCTCCTCTGCGATCTTCGACACCGCGGCGCCGGCGGCGATCTTGCAGAAGATCTGGAACTCGCGCTGCGAGAGCTCGGCGTGCAGCGGCTGGTCGCTGTCGCCCGCGACGCCTTCGGCGAGGATCTGCGCGAGCGCGGGACTCACGTACTTGCGGCCCTGGGCGACGGTGCGGATCGCGCCGACGAGTTGCGTCGACGCGGCATCCTTGCTCACGTAGCCGGAAGCCCCGGCCCGCAGCAGGTTGACCGCATACTGGTCCTCCCCGTAGGCCGAGAGCATCAGCACCGGCAGATCCGGCTTCACGTGGCGCAGCATGCGCAACGTGTCGATGCCGTTCTTGTCGGGCATCGAGATGTCGAGCAGGACGACATCGAAATCGCCCGCGCGGACTGCTGCCACCGTCTCCGACCCGCTCGCGGCTTCGCCCGCGATCTCCATGTCGGCTTGGTCGGCGATGAACTGGCGCAATCCGGCGCGCACGATCGCGTGGTCGTCCGCGATCAGTATCCGGATCATCGGGGTTCCGCTGGTCTGCGAATCCCCGGATTCTACCCTAGACGCTTGCAAGTCCAGCATGGCTTTCCGCCTGGTATGCGGTGAGACGGTTGTACAGCGTCTTGAGGCTGACGCCCAACATCTCCGCCGCGCGCCGCTTGTTGCCGCGGCAATGATCGAGGGTCGCGTAGATCGCCTGGCGCTCCATGTCGGCGAGCGACATGCCGACCGGCAGCCGCAGGTACCGGCCGTCGACCTGGGGCGGCGCGAGCCTGCCGACGTCGAGCTCGACGCTGTCCTCGCCGAGGATGAAGCCGCGGTGTACGGCGTTCTTCAGCTCGCGGACGTTGCCCGGCCAGTGGTAGCTGCGGGTCGTCGCCAGCGCGGCGCGCGAGAAGGCCTTGGACGTCTGCGCCTGTGTGTTCAGCTCGTGCAGGAAATGCACTGCGAGCAGCTCGGCGTCGTCGTCCCTGGCACGCAGCGGCGGCAAAGCGATCGGAAACACGGCGAGGCGATACATCAGGTCCTCGCGCAGGCATCCGTCGCGCACGGCGTCGCGCGGGTCGCGATTGGACGCGGCCAGCACGCGCACGTCGGCGTCCTGTTCGCCATCGCCGCCGACGCGGGCATAGCGCCCGCTCTCCAGCACCCGCAGCAGACTGGCCTGCATCTCGATGGGCATTTCGGTGATCTCGTCGAGAAGCAGTGTCCCACCTTCGGCCCGCTCGAAGCAGCCGTGGTGCTGGCGGTCGGCGCCGGTGAACGCACCGCGCTCGTGCCCGAAGAGCTCTGCTTCGATCAGGTTTGCGGGAATCGCACCGCAGTTGATCGCGACGAAAGCTTGCCGGGCGCGCGGACTGCGCTCGTGGATCGTTCGCGCCACCAGTTCCTTGCCGCAGCCCGATTCGCCGGTGATGAAGACGGTGGCGTCGGTCGTGGCGACTCGTTCGATCATCCGGTACAGCTCTTGCATGGGTGACGAAGCGCCGTAGAGCCTGCCGAACCGTCCCAGCGGCGAAACCGACGCCGGCGACGCCGGGCGTGCAGCGGCCGCAAGCGGCAACACGGCGACGGTGTCGGCATTCGCGGCGTGGATCGGCATTGCGTCGTCGGGCATTCGAGGCCTCGTCGTGGGTGGGTGGGCGATGCCTGCATCCTAGGGAATAGCCCGCGCCATCCGTATCGGTGGCCTGCCGATGCGGGTGTCGACGTTTGTCCTACACAGATGGATCTGGGCTAAAGTAAGCCGAATTCAAAAGCGGACTGGCGCGATGACCCCTGCACCCCTGATTCCGATGATCCTTTCCGGCGGGGCCGGAACCCGGCTCTGGCCGCTGTCGCGCGAAGCCGCGCCCAAGCCCTTCATGCAGCTGCCCGACGGCGATACGCTGCTCGCCAAGACCGCCGCGCGTGCGCTGTCCCTGCACGGCGTCGCCGCGTTCCTGACGGTGACCAATCGCGACTACTACTTCCACACCAAGGACACCTACGCGGGGCTGCAGGGACCGTCCCGGCCGCCGCCGGTCTACCTGCTCGAGCCTTTCGGTCGCAACACCGCACCGGCGATCGCGCTGGCGGCGCTGTGCGCCAGGGCGCGCGGCTTCGGCCGGGCCGTGCTGCTCGTCATGCCCTCCGATCACCTGATTCGTGACCAGCAGGCCTTCGCCGCTGCAGTCGAGCGGGCAAAGACCCTTGCGCTGGGCGGGGCCCTGGTCACCTTCGGCATCACGCCGACCCAACCCGAGACCGGCTTCGGCTACATCGAATGCGGCGAGCCGCTCGCGGCGGCCGAAGGTTCCGCCCCGGCCGCATTCCGGGCACTGCGCTTCGTCGAGAAGCCGCCGCTCGCGCTTGCGCGTGACTACCTGGCGGCCGGGCACTACGTCTGGAACTCGGGGATGTTCGCATTCACGGCTGATGCGATCCTCGACGCACTCGAACGCCATGCACCTGGCGTCCTCGCGGCGGCGCGCCCGGTGGCGCAGGCGCTGCGCGGACTCGCCGACGGATCGATGCTCGAGATCGACGCGGCGCTCTTCGCCGCGGTCCCCGACATCTCGATCGACTACGCGGTGATGGAGCGCGCCGCCGAGGCCGGCGACGTCGCCGTGGTGCGCGGCACGTTCGACTGGAGCGACGTCGGGTCGTGGCAGGCCGTGGCCGCGCTGACCGAAGCGGACGCGGACGGCAACCGCGGCCAGGGCGAGCGCGTCGCAATCGCCACGCGCGGCACCTACGTGCACGCCCCCGATCGCATCGTCGCCACCGTCGGCGTCGAGAACCTCGTGATCGTCGACACTCCCGACGCAGTGCTGGTCGCGCATCGCGACCACCTGCAGAAGGTGAAGGAGGTGGTCGGCGAGCTGAAGGCACGCGGCCACGAATCGTACCGGCTGCACCGCACCGTCAGCCGGCCCTGGGGCACGTACACGACGCTGGAGGAAGCGCCCGGCTTCAAGATCAAGCGCATCGAGGTGCGACCCGGCGCCGCGCTGTCGCTGCAGTTGCACCACCGGCGCAGCGAGCACTGGGTCGTCGTACGCGGCACTGCGCACGTGACCAACGGCGAGCGGGAATTCGACGTACGCCCGAACGAGTCGACCTACATCCCGGTCGAGACGCGCCACCGGCTCGAGAACCGCGGCAGCGAGCCGCTGGCGATCATCGAGGTGCAGTGCGGCGACTACCTCGGCGAGGACGACATCGTCCGCTTCGACGACCGCTACGGCCGCACGCCGGCCGCGGACGCAGCGACGACGCCTTAGCCGGCACCCGCGGCGACGAGGCGTCAGTCCGTCCCTGCCGCGACCACCCTTCCCATCCTGCTGGTCGCCCAGATGCCGGCCAGGATCAGGGCGACGCCGGCGACGTGGTACGGCGCGAGGCGCTCGCCCAGCGTCGCCCAGGCGAGCACGACGCCGAACACGGGCATCAGGTGCACGAACAGTCCGGCGATGCTCGCGCCCAGCCGCTCGACGCCGCGATTCCAGAACACGTAGGCCAGCACCGACGAGAACAGCGCAATGCCGGCGATCGCGGCGAACCTCGTCCACGTCCACACCATCGGATGGCCCGATGCCGACTCGATCAGGTAGAGCGGCAGCACCGCCAGGTCGCCGACGCAGGCGATCACGAACAGGAACGACAGCATCCGCATGCCGGGTGGGCGCCAGCGCAGCCCGATCGTGTACAGCGACCACATCGCCATCGACAGCACGATCAGCAGGTCGCCACCGTTCAGGCGGAAAGCGAGCAGCGCGGCGAGCGATCCGCGCGACAGGATGGTCAGCACGCCGCAGAGCGAGATCGCGACGCCTGCGAGCCCGACCGCCGACAGGCGCTCGCGCAGGAGCAGCCACGAGAACGCGACGATCAGGACCGGGATGAACGAGTTGAGGATCACCCCGTTCACCGCGGTCGTGTCGTGCAGGCCGAGATAGGCCAACGCGTTGTGGATGCCGACGCCGACGACGCCGAGCCCCGCGAGTGCCTTCCAGTGACGCCGGATGATCGGCAGGTCGCGCGCGAGTGACGGCAGCGCGAACGGCGCCAGGATGACGATCGCGAACAGCCAGCGATAGAACGTCATCGCCAGCGGCGGGACGTCGTTGGCGAGTCCCCGTCCGACGATCCAGTTGATCGACCAGAAGAACGGCGCCAGCGTCAGCAGCGCGATCGAGGATCCGCGCCCCTCGCGCGCAGTGGTGGCGGCCATCGGCAAATTATCGCACGCAGGCTGCCGCGTATAATTCAGGCACACGACCGACCACCGCTTTCCATCCGCATGCCGACGGCCCCGACCGATGCTGCGACGGCCGCCGCCGTGTCCCTTCCGGCAGCAAGCGCCCCCGCCGCATCCGCTCCGATCGCAAATCCCTTTGCGACGCTGCCCGCGCTCGTCCCCACGCTGCCCGAAGGGGGACGACGCGTCGCGCTGCCGGCACTTGCCGGCTCGGCCGACGCCATCGTGCTTACGCAGGCGGCGCTCGCCGCGCGCGGGCAGCGCCACAGCCTCGCGATCGTCTGCGCCGACGCGCATGCTGCGGCGAGGCTCGCCGACGAGATCGCGTGGTTCTCGCCGCAGCTGCGGATCAGCGTGTTCCCCGACTGGGAAACGCTGCCCTACGACCATTTCTCGCCGCACCAGGACCTGGTGTCCGAGCGTCTCGCCACCCTCTATCGCGTCACGCGCGGCGAATGCGACGTCGTGCTCGTCGCCGCGCAGACTGCGCTCTATCGCCTGCCGCCACCGTCCTTCCTTGCGGCGCACACCTTCTTCCTGACGCAGGGCGAGAGGCTGGACATCGACGCGCTGCGCTCGCAGCTGGCGCTTGCCGGCTACACTCACGTGACCCAGGTCGTCTCGCCCGGCGAGTTCTCGATCCGCGGCGGGCTGATCGACCTCTTTCCGATGGGTTCGGCGCTGCCCTATCGCCTCGACCTCTTCGGCGACGACATCGAGAGCATCAAGACCTTCGACGTCGATTCGCAGCGCACGCTCTACCCGATGCGCGACGTGCGCCTGCTGCCGGCGCGCGAGTTCCCGCTGGACGACGTCGGCCGCACCCGCTTTCGCGGCCGCTTCCGCGAGGTGTTCGAAGGCGATCCGTCGCGGTCGGTGCTGTACAAGGACATCTCGGCAGGCGTCGCCCCGGGCGGCATCGAGTACTACCTGCCGCTGTTCTTCGACGCGACGGCGACCTTCGTCGACTACCTGCCGCGCGACACCGTGATCGCGACCCACGGCGACGTCCAGGCGGCGGCCGAGCGCTTCTGGCAGGACACCGAGGCGCGCTACCGGCTGCTCCAGGGCGACAAGGCGCGGCCGCTGCTGCCGCCGCCGCTGCTCTTCCTGCCGCTGGACGAGTGGAACGGCGCGATCAAGCCGTTCGCGCGCATCGCCGTCGTCCAGGCCGAGGCGCAGGCCGCACTGCCGCCGGAGGCACCGACGAGACGCCTGCCGACCGTGCAGGTCGACCGGCGTTCCGAGGATCCGCTCGCCGCGCTCAAGCGCGTCGCCGGCATGCTCGAAGGCCGCATGCTGATCGCCGCCGAGAGCGCCGGCCGCCGCGAGACGATGCAGCAGTATTTCGCCGAATACGGGATGCATCCCGCGGTCGTCGAGTCGTTCGCGCAGTTCGTCGCCGGCGACGCGAAGCTGGCGCTCGCCGCTTCGCCGCTGCAGTCGGGATTCGCCTGGCCCGCCGCGGGCCTCGCGTTCGTCACCGAGGCCGAGCTCTACGCGAACGTCGTCCGGCGCGGGAAGCGCGAAGCTGCGCGCCGGTCCAACGTCGACGCGATGGTTCGCGACCTGTCCGAGATGCGCATCGGCGATCCGGTGGTCCACGAGGAGCACGGCATCGGCCGCTACCTGGGCCTCGTCACACTGGACGTCGGCGACGGAGCGACGGAGTTCCTCGAGCTCAAGTACGCGAACGACGCGAAGCTCTACGTGCCCGTGTCGAACCTGCACGTGATCAGCCGCTACAGCGGGGCGTCGCCCGATGCGGCGCCGCTGCACGAGCTCGGCAGCGGCCAATGGGAGAAAGCCAAGCGCAAGGCCGCGCAGCAGGCGCACGACACCGCGGCCGAGCTGCTGAACCTCTATGCGCAGCGCGCGGCGCGCAGCGGCCACGTGTTCTCGTTCAAGGCCCACGACTACGAGGCCTTCGCCGAGGGCTTCGGCTTCGAGGAAACCGCCGACCAGAAGGCGGCAATCGAGGCGGTGATCGCCGACCTGACGTCGGGACAGCCGATGGACCGGCTGGTCTGCGGCGACGTCGGCTTCGGCAAGACCGAGGTCGCGCTGCGTGCTGCCTTCATTGCGCTGGCCGACGGCAAGCAGGTCGCGGTGCTGGTGCCCACGACGCTGCTGGCCGAGCAGCATTTCCAGGTCTTCTCCGATCGCTTCGCCGACTGGCCGGTCAAGCTCGCCGAGCTGTCGCGCTTCCGCTCGGGCCGGGAGGTGAAGGCCGCCCTCGAAGGCCTCGCCTCCGGCAGCATCGACCTCGTCATCGGAACGCACAAGCTGATCCAGCCCGACGTCGGCTTCAAGAACCTGGGGCTGGTCATCATCGACGAGGAGCACCGCTTCGGCGTGCGCCAGAAGGAGCAGCTGAAGCGCCTGCGCGCCGAGGTCGACGTGCTGACGCTGACGGCGACGCCGATACCGCGCACGCTGGCGATGTCGCTCGAAGGCATCCGCGACTTCTCCGTCATCGCCACCGCGCCGCAGCGCCGGCTCGCGATCAAGACCTTCGTCGCGTCGTTCTCGCTCGGCATCGTGCGCGAAGCGGCGCTGCGCGAGCTCAAGCGTGGCGGACAGATCTATTTCCTGCACAACGACATCGACACCATCCGCACGATGGCGGAGCGGCTCGCCGGGCTGCTGCCGGAAGCGCGCATCGCGGTCGCCCACGGACAGATGGCCGAGCGCGAGCTCGAGCAGGTGATGCGCGATTTCTACGCGCAGCGGGTCAACCTGCTCGTCTGCTCGACGATCATCGAGACCGGCATCGACGTGCCGACGGCCAACACGATCATCATCGACCGCGCCGACCGTTTCGGCCTCGCCCAGCTGCACCAGCTGCGCGGACGCGTCGGCCGCTCGCACCACCAGGCCTATGCCTACCTGCTGACCCCGCCCCAGGAGGCGCTGTCGGCACAGGCGAAGAAGCGCCTCGAGGCGATCCAGATGATGGAGGACCTGGGCTCGGGATTTTTCCTGGCGATGCACGACCTCGAGATCCGCGGCGCCGGCGAGGTGCTGGGCGACGAGCAGTCGGGCGAGATGCAGCAGATCGGTTTCCAGCTCTACGCGGACATGCTGAAGGCCGCAGTCGCGGCGCTCAAGTCCGGCAAGGAGCCCGACCTCTCGCAGCCGCTGGGGGTGACGACCGAGATCAACCTCCACGTCGCCGCGCGCCTGCCGCAGGAATACTGCAGCGACATCCACGAGCGCCTGGTCCTGTACAAGCGTCTCGCGAGCTGCGAGTCGGTCGCCGACCTCGATTTGCTGCGCGAGGAGCTCGTCGACCGCTTCGGTCCCACGCCGGAGCCGGCGCAGGCGCTCGTCGCCTGCCACCGCCTGCGGCTGGCCGCTAGGCCGCTGGGCGTGGCGAAGGTCGACGCCGGCCCCGAGCGGACCACGCTGCAGTTCGTCAAGGACCCGCCATTCGACACGGGCAAGCTGATCCTCCTGGTCCAGAAGGACGGCCGCATCCGCTTCGCCGGACCCGATCGCATCCGCATCGAGCGCGCGGCGCCCACACTGTCGGATCGCGTCGCGCTGGTCCGCGATTTCCTCGCGCGGCTCGAATGAGGCCTGCGGCATCGCGAGCGCTGCGGATGCCCGTCATGCGCCGGATTCCATGAGCATCGCCCTGCCGCCCGAGGTCCACGTCTTCGTCCGCGACTGGCTGTCGGCCAACCACGTCGTGCTGAAGGGTCGCGACGGCTGCGTCCTCGTCGACTCGGGCTACGTCAAGCACGCGCCGCTGATGCTGGCGCTGGTCGCATCGCGGATGGGCCTGGACGGCAGGCCGCTGACCCGACTGGTCAACACGCACTGCCATTCCGATCACATGGGCGGCAACGCTGCCATCGCGCGGGCCTACGGCTGTCCGGTCGCCGTTCCCGCCGGCGAGGTGCAGGCCATCGCCGCCTGGGATCAGCGCGCGCTGCTGCTCGATTACGCCGGCCAGCGCGCCGACCGCTTCTCCGCCGACGAAGCCCTGCAGCCCGACTGCACCTACCGCTGGGGCGACCTCGAGTGGCGGGCGATCGCGGCGCCCGGCCACGACATGGCTGCGCTCGTGTTCTACAACGACGAGCACCGGCTCCTCGTCTCCGGCGACGCACTGTGGGAGAACGGTTACGGCTTCGTGATGCCCGGGGACTTCGATCCGGCGGCGCTGCCGGCGACGCGTGCGACGCTGGAAACGATCGCCGAGCTCGACGTGCGCTGCGTGATTCCCGGCCACGGCGAGCCTTTCGGCGAATTCCACGGCGCGATCGAGCGCGCGCTGCGCCGCACCGCGGCCTTCGAGGCCGATCCGCTGCGGATGGCGAGTCACGCGCTCAAGGTGATCCTCGTGTTTTCGCTGCTCGACCGCGAACGCATGGCGCTGTCGAAGCTGCCCGAATACGTCGCGCAGGTCGGCATCTTCCGGGACTTCAACGCGCGCTACTTCAGGCTGTCGCCGGCCGACCTCGCCGAGCGGCTGGTGACCGACCTCGTCAAGGTCGGCGCGGTGCAGCGCAGCGGCGACGACCTGACGCCCGCCTAGGGCCGCGGGTCACCCTCCGCGACCGAGCCCGCCGATGTACGCCTGGACGCCGTCGAGCAGCATCTGCACGGAGATCGCGGTCAGCACCAGTCCCATCAGGCGCTCGACCGCGATCATCCCCCGCTCGCCCAGCACGCGCTGCAGCCGGTAGGCTCCCAGCAGGACGAGCGTCGCAATCGCCATCGCGATCGTCAGCGCGACGATCCACGCGACGCGATGCGAAGGATCGCGCGAGACCATCAGCATCACCGTCGCCAGCGCCGAGGGGCCGGCGATCGCCGGAATGGCCAGCGGCACGATGAACGGCTCGGCGCCCGGTGGATCCCCGAACACCCCCTCCGGATGATGGAAGACCATGCGCAACGCGATCAGGAACAGGATGATGCCGCCGGCGATCGCCAGCGACACCTCGGAGAGTTGCATCCACTTGAGGAACGTCCGACCGCCCAGCATGAACACGAGCAGGATCACGTAGGCGGCCGCGCATTCGCGCAGCACGACCCGCATGCGACGTCCGGCCCGCACGTTCGCCAGCGCCGCGATGACGATCGGCACGTTGCCGAACGGATCGATGACCAGCAGCAGCAGGACCGCTGCGGAAAAGATCTCGGCGATGGGCATGGCGGTCAGTCTCCCTTGACGACACCTTCACGGCGCGGATCGGCGCCGCCGATCCAGCCGCCGGCATTGCGCACGATCGCCTGCACCCCCGACGGGTCGACGATGATCCGGGTCGCATGCCCCATCGCGCGCAGCTTCGGCTGCAGCGCGACGACCGGCGTCCCCTGCTCGAGCTCGGTCGGCCCGTTGCGGCTGCCGAAATTCGGAAGCGCGATCGCGGCCTGCGGATCGAGGCGCCAGTCGATGATACCAATCAGCGTCTTCGCCACGTCGTTGATGATCAGGCTCCCGCCGGCCGATCCCAGGACGGCGAACAGCCGGCCACGACGGTCGAAGACGATCGTCGGTGCCATCGACGAGCGTGGCCGCTTGCCCGCTTCGACCCGATTGGCGACCGGCCTGCCGCCGACGACGGGCGCGAACGAGAAATCGGTCAGCTCGTTGTTGAGCAGGAAACCGCCCTCGGTCATCAGGCGGCTGCCGAAGGCGTCCTCGATCGTCGTCGTCATCGCCACGGCGTTGCCTTCGCGATCGACGATCGAGACCTGCGACGTCGAGGGGAACTCGGCCGCCGCACCGACGCCCCATCCGATCCGAGCCGGCTGCGCCATCCGCCGGCGCGGATCGCCCGGCGGCGCATGGCCGATGCTGGAGCGCGTCGAGATGAGCATCGATCGCCGGCGCAGGTAGCGCGCGTCGAGCATGCCGGCAGGCGGCTGCACGTACGCCGGATCGGCGACGTAGGCATCTCGGTCGGCGAACGCGAGCCGTTCGGCCTCGGAGACGAAATGCACGCTCCAGAACGATTCGGCGCCCATCGACGCGATGTCCCGGGGCTCGATCATCTTCAGGATCTGCAGCACTGCGATGCCTCCCGACGAAGGCGGAGGCATGCCGCAGACGCGGTAGCCGCGATAGCCGCCGCAGACGGGTTCGCGCGCGACGACGCGATAGCCTGCGAGATCGCGGCGCGTGAGGTCGCCGCGATGCCGCGGTGCGGCATCCGCGGTGCGGACGACGTCGTCGGCGATCGGCCCGGAATAGAACGCGTCGGCACCGCCCGCCGCGAGCAGGCGCAGCGTGCGCGCGTAGGCCGGATTCGCCAGCAAGGCACCGATGGGTCGCGGCGCGCCGTCGGCCGTCGTGAAGTAGGCGCGTGCACGCGCCTGCACCCAGTGCCCCTCGGCGGCGACGAGCGCATGCAGGCGCGGCGAAACCGCGAAACCATTCTCGGCGAGCCTGATCGCAGGCTCGAACAAGCGCGGCCACGGCAGCCGCCCATGCCTGCGCTGCAGGTCCCAGAGCAGGCGCACCGTTCCCGGCACGCCGACCGAGATTCCGCCGATCACCGCGTCGTGGAAAGCCAGCGGCTTGCCGCCGGCGTCGAGAAAGCGATCGGGCGTCGCCGCGCCCGGCGCGGTCTCTCGCCCGTCGTAGGCAATCAGCCGCCCGGTCCGGGCATCGCGATAGAGCAGGAATGCGCCCCCGCCCAATCCGGAGGATTGCGGCTCGACCAGCCCGAGGACGAGTTGCACCGCCACGGCTGCGTCGGCGGCATTGCCCCCTGCACGAAGGATCTCGTAGCCCGCCTCGGTCGCAAGCGGATTGGCCGTCGCAACCATGAAGTGGCGGCTCTGCACCGCCGCCTTCTCGGTCCGGACGAAGGATCGTTCCGGCGCATCGCGGGCGCCGGGTGGCTGCGATAGCGGCTGCGATAGCGGCTGCGATGGCGGCTGCGATGGCGGCTGCGATGGCGGCTGCGCACGGGCCGGCACGATCGCGCAGACCGCGCCGGCCAGGGCCAGTGCAATGCACAGGCGCGGATTCATCGGAAGTGACCCACGGACGGGCGATCGCAGCGGCAACGGGGACGGCAATGGGATTGGGCGGCGATTCTACGCCGCATGCAGGGAAACGCATCGCTGTAAGGATCCGCAGCGACCTGCGACCACTCGGCAGCGGGTCGAATGCTCGCCACCGTCGGTTCCCGCCGGGAACCGCATCGATCACCAACCGAAGTTCGAAACCCAGGAGACACAGATGAAGATCACCAGGACCGCACTGCTGCTGACTTTCGCGACCGCCGCGTTCGCGGGGCCCCTCGCTTCCGTCCCGGCATTGGCTGCACAGGGCGCCAGCGCCCAGCCCTACAGCATCGAGCAGGTGTTCGTCGCCGACATGCAGAAGATGGCCGACACGAACGGCATGGTGTCCAAGAAGGACTTCATGAAGACGATGTCGAAGAAGTTCGACGCCGTCGACAAGGATCACCACGGCATGCTGACGCAGGCGCAGCTGATGCGCATCTTCAGCGACACGACCGGTCAGTGACCGGTTCGGGGGAGCGCCCCGATGCCGGCCTCCCCGGCCCGGCAGAAACAGAGAGGCAGCGGGTTCACCGCTGCCTCTCGGGGTGCTTCCGTCACCGGCCGGTCAGGCGTCGTGCATCTGCAGCCGCCCCGATCGAGCGGTGCTCGCGTCGCCTGCGCGCGAATCCGCCGCGGTCATTGCCTGCCGGCGGCCGCTGAATCCGCCGCGCGCCTCAGCGCGGCGAGCGCCGGCATTGCCGCAGGCGGCGTCGCGGCCGCCACCCGGGCGACCGGCGCCGGGGCGGCCTCTGCCGTCTTGCCCGGGGCACCCGCGCCGTGCAGCGCCAGCACCGGGACGATCATCAGCGCGACGATGTTGATGATCTTGATCAGCGGATTGACCGCGGGGCCGGCGGTGTCCTTGTAGGGATCCCCGACCGTGTCGCCCGTGACCGCGGCCTTGTGCGCGTCGGAGCCCTTGCCGCCGTAGTTGCCGTCCTCGATGTATTTCTTGGCGTTGTCCCACGCGCCGCCGCCGGTGGTCATCGAGATCGCGACGAAGAGGCCGGTGACGATCGTGCCCATCAGCAGGCCGCCCAGGGCCTGCGGCCCGAGCGCCAGGCCGACGACCACGGGAACGAGCACCGGCAGCAGCGACGGCACGATCATTTCCTTGATCGCGGCCTTGGTCAGCATGTCGACGGCCACACCGTACTCGGGCTTGGCCGTGCCTTCCATGATGCCCTTGATTTCCTTGAACTGGCGGCGCACCTCGATGACGACCGCGCCGGCCGCGCGTCCGACCGCCTCCATCGCCATCGCGCCGAACAGGTAGGGGATCATGCCGCCCAGGAACAGGCCGACGATCACCATGTGGTCCGACAGGTCGAACGTCGTCTTGAGGTTCGCGGTACCGAGGGCGTGCGTGTAGTCGGCGAAGAGCACGAGCGCCGCGAGTCCGGCGGAGCCGATCGCATAGCCCTTGGTCACCGCCTTGGTCGTGTTGCCCACGGCATCGAGCGGATCGGTGATCGCGCGCACGGAATCGGGCAGATCGGCCATCTCGGCGATGCCACCCGCGTTGTCGGTGATCGGACCGTAGGCGTCGAGCGCGACGATGATGCCGGTCATCGACAGCATCGCGGTGGCGGCGATCGCGATGCCGTAGAGCCCGGCGCACCAGTACGACACCAGGATCGCGACGCAGACCGCGATGACCGGCAGGGCGGTCGACTTCATCGACACGCCCAGCCCCGCGATCATGTTTGTCGCGTGCCCGGTCGTCGACGCTGCGGCGATGTGCTTGACGGGCGCGAAGTCGGTGCCCGTGTAGTACTCGGTGATCACGACCATCGCGGCGGTCAGCGCCAGGCCGACCAGCGCGGCCCCGAACACGCGCAGCGGCGACAGCGCGGCATCGACGCTGCCGATGTCGGCCAGCATCCACTGCGTGATGAACCAGAAGCCGATTGCCGAGATCAAGCCGGCGACGATCAGCCCGCGGTAGAGCGCGTTCATGATCTTGCCGCCGGGCCGCGCCTTGACGAAATAGCAGCCGACGATCGACGCCAGGATCGAGAAGCCGCCCAGCACCAGCGGATAGGTGACGGCTGCGGTCGCCATCGACGGCAGCAGCAGCGCGCCGAGCAGCATCGTCGCGACGATCGTCACCGCGTAGGTCTCGAACAGGTCGGCGGCCATGCCCGCGCAGTCGCCGACGTTGTCGCCGACGTTGTCGGCGATCACCGCCGGATTGCGCGGGTCATCCTCCGGAATGCCGGCCTCGACCTTCCCCACCAGGTCGGCACCCACGTCCGCGCCCTTGGTGAAGATGCCCCCACCCAGCCGCGCGAAGATCGAGATCAGCGATCCCCCGAACGCCAGGCCGACCAGCGGCCCGATCGCCGCATGCAGGCCCTCGGTCGCGAGGTTCGGCGCCTGCTCGGCCGAGGCGACGAGAAACCAGTAGAAACCGGTCACGCCCAGCAAACCGAGGCCGACGACCAGCATGCCGGTGATCGCGCCGCCCCGGAACGCGACCGCCAGCGCCTGGTCGAGGCCGCTGCGCGCGGCTTCGGCGGTGCGGACGTTCGAGCGTACCGACACGTTCATGCCGATGTAGCCGGCAAGCCCCGAGAGGATCGCACCCACGGCGAATCCGCCCGCAGTCAGCCAGCCGAGGAACACGCCGATGACGATGAACAGGATGACCCCGACGATGCCGATGGTCGTGTACTGGCGATTCAGGTAGGCCTTGGCGCCGGCCTGGATGGCGGCGGCGATTTCCTGCATGCGGGCGTTTCCGGCGGGCTTGGCGAGGATCCACCTGATGGATACCGCGCCGTAGACGATCGCCGCCATCGCGCAAAGCAGCGCGAAAATGAGCGGATTGGACATGGATTGCTCTCCCCTGGGATGTGTGTCGGACTCGAGGCGGACTTGAAGCGCGCGCTATTCTGCCAGTGCCCTGTCCAGAAAGTCGAGCCGATCCTGACCCCAGAAGGGCTCGTTGGCGTAAATCCAGGTCGGGACGCCGAAAACGCCACGGTCGATCGCCTCCTGGGTCAGCGCGTCGTACTGCGATCCGATTTCGGGAGCCTCCGCGCGCGATCCGATCGCCGTGGCATCGAGTCCCAGGGCGCGCGCGATCGCCACGAGCGTCCCTGCGTCGGCGATGTTGCGCTGCTCGGCCCAGACCGCGCGCCCGATGCCGCCGACGAGCGCGAGCGCCTCGTCGACCCCGACTTCGCGGGCGGCCAGGATCCACTTCGACGCGAGGTCGCCGGACACCGGGAAATGCGCGGGATGCAGGTTCAGCGGCGTGCCCAGGTATTTCGACCAGCGCGCGAGCTCGAACAGCCGGTAGGCCTGGCGCTGCGGTGCACGCTGCTTGAGCGGCAGGCCGCCCGACGCCGCAAACACGCGCCCGGTGTCGATCGGCTTGACCACGATGTCGGCGCCGTGGTGCCGGGCGATCGCGACGAAGCGGTCGTGTCCCAGGTAGACATAGGGCGAAATCGGTGCAAGATAGTAATCGACGACCTTGGTCATCGGTGCTCCCGGCCAGCTGCGGCGGTTTCCATCGTGAATCCTTCCGTGGTCAGACTTCGAATGCGGTGGCGAGCTTCTTCGGCACGGCGACGTTCCTGAGGCGCACGTACTGCGGCAGGCCATCGCGGTACGGCGGCGGTGCTTCGCCGCGGATCAGCGGCGCGAGGTAGGCCCGCGCCTTCGCGGTGATGCCGAAACCGTCGGCCGAGATGAAGCCGCGCGGCAGCATCTTCTCCTTGTTGGCGACCTCGGTGAGGGGCGCGATGCCGATCTTCCAGCGATACGGCTTGTCCGAGACGCGGACGATTGCCGGCATGACCGCGTTGTGGCCGGCGAGCGCCAGCTCGACCGCCGCCTTGCCGACCGCATACGACTGGTCGAGGTCGGTCTTCGAGGCGAGGTGGCGTGCGGCCCGTTGCAGGTAGTCCGCGACCGCCCAGTGGTACTTGAGCCCGAGCTTCTCCTTGACGAGGTTCGCGATCAGCGGTCCGACGCCCCCCAGTTGCGCATGCCCGAACGCGTCGCGGGTCCCGGCCTCGGCCATCAGCTTGCCCGAGGCGTCCTGCAGTCCCTCGGAGACGCCGACGCAGCAGTAGCCGTGGCGCGCCACCCTCGCATCGATCGCGGCGACGAATTTCGCCTCGTCGAAAGGGATCTCGGGGAACAGCAGCAGCAGCGGGATCGGTGTCTTTGCATCCTCGGCCATGCCGACCGCCGCGGTGATCCAGCCGGCGTGCCGGCCCATCACCTCGAGCACGAATACCTTGGTCGACGTCTTCGCCATCGACGCGACGTCGAAGGCGGCTTCGCGCATCGACGTCGCGACGTACTTCGCCACCGATCCGAAGCCGGGACAGTTGTCCGTGACCGCGAGGTCGTTGTCGACGGTCTTGGGCACGTGCACGGCTGTCAGCGGATAGCCCAGCGTCTGCGCGATCTGCGACACCTTGAGGCAGGTGTCGGCCGAATCGTTGCCGCCGTTGTAGAAGAAGTAACCGATGTCGTGGGCGCGGAGGACCTCGATCAGCCGTTCGTACTGCGCGCGATTCTGGTCGAGGCCCTTGAGCTTGTAGCGGCAGGAGCCGAAGGCCCCCGCCGGCGTGTGCTTCAGCGCGGCGATCGCGCGCGCTCTCTCGCGGCCGGTGTCGATCAAGTCCTCGGTCAGCGCGCCGATGATGCCGTTGCGCCCGGCGTACACGCGCCCGATTCGCGCCTTGTGCGCGCGCGCCGTCTCGATGACCCCGGCGGCGCTGGCATTGATGACGGCGGTCACGCCGCCGGACTGTGCGTAGAAAGCGTTTCTGCGAGTCATGGTGGGCACGGTTGGGAGTCTCGCTTCGGGCGATCGTGGATGGTTCAGGACGCGAGGGAGCGCAGCAGCCGCACCGCGGGCTCCGAGGGCGGCGAGCCGTTCGCCGCGCGGCGGCAATTCGCCCGCGCTGCCTCGAGATCCCCGAGGTCGCGGCACAGCAGCGACAGATTGTAGGCGAAAGACGTGTCCTGCGGACGCACGGCGCAGGCCAGCTCCTGCGTCCTGCGCGCTTCGGGGATGCGCCCGGAGGCGCGCTGCAGCATGGCCAGCAGGTTGAGCGCGAAAGGATCGTTCTCGCTGTACTCCAGGACCTCCCCGCAGATCAGCGTCCCCGCGGCGACGTCGCCTGCCTTCGCGGACGACGCGGCCCGTTGCAGATCGGCCGCGACGCGGTCGGCGAGCGCATCGTGCTGCAGGGCCCACTTCGCGTAGATGCGGTCCCGGAATGCCGCAAAGCGCGCATCGTCCTGGTTGGGGCCCGCCCCGGTGCCGGCAGTGCCGATGTCCGCGCGCCATTCGAACGTGACCCGCGGCTCGCAGTGGAACCGGGTGTGCTGCGCGCACTGGAGGAAGAAATCCCAGTCCTGCAGCATCTCCAGCGACTCGTCGAACCGGCAGCCCAGCGCAACCAGGTCGCGCGAGAACAGCGCCATCGACAGGTGGATGAAGTTGCGCTCGTACAGCTGAGCCATGGCGAAAGGCTGCCCCAGCGGCAGCGCGCTGCCGTCGGACAATCGTGCCACCGCCTGCGAGTAGATCAGCCGCGCCGCGCCGGCAGGACCGAGGGCGCCGACGAGGCTCGACACGTGATCCGGATGGAGGCGGTCGTCGTCGAGGAAGGTGATCCAGTTGCCCTGCGCGGCATCGATGCCGCGGTTGGCGGCCTCGGGCCGGGACAGCGAAACCGCGCTCGTGACGAAGCGCAGGCGGTGCCCGCCGATGGACTCTGGAAGTGGCGGATGCTGCGGGCCGCTCGCCGCGACGACGATGCCTTCCACCCGCGGGTAGTCCTGGGCACCGATCGATTCCAGCGCGTCCGCGAGGCTCGGCCGCGACATGCTGCGAACGACGATGCTGACCAGGGGTTCCATCGACCCCCCCCGACGGATAGGTCATCCGCCGCGCAAGGCGGCGAGACAGGCATCCCCCACGCTTTCGACGGTGCCCAGTCCATTGACCCGACGGTAGCGCGGTGCTCGCGGGTCGCCGGTCTCCCCCCAGCGTTCGTAGTATGCGATCAGCGGCTCGGTCTGTGCGTGATAGACGGCGAGCCGCTTGCGCACCGTCTCCTCCTCGTCGTCCTCGCGCTGGATCAGCGCCTCGCCGGTGACGTCGTCCCGGCCGGCGACCTTCGGCGGGTTGTACTTGACGTGATAGCTGCGGCCGGAGCCGATGTGCACGCGCCGTCCGCTCATGCGTTCGACGATCGCCGCGTCGGGGACGTCGATCTCGATCACGTAGTCGACGTCGATGCGGGCATTGCGCAGCGCCTCGGCCTGGGGCAGCGTCCGCGGCACGCCGTCGAGCAGGTAGCCGGGAGCGCAGTCGCTCCTGCCCAGCCGATCCCTTACCAGACCGATCACGATGTCGTCGGACACCAGCGAGCCGCCGTCCATGACGTCCTTCGCGGCGATGCCCATCGACGTGCCCGCCTTGATCGCCGCGCGCAGCATGTCGCCGGTGGAGACCTGCGGGACGCCGAAGGCCTTGCAGATCAGCGCCGCCTGCGTGCCCTTGCCGGCGCCGGGGGGGCCGAGCAGTATCAATCGCATGAGTGGTGCCCGTTGCCTGCAGTGGCGGGTTGGCCGCCATGGTTGCGGCTTCGCACGGCCCCTGAACGCGCGGGCTGCCCCGGATTCTCGCCGCTAGGGGCGCGCGAGGTCAATCGCAATCCGGTCATGGCGGCGTCGCGAACAGGGCGCGCACCCGCGCGAGGTCCTCGGCGGTGTCGACGCCGGGCGCGGGCATACCCTGCGCGATCTCGACGACGATCCGGTGACCGTGCCATAGCGCCCGCAGCTGCTCGAGCGCCTCGAAGCGCTCGATCGGCGCCGGCGCCAGCGCCGGGAACGCCTGCAGGTAGCCGACCCGGTAGGCATAGAGGCCGTAATGGCGATACAGCGGCAGCCCTTCCGGGATCGCGTCGCGATCGACCGCGAAGGCGTCGCGCGCCCAGGGTATCGTCGCCCGACTGAAATAGAGGGCATAGCCGCGGGCATCGAGCGTCACCTTGACGACGTTCGTATTGAACGCGTCCCGCGCATCGTCGATCGGATGGCATGCGGTGGCGATCGCGGCGTCGGGATGGGCGGCGAGGAGCTGCGCCACCGTTCGCATCAGCGCGGGATCGAGCAGCGGCTCGTCGCCCTGCACGTTGACGACGATCTCGTCGGCGACGAGTCCCAGCGACGCCGCGGCCTCGGCCAGTCGGTCGGTGCCCGTCGGATGATCGGCGCGGGTGATGATCGCCTCGATGCCATGGGCTGCCGCCGCCTCGGCGATGCGCGCGTCGTCGGTCGCGACGACCACGCGCCGTGCGCCGCTGCCCCGCGCGCGCTCGGCCACCCGCACGATCATCGGCTTGCCGCCGATGTCGGCCAGCGGCTTGCCGGGCAGGCGCGTCGATGCATGGCGCGCCGGAATGAGGACGGTGAAGCTCACTCCTTCAGCGCTTCCCATTCCTCGGGCGAAAGCTTGCGGGCTTCCTCCTCGAGCATCACGGGAATGCCGTCGCGAATCGGGTAGGCGAGGCGTGCCGAGCGCGAGATCAGTTCCTGCCGCTCGCGATCAAGGATCAGCGGGCCCTTGGTCACCGGGCACACGAGCATTTCGAGGAGCTTCGTATCCACGCAGTTTCCCCACGACGGTGTCGATTAGTGCCGGGTCGACGCTCGCCCGGATCGGCAGCATCCACATCCGCGGGTCGCCGAACTCGCGGCATTTTACCGCGTCCTTCTCCGTCATCAGGATCGATCGCGCACCGGGGAAAGCCACTTCGGCACGATCGTAGGCGTGATGGTCGCCGAAAGCCCGTGTCCGAGCGTCCAGTCCCAGGCGCGCGACGAGGTCGAAGAACCGTTGCGGATTCCCGATGCCGGCGATGGCGACGACGTCGGGGCCGCGCAAGCGATCCGGTTCGGCGACGATCGAGGGATCGACCACGTTGCGCCAGTCCTGCGGCTCCTGCGACATCGCGTAGACCGCGCGCGCGCGCCCGGGCCGGGTCGCGACGCCGGGCGCTGCGCCCGCGCCGGCGCCACCGCTGCCGCGGAGCTCGACGACCGCGTCCACGGTCGCGAGGCGGGAGGCCGGCTCGCGCAGCGGTCCCGCCGGCAGCAGCAGGCCGTTGCCGACGCCTCGCGCGGCATCGACGACGGCGATCTCGACGTCGCGATCGAGCGCGTAATGCTGCAGGCCGTCGTCGCTGACGATCACGTCGACCTCGGGATGCGCGTCGAGCAGCGCCTGCGCCGCGGCGGCGCGCCGCCTGCCGACGCAGACGGGGACGCCGGTCGCGGCAAGGAGCAGCGGCTCGTCGCCGACGTCGCGCGGGCGGTCGCCGGCCTGCAACACGCGGACGTCGTTGCCGCGCCGACCGTGGCCGCGACTGACGATCCCGGGATGGAACCCGCGTTCGCGCAGCCCCGCGACCAGGGTGGCGACCAGCGGCGTCTTGCCCGCCCCGCCGACCGCGATGTTGCCGACGACGACGACGGGGACCGGCATGCGCGTCCGGCGCAACCACCCGGCGCGCCAGGCACGGCGGCGCACTTCC
>JAJXTF010000012.1 GCA_021784125.1 Pseudomonadota bacterium | reverse complement strand
CGCTTCGTCAACTGAACGCTGCATCGCGCCAGGCGCCCCCGAGCGTCGGTCATCGGGCGGGTCGTACCAGTAGCGCGCCCGCCGGACACGCTCACCGATCGTCGTGATGATCCTCCCGGGGACGAACAGGGCAGTGACCGCGCCCTGCAGATCGGTACGCGGGCGCTCGGCGCCGATCGCGACGTACCGGGCGAGGATGCCCTCGCGGGGATGGCCGTAACGATTGCGATAGCCGGCGGCAATGACGGCGCTGCGCGGAGACACCGCCGCGATGAATGCCGGCGTCGACGAGGTTCGCGATCCGTGGTGGGGAACGACCAGGACATCCGCACGCAGCGCGGATGCATCGCGGGCGAGCATCTCGATCTCCGACGCGGCCTCGATGTCCCCGGTCAGCAGTACGGTCCCGGCCTGCGTGGCGACGCGCAACACGCAGGACAGGTCGTTGCTCTTGCGCACCGCGTCCGCGTACGCCGGGCGGTCCGGGTGCAGCACGTCGAAGGCCACCCCGTCCCACGCCCAGCGCAGGCCGGCGACGCAGCGGCGCGCGGGCGCCATCGCGACGATCGGATGATCGGCGGGCAGCGACGACAGCAGCGCTGCAACCGGAACCGTGGCCAGGACCGAGCTTGCGCCGCCCGAATGATCGCTGTCGGCGTGGCTGACGACCATGAGGTCGAGCTTCCCCACCCCGGCTGCACGCAGGAACGGCACGACGATGCGCCCGCCGGCATCGGCGCTGTCGCCGAAGCGCGGTCCGGTGTCGTAGAGCAGCGCGTGATGCGCGGTCTCGACGAGCACCGCAAGCCCCTGCCCCACGTCGAGGACGGTGACGCGGGCACCGCCCTCCGGCACGGCCGGCGGTGGCAGCAGGAGCATCGGGAGCACCCACAGCATGCCCAGCGGGCGACCCGGCACGCCCTTGGGGGCGAGCAGCCACAGCATCCCGCCGATGGCGACGACGATCGTCCACGCGCGCGGCGCGTGCGAGGTCCATGCTGCGAGCGGCAGCGCGGCGAGCCAGTCGAGGTAGCGCATCAGCCCGGCGAGGATCGCGTGCGCCGCCAGCCACGGCAGGTCGAACGGCGCCGCGATGCCGGCAAGTGCCAGCGGGACGACTGCCAGCGTGACCACGGGGATCGCCACCGCATTCGCCAGCGCCGAGGCGATCGACACCTGCTGGAACAGCGCGAGCGTTCCCGGCACGAGCCCCAGCGTGACGACCCACTGTGCATGCGCGGCTTCGCGTATCGCCTGTGCGGCACGCCCGCGCCGGGTCGGCGCCGGGGGCAGACGCAGCCTGCCGCTTCCCGCGTAGAGCAGCAGCCCGACCGCGCCGAACGACAGCCAGAACCCCGGGGAGAGTCCGGCCCACGGATCCCATGCCAGCACCGCGCAGAGCGACCACAGCCAGACGAGGAGGGCGGTGCCGGGGCGCCCGAGCCACAGCCCTGCCGCGGCGACCAGCAGCATCAGCAGCGTCCGCAGCGCCGGGACCTCGGCGCCGGCCAGCAGCACGTAAGCCCAGGCCACGAGCGCGCCGACGAGGGTCGCGACCTTGCGTGCGGGGACGCGCGAAGTCAGTGCGGTGTTGCGCCGCGCGAGCCAGAGCGCGCAGGCACCCGCCAGCGCCGCGAACACCGTGACATGCAGGCCGGAGATCGATACGAGGTGCGTGATGCCGGTGCGATTGAACACGCTCCACTGCGCCTCGGAAATCGCACGCTGGTCGCCAACGGCGAGCGCGGCCAGGACCCCGCGGTACGGTGCGTCCGCGAGGGCCGCGGCGATGCGGTCGCGAATGCTCTCGCGGGCGCGTTCGACGTGGTCGGCAGGCCGACCGGCAAAGTCGCTGCTGCGCAGGTTGCGGGGGCCGTCGCGGACGTAACCGGTCGCGCGCAGGTTGCGCTCGAGCAGCCAGGCCTCGAGGTCGAATCCATGCGGGTTGACGTTGCCGTGCGGGCGCTTGAGACGCAGCGTGAGCGTCCAGCGCTCGCCGGCGTGGACCACCGGTGTCGGTGCGGACGGCCCGTGGTCGCCCACGCGCGGCGCGAACCATCCGAGGGACACCCGCGCCGGGACGATGGCGCCCGGCGTCAGCACGCGCTCGACGGCGAACGCGAATCGGGCAGCATGGGCGTCGTTGTGCGGCAGGCCGTCGACGATGCCGGTGACGCGTATGTCGCGACCCTCCCACGCGGCGGGCAGCGCGTCGGCGAGGCGCAACTCGGCGCGCCCGGCTGCGTAGCAGAAGCCCAGCGATGCCGAGGCCGCCCACACCAGAGCGATCGACAGCCATCGCCCCCGTACCGCGCCGGCGCTCGACCATCCGCGCCCGCGCGCGGCGATTGCAAGCGCCCCGGCGGTAGCGGATGCAGCCAGGATCGCCCAGGCCCACGGCCGCGGCGGCAGCGATGCGCATGCCTGCAGGGACGTCGCGCCGATCGCGAATCCTGCAAGGACCGCGACGACCGGAAGGGACATGCGAAGGCACCCGCGCGTTCGGTGCCGTCATCATCCGTCGCCGCCGCAGGCCGGGGCGATCGTCCATCCGGCCGAGGCCAGCCCGAGGCCGGCGAACGCCGGTCAGCGGGTCGGGTAGAGAACGAGTTGCGTGCAGCGGAACAGTGCGATCGGGCGCGGGTCGCCCTTGCGCACGACCGTCGCATCCCATACCTGGGTCGTGCGTCCGAGATGCACGGCACGCGCCGTGCACGCGATCGTGCCTTCGCGCGCCGTTCCCAGGAAATTCGCCTTGAGCTCGACGGTGGTGAAATTCGTGGCATCGTCGGGGAGATGCGCCAGGCAGGCATAACCGCAGGACGTGTCCGCGAGTGCCACGACCGTCGCCGCATGCAGGTAACCGTTGGGCGCGAGCAGTTCCGGCCGGATCGTCAGCTCGGACTCCAGACCGCCTTCGGCGATCGCAGTCACGCGCAAACCGACGAGCCCGGGCAGGAAACCGGCGCCGCGACGATTGGCGACGTCGAGCGTGAAGTCCTCGCGCAGCGGCATGGTGGCCTTCCCCCGGTCGAATGTCGGCGTATCAGCCCGCCGTGCCGCGCGCCGGCGCGGCCAGCGCCTGACCGAGATCGGCAGCGAAGCGCTCGACCGATTCGGCGGGGGTGTCCCACGCGCACATCAGGCGTACGCCGGTCTCGCCGACGAAGGGGTAGAAGTGCCAGCCCTTGGCATGGAGCGCATCGATCGCGGCCCTGGGCAGGTCGACGAAGACGCCGTTCGCCTGCACGGGCGCAAGCAGCCGCGCCTGCGGAAACCGCTGCAGCGCAGCGGCGAGCCGGCGCGCCATCGCGTTGGCATGGGCGGCATGGCGCAGCCACGCGCCGTCCTCCAGCACGCCGAGCCAGGGCGCGGCGAGGAAGCGCATCTTGGAAGCGAGCTGCCCGGCCTGCTTGCGACGGCGCGCGAATTCGTCGGCGAGCTCGCGATCGAAGAACAGGATCGCCTCGCAGCCGGGCAGGCCGTTCTTGGTGCCGCCCAGGCACAGCACGTCGACCCCGGCGCGCCAGCTGATGTCGGCCGGCGCGCAGCCCAGCGACGCGACGGCATTGGCGAAGCGCGCGCCGTCCACGTGCACGCGCATGCGCCGCGTGTGCGCCGCATCGGCGAGCGCCGCGATCTGCGTCGGCGTGTACACGGTACCGAGCTCCGTCGCCTGCGTCAGCGACAGCGCCCGCGGACGCGACGAATGCTCGTCGTGCGGCGTCACGGCGGCGTCGATCACCGCCTCGGGCGTCAGCTTCGCCTCGGGCAGATCGACGGTCGACAGCGTCGCACCGCCGCTCATGAACCCGGGCGCGCCGCACTCGTCGACGTTGATGTGCGCCATCGCATGGCAGACGATCGCATCGGTGCTGCGGCAGATCGACGCCAGCGCCAGCGAATTTGCCGCCGTCCCGTTGAAGACGAAGTGGACGTCGCAGTCGGTCCCGAAGGCGGCGCGGAGCGCATCGCTTGCGGCGCGCGTCCAGTCGTCCGCCCCGTAGCCCGATGCGTGGCCCCTGTTCGCCGACTCCAGCGCGCGCCACGCCTCCGGACAGATCCCGGCGTTGTTGTCGCTCGCGAACTGGGGCGACATGGCGACCGGCGCCCCCATCAAAGTCGCTCGCCGACCCAGGCGGGAACCGATTGCAGCGCCTGCGGCAGCGCGGCGGGATCCGTTCCCCCGGCCTGCGCCATGTCGGGTCGCCCGCCGCCCTTGCCGCCCACCTGCTGCGCCACCTGGTTGACGAGCTCGCCCGCCTTCACCTTCGACGTCAGGTCGGCGGTGACGCCGGCGATCAGCGTCACCTTGCCGTCGGCCACGCTCGCGAGCACGATCGCGGCGCTCTTCAGCTTGTCCTTGAGCTTGTCGACGGTCTCGCGCAGCAGTTTCGCATCGCCGCCTTCGATCGTCGCGGCGACGACCTTCGCGCCCTTGACGTCGACCGCCGTTCCCGCGAGATCGTCGCCGGCGCCGGCCGCCGCCTTCGCCTTGAATCTCGCGAGCTCGCGCTCCGCCACGCGCGCCGCCTCCTGCAACTGGGCGATGCGCGTCTCGATCTCGCCGACCGGCGCCTTCAGCGCCTGCGCCGCGGCGGCGAGCCGCGCCTCCTGCTGCTGCACGTGCGCCAGCGCAACCTTGCCGGTGATCGCCTCGACGCGGCGTATGCCTGCGGCCACACCCGACTCGCCGACGATCTTGAACAGGCCGATGTCGCCGGTGCGCGCGACGTGCGTGCCGCCGCAGAGCTCGCGCGAAGTCCCGATGTCGAGCACCCGCACTTCGTCGCCGTACTTCTCGCCGAACAGCATCATTGCGCCGACCTTCTGCGCGTCGGCGATCGGCATGGTCCTCGCCTGCGTTGCCGCATTGTCGAGGATCTCCGCGTTGACCAGCACCTCGACCCGGCGCAACTCGTCGTCGGTCACCGGCGCGTTGTGGGCGAAATCGAAGCGCGTCTTGTCGGCATCGACCAGCGAGCCTTTCTGCTGGACGTGCGCGCCCAGGACCTCGCGCAGCGCCTTGTGCATCAGGTGCGTCGCCGAGTGGTTGCGCATCGTGCGTCCGCGCGCTTCGTGGTCGACGTTCGCAGCCACGGTGTCCCCCGCGCGCAGCTCCCCGGTCTTCACCTCGCCGACGTGGCCGACGACGTCGGGCTGGATCTTCTGCGTGTCGGCCACGGTGAACAGCGTGAGGCAGGCGCCGCCTTTCGAAAGCTCGCCGCGGTCGCCGACCTGGCCGCCCGATTCGGCGTAGAAAGGCGTGCGGTCGAGCACGACGACGCCGCGCTCTCCGGTGGAAAGGGACTCGACGCGCGCGCCCTCGCGGTACAGCGCGACGACGCGGCCCTCCTCGGACAGCGTGTCGTAGCCGCGGAAGCGCGTCTTCGGCCCGTCGTAGGCGAGCGACGCGCCCGACTTGAACTGGGACGCCGCTCGCGCCCGCTCGCGCTGGGCATCCATTGCGCGATCGAAACCCGTCTCGTCGACCGCGACGCCACGCTCGCGGCAGACGTCGGCGGTGAGATCCAGCGGGAATCCGAAGGTGTCGTACAGCGTGAACGCGGTCTCGCCATCGAGGACCTTGACGCCGCCCGCGAGCGCCTGATCGAGCATCTTCATGCCGTGCTCGAGGGTCTCGCCGAAACGCTCCTCCTCGGTCTTCAGCACCTGCGCGACGCGCAGCTTGTCGCGCGTCAGCTCGGGATAGGCCTCGCCCATCTGCCGGTCCAGATCCTCGACCAGGCGATGGAAGAACGGACGCTTCTGGCCGAGCTGGTAGCCGTGACGGATGGCGCGGCGGATGATCCGGCGCAGCACGTAGCCGCGCCCCTCGTTGCCGGGAATGACGCCGTCGACGACCAGGAACGCACAGGCGCGGATGTGGTCGGCGATCACCTTGAGCGACGGACTGTCGCGATCCGCAACACCCGTTTCGCGTGCGGCCGCCTCGATCAGTGCGACGAAGAGGTCGATCTCGTAGTTCGAATGAACGTGCTGCAGGACGGCGGCCAGGCGCTCGAGACCCATGCCCGTGTCGACGCAGGGCTTGGGCAGCGGCGTCATCGTGAAGCCGTCGCCGCCCTTCTGGCGATCGAACTGCATGAACACCAGGTTCCAGATCTCGATGTAGCGGTCGCCGTCGGCATCGGGCGACCCGGGCGGACCGCCGAACACGTCGGGCCCGTGATCGTAGAAGACCTCGGAGCACGGCCCGCAGGGACCCGTGTCGGCCATCTGCCAGAAGTTGTCGCTGGCGTATCGCGCACCCTTGTTGTCGCCGATCCGGACGCAGCGCCCGGCCGGAACCCCGATCTCGCGCGTCCAGATGTCGTAGGCCTCGTCGTCGTCGATGTAGACGGTGACCCAGAGGCGCTCGGGCGGCAGCCGGTAGTGCTCGGTCAGGAGCTCCCATGCATAGCGGATCGCGTCGCGCTTGAAGTAATCGCCGAAGCTGAAATTGCCCAGCATCTCGAAGAAGGTGTGGTGCCGCGCCGTGTAGCCGACGTTCTCGAGGTCGTTGTGCTTGCCGCCGGCGCGCACCGAGCGCTGCGACGTCGTCGCGCGCGTGTAGGGACGCTTCTCGATGCCGGTGAACACGTCCTTGAACTGCACCATGCCGGAATTGGTGAACAGCAGCGTCGGGTCGTTCCCGGGAACGAGCGACGAGCTCGGGACGTGCGTGTGGCCCTTCGATACGAAGTAAGCGATGAACTTGCGGCGAATGTCGGCGACTTTCATGCGGGTCCGTGGGGTGCGCCGGCCGGGCCCGGGAGAATCGGCCGACCGTCGAGAAATCAAAAGCTTAGATTCTATCCCGAACGGGCCTTCGCGCGCTGCAGCGGGTTCGGCGATCCTTGGTTACACTTGAGGCCGGGACAGCTTCCCCCGCGCGGCGCTCCGCTGTCGCGTGGCTTCGCATGGAGGCCCACTTGGAACCATCGAAGCAGGAAATCCCCGTTCCGCAGATCCACCTGGTCAACCCGCTGTGGGACGCCAGCGGCGGCGCGGACTGGCGAACGATCGACACCTGGCGCCTACTGCGCCGGCACAGCCGGGTCGAGCTGTGGACCGAGTTCGAGCCGGCGCAGGTGTTCAGCCGGGACTATCCGGTCCAGCGGATCAGGCCGCTGTCGCTGCAGTTTCCGCGCGGTGGAACGCTGGTCTTCATCGGCACCTATTTCCGGATCGGCCACTGGACGCGGCTCGCGTCCTTCGATCGCGTGCTGATCCTCTACAACACCAACCAGCCCGACCGGCTGGCGAAGAACATGCAGCGTCTCGCGCGCGCCGGCCACGAGGTCGAGGTGATCTACACGTCGCAGGCGCTGCGGCAGCTCCACGGCGGACACGGCGAAATCCTCGAGAGCCCGATCGACGTGCAGCGCTTCAGCCCTGCGCGTGCCCCGCGGCCGGCGCGGACCTTCACCGTCGGCCGGCTGTCCCGCGACCTGCGTTCCAAGCACCACGAGGAGGACCCGCTGCTGTGGCGCGCGCTGGCGCGCGCCGGCTGCAGGGTCAGGCTGATGGGCGCGACTTGCCTCGCCGACGAGCTCGCGGACGAACCGGGGATCGAAGTGCTGCCTGCGGGCGCGGAAGATCCGGCGGAATTCCTGCGCTCGCTGGACTGTTTCGTGTACCGGACGAGCGCGCGCTGGTTCGAGGCCTACGGACGCGTCGTGATGGAGGCGATGGCGACCGGCCTGCCCGTCGTCGCCGGCGAGCGCGGAGGCTACGTCGAGCAACTGCGCGATGGAGCGAGCGGGCATGTCGTGTCGTCGACCGGCGAGGCGATTGCGCGCGTCCTCGCGCTTGCCGCCGATCGCGACGCGGCGAAGGCGCTGGGCGAACGGGCACGCCATTTCGCGTTCACGTTCAACATGGAATACCTGTCCCGGCGCACCGTCGAACTCTTGACCGATCCCAGTGCCGCACCGGGTTCGCGCTCCGAACCCAGGGGAATCGCGACCGCGACGGGCTGACCCGGCGACCGCGACGTCCTGCCCGGGCAATCGAGGCGGGTTGCGTCACCCGGGATCGTCGTCGACGTCGGCACCCGCCGCGCGCAGCACCTTGAAGGCGATGGACGCGCTGTAGCCGCGCGCCATCAGGAAGCGAAGCTGCCGGCCCTTTTCGCGATCGTCCTGCGGGGGCTGCCCGAAGCGCCGCGACCACAGCGCGATCGCGTCGGCCAGTTCGTCGCGCGACTCCAGCGCGCCGAGAGCCTCCCTGGCGACCTCGGGCGCGATCTTGCGGTCCACGAGATCGCGGGCGATCGCCCGCTTGCCGTAGCGCCCGGCGCGCTGGGCGACGACGCCTTGCGCATAGCGTGCGTCGGACAGCCAGCCCAGGCGCTCGAGCTCGTCGAGGGCCTCGACGATGCCCGCTTCCGCGATGCCGCGGGTGCGCAGTCGCCGCTGCAATTCGGAGCGGCTCAGGTCGCGCCGCGCGAGCATGCGGATCGCGGCGGCGCGCGCCGATGGCGGCGGCTTGTCGCGCGCGTCGCGCATCGCCGGCCAGGCCGCCCTGTTCAGTCCTCGGCGCCCTCGGCGTTGCCCTTGATGCGCCCGGGCGTCGGAACGCCGACCGCCTCGCGAATCTTGGCCTCGATCTCGGCCGCCATTTCCGGATGTTCCCTCAGGAACTCGCGGGCGTTGTCCTTGCCCTGGCCGATCTTCTCGCCGCCGTAGGCGTACCACGCGCCCGATTTCTCGACGATGCGGTGATTGACGCCGAGCTCGATGACCTCGCCCTCGCGGCTGATGCCCTCGCCGTAGAGGATGTCGAACAGCGCCTCGCGGAACGGCGGCGCCACCTTGTTCTTCACGACCTTGACGCGGGTCTCGTTGCCGACGACTTCCTCGCCGCGCTTGATGGCGCCGATGCGGCGGATGTCCAGGCGCACCGACGCATAGAACTTGAGCGCGTTGCCGCCGGTCGTCGTCTCGGGATTGCCGAACATGACGCCGATCTTCATCCGGATCTGGTTGATGAAGATGACCAGAACGTTGGCGCGCTTGATGTTGGACGTCAGCTTGCGCAGCGCCTGGCTCATCAGGCGCGCCTGCAGGCCCGGCAGCTGATCGCCCATCTCCCCTTCGATCTCGGCTTTCGGTACCAGCGCCGCCACCGAGTCGATGACGATGATGTCGACGCCGCCGGAGCGCACCAGCATGTCGGCGATTTCCAGCCCCTGCTCACCGGTATCGGGCTGCGAGATCAACAGCTCGCCGACATTGACACCCAGCTTGCCGGCGTAGACCGGATCGAGCGCGTTCTCGGCGTCGATGTAGGCGGCGGTGCCCCCGGCCTTCTGGACCTGGGCGACGACCTGCAGGCACAGCGTCGTCTTGCCCGAGGACTCGGGCCCGTAGATCTCGACGACCCTCCCCCGCGGCAGCCCGCCCACGCCCAAGGCGATGTCGAGCCCCAGCGACCCGGTCGACACCACCTGCAGGTCGTTCTGGATCTGGGCGTCGCCCATTTTCATGATCGAGCCCTTGCCGAACTGCTTTTCGATCTGCGCCAGTGCGGCGGCGAGGGCCTTGCCTTTGTTGTCGTCCATTGGGGTACCGGGTGTGGGGGTCGAAGTCGGGGCGGATTCGGGAATCCGGGGCGAAAACTGAAGTCGGGCCGATTATGGCATGGAACGATCGTTCGATGGAAGCCGTCCTGCGGCCTAGTCCCTAGGGCGAGTTGCGCCCGGAAAGGGCGGTGCCGGCGTCGATCAATCCTTCCAGGGCGATGCGCACCGACGCTTCCCGGACGGCCGCCCGGTCCCCTGCCAGGCGCTCGGTGTGCACCGAAGGCGGTCCATCCCCACGGCGGGCCCATGCGAAACAGACCATCCCGACTGGCTTGCCCGGCGTCCCGCCCCCGGGGCCGGCGATCCCGGTGACGGCCACGCCGAGATCGGCACGGCTGTGCGCCAGCGCGCCGGCCGCCATCGAGGCTGCGACCGGCTCCGAAACCGCCCCGTGGGTCTCGAGCAGCGCCCGGGGAACGCCGAGGAGCTCGGTCTTGGCGTCGTTCGAGTAGGTGACGAAGCCGCGATCGAACCAGTCCGAGCTGCCGGCGACCGAGGTGATCGCGCCGGCGAGAAGCCCGCCGGTGCAGGATTCGGCGGTCGCCACCCGCAGGCCGCGGGCAAGCAGGGCATGCCCGAGTTCCACGGCCAGAACCTCGTTGTCGATCCGATTCATCGGTCCTCCCCCCGGCGCGCCTTCCATCAGGCGGCCCCGGCGATGCGCGCGACGATGGCAAGCACGATCAGCGCGTAGCCCGCGGCAACGAAGTCGTCGAGCATCACGCCGAAGCCGTTCTTGATCGCGGCATCGAGCTGGCGTATCGGCGGCGGCTTGACGATGTCGAAGAAGCGGAACAGTGCGAACGCGGCGACCTGCCGCATCACGTCGTCGCCGGCGAAGAACAGCACCAGCAGGAACGCTGCGATCTCGTCGATGACGATGCTGCCATCGTCGGACCTGCCGAGGTCCTTCCCCGTCACCTGCGCCGACCACGCACCGACGACTGCGAGGCCGGCGATGGCGAGCGACCATCCCGCGACACCTGCGTGGGCCTGCAGCCACCAGGCGATGGGAAACGCCACCAGCGTGCCGAAGGTCCCCGGCATCACCGGGGCGAGCCCGGCGCCGAAGCCCAGTGCGATGAAGTGCGCCGGGTGGCGGACCAGGAAGCGAAGCGTCGGTGACCTCTTCCGGGCCATGCCTACCGCGAGCCGCCCGATTTGCGGACCCCCGCGCCTGCGACGCTCGCCGCTGCGCCGCTCATCTGAAATGATCGAAGGCCTGCGGCAGCCGCGCAAGCGGCCTGCCCTCCTCGTCCCTGACGGCGAGGCCCGGTTCGACGCCGATCGTGCCGATCACGGTCAACGGCAGGCGCAGCGCCTGCGCGAGCGCATCGATGCGTTCGCGCATGGCGGGCGGCGCGGTGAAGCACAACTCGTAATCGTCGCCGCCGGCCAGGAGGCATGCGAGCGCGAGTTCGCGCTCGCCCGAGTCGAGCTTGCCGCGCAGTGCGCTTGCGCAGGGGATCGACGCGAGATCGATCGCGGCGCCAACGCGCGAGGCGGCGAGGACGTGCCCGAGGTCGCCGGTCAGGCCGTCGGAGACGTCGATCGCCGAACTCGCGATGCCGCGCAGCGCAACGCCGAGCGCGACGCGCGGCTCGGGCGCATCGAGCCGCAGCGCGAGCGCGGCGCCGGCCTGCGGATCGACGTCGCTGCGGCCATCGGCGACCGCCAGCGCCAGTGCCGCGTCGCCCAGCGTGCCGGAAACATAGACGAGATCGCCCGGATTCGCACCGCTGCGCAACAGCGCCGAGCCCGCGGGAAGCTCGCCGATCGCGGTGATGCAGAGGTTGCGCGGACCGCGCGTCGTGTCGCCGCCGATCAACTCGACGTCGTATTGCCGTGCCAGCGCATCGAAGCCGCGCATGAACGCCACGACCCAGGCCTCGTCGGATTGAGGCAGCGCCACGGCGAGCAGCGCGAAGCGCGGCAGCGCGCCCATTGCGGCCAGGTCGGACAGGTTGACGGCCAGCGCCTTGTGCCCGAGGCGCATCGGGTCGGTGCCTGCCGCGAAGTGCCGCCCTTCGACCAGCATGTCCACCGTCAGGACGTACTCCATCCCCGGCGCGGGCGCGACGACCGCGCCATCGTCGCCGATGCCGACGCGCACGTCGGGATTGTGCGGCGGGCGCCGGAAATGGCGGTCGATCAGCTCGAACTCGTTCATCGGCGGCTGGCAGCGGCCCTGATCTCGTCCGCGCGCATCTCGGGCGCGATCTTGTCGAGAACGCCGTTGACGAACTTGTGCGAGTCGGTGCCGCCGTACGACTTGGCGAGCTCGATCGCCTCGTTGATGACCGCGCGGTAGGGGATGTCGAGGCGCCGGAGCAGCTCCCAAGCGCCGATGACCAGCAGCGCCCGCTCGACGGGTGCGAGCGCGGCGACCTTGCGGTCGAGCTTCGGAGCGACGACGCCGAGCAGGTCGTCGTACTCGCGCGTCACGCCGTTCCACAGCTCGTCGAAGTAGACCTGGTCCGCGCGCGCGTAACCGGGACTCGCGACGAGATCGGCCTCGATCGCCGCGTCGGCGTTGCCGGCAACCTGCCGCTGGTAGAGCCCCTGAAGCACGAGCTCCCGTGCGCGGCGCCGCGGCGTCTCCGGGCTCATCGCTCGCCTATCGCGTCGATCAGGTTCGCGAGCTCGAGCGCGGCCATCGTCGCCTCGTAGCCCTTGGCATCCATGCGCGCCTCGGCCTGCGCATCGGTATCGCAGGTCAGGATGCCGTTGCCGATCGGGATTCCGTACTCGAGCTGCACGCTCGACACCCCGGAGGCGGATTCGTTGGACACGATCTCGAAATGATAGGTGTCGCCGCGGATCACCGCGCCGAGTGCGACCAGCGCATCGCAGGCACCGCTCTGCGCGAGTCGCTGCAGCGCCAGCGGGGCTTCCAGCGCGCCAGGAACGCTGACCACCGTCACCTGGTCGTCGGCGACGCCCGCCTCGCGCAATGCGCGCAGCGCGCCCGCGAGGAGGCCGTCGCCGATGCGCGGGTTGAAGCGCGACACGACGATGGCCACCCGCCGGCCTGCGCCGCGAGTGTCCGGTTCGATGCGAACGATCGGCATGGGGGTATCAGTTCTCGGAGGTAGGGATTTGCATCGGATTGCGCCACCTGCGGCGCACTGCGGTGCCGGCGGGCCGGGTCCGCTCGCGTGCCGCGGCGGCGGCGCCCCGGCCGGGTCAGGACGCCTGGCGGGCGGGCGGCGTCTCGTCGTAGCCGGTGACCTCGAGATCGAAGCCGGCCATGCTCGGCATCTTCCGCTGCCGCGCGAGCAGCCGCATCTTCCCCACGTGCAGGTCGCGCAGGATCTGCGCACCGATGCCGTAGTTGCGCAGGTCCATCTTGGCCGGCGCATGTGATTCGGTCTCGATCGCACGCCGGCGCAGCTCCTGCGGGCTTTCGCTCCGGTGCAGCAGCACGATCACGCCACGGCCCACGGCGGCGATCGCGCGCTGCGCCTCGAGCACGCTCCACGAATGCGATGTGCTGTCGGCCTCGAGCAGGTCGATGACCGACAGCGGCTCGTGCACGCGAACCAGCGTCTCGACGTCGGGAGCGATCGGTCCGCGCACCAGCGCGAGGTGCGTCGCGTCGGAGAGCTTGTCGCGATAGACGACCAGGCGGAACGCACCGGCGGGTGTCATCAGCGCGCGCTCGGCGATGCGTTCGACCAGGCGCTCGGTGCGGCTGCGGTGATGGATCAGGTCGACGATCGAGCCGATCTTCAAGCCGTGCTCTCGCGCGAACACCTCCAGATCGGGCAGACGCGCCATCGTGCCGTCGTCGTTCATGATCTCGCACAGCACGGCGGACGGCGAGAGGCCCGCGAGACGGGCGAGGTCGCAGCAGGCCTCGGTATGGCCGGCCCGCGCGAGCACGCCGCCGGGCTGTGCGACCAGCGGAAACACGTGACCGGGCTGGACCACGTCCTCGGGCCGGGCATCGGCCGCCGCCGCGACCTTGATCGTGTGCGCGCGGTCGGCTGCGGAGATGCCCGTCGTCACGCCCTGAGCGGCTTCGATCGACACCGTGAAATTGGTGCCGTGCACCGAGCGGTTCACCTGCGCCATCGGCGCGAGCTGCAGACGGCGCGCACGCTCCTCGGTGATCGGCATGCAGATCAGGCCACGGCCGTAGCGCGCCATGAAATTGATCGCCTCGGGGGTCACGCAATCGGCGGCGAGCACCAGGTCGCCTTCGTTCTCGCGGTCCTCCTCGTCGACGAGGACGACAATTCTCCCCGCCTTCATTTCGGCGACGATCTCGGTGATCGGAGAAATCGGCATGGCGAAGGGGTCCGGAACGAAAAGACGCGGTCGGCGAGGGCCGGATTCTACCGTACCGGCCTCACGCGGCCGCGGCCGGACTTTCGCCTGCGGGTTGGCGCAGGCGCGTGCCGATCGCCCCTTCCCACAGCGCGCGCAGGGCGCGTTCGAGATCCTGCGGGTAATCGAAAGCCTGTCCGATGCAGACCTCTCCGGGCAGCCCCTGCGACGCCGCACCGGTCGAGGACATCTGCCACAGGCCCAGGATCAGCGCGTAGGTATGCCGCAGCAGGGCAATGCCGTCGCCGGGCATCAGCTCGGGGAAGTGGCGCTCGAGCCCCTGCCCCGCAGCGGCGAGGCGCTCGCCCATCCGTGCCCTGAACGCCAGCGCCGTTTCGCGCGGCACGTCGGTTTCCATGCTGCCGAGGCAGCGCGTGGCGAGCGACAGGAACGCCGGCTTGGCAGCCAGGTGCGCGAGGGTGATCGCCAGCAGGTCGTCGATTGTCACGGAGGGCGAGCGCCCGAGGAATGCGATCAGCGCACTGAAATAGCCGTCGACGTGCCGCTCGTGCAGGGCGAGGAGCAACGCGTGCTTGCTGGGGAAATACAGGTAGACCGTGCCCTTGGCCAGTCCTGCCTCGTCGGCGACCTCGGCGACGTTGGCGATGCGCTCGGGCGCAAGGGCCAGCCGCTTCTCCGCGGCGTCCAGGATCGCGTGCCGCCGCTCCTCCTTGCCTTCCACGTCCACTGCGCGCGGCCGGATTCCCATCGCCCCACCTGTGCGAGTCCGGCGATCACAAATGACTGCCGGTCACTTGTGGCGAAGCGTGAATGACCCGGGGTCAGCTGTCAACAGGCCAAGGGTCGCGCGGGTGAGCTCGCTCTCGGGATCCGTGAAATCGAGCGCGACACTGTAATGATTTCGATCGCGGACGAGCATCGGGCGGCTGCCGGGGGCGACGCGATGGCCCGGCCACGCGTCCTGAAGCAGCTGCGACTGGCGGATGAACTCGGAGGTCTCGTCGGCACCCACGGCCACGAGCAGCGGCGCATCGACGCGCGGCGCCAGATGCACGGGCGACATCCGCCTCGCCTCGGCGACATCGAGATGCAGGTCGGCATTCACCGACGTCATCAGGAGGGGCTCGAGGTCGTAGACGCCCGACAGCGCGACGCCTCCGGCGAACGGATTGCGCGCGAGGCCCTGCGCCTGCCAGTCGGTCACGAACATCATCGCCGCGAGATGGCCACCCGCCGAATGCCCACCGACGACGACCGGCCCGACGGCACCGTGCTGCGGGCCGTAGCGCTCGATCCAGCGCAGCGCATGCCGGCATTGCCCGACGATGGTCGCGATCGCGACTGCGGGACACAGGTCGTAGTTGATGACCGCGACCGCGAAGCCAGCCGCGACGAACGCAGGCGCGACGAACGCGTGATCGACCTTGTCGAAGGTTCGCCAGTACCCGCCGTGGATGAAGACGAACGTCCCTTTCGCGGACGTCGCAGGCAGGTACAGGTCGAGCGTTTCCTTGTCGCCGGCGCCGTAGCGAAGGTCCCGCGCCGGCTTCAGCGCCTCGATCGCCGCCCTGGAGCGCGACGCGAACTGTGCAAGCCAGTACGGATGCTCCGGAACCGCGGCACGATTGTCGTAGCCGCGTTCGATCTCCTCCGGCGTCATGGCCATCGGCATCGACCTGCGATCCGGTGCCTCAGGAGGCGGGCGCGACGATTTCGATCGACAGCGGCGTCAATCCGGCGACGCGACCCTCGAGCCGATCGCCCGCCTTCACCGCGCCCACACCCGAAGGCGTGCCGGTGAAGATGAGGTCGCCCGGCTCCAGGCGGTACATCTGCGACAGGAATGCGATCATGTTCGGAACGTCCCAGATCATGTCCGACAGGTCGCCGCGCTGCCGTGCCGCCCCGTTGACGTCGAGCTCGATCGCCCCGCGCGACAGCACGCCGGTGGCCGTCACCGGATGGATCGGCGCGATGGGCGCTGCCTGCGCGAAGGACTTGCCGATGTCCCAGGGCCGCTTCTTCTCCCGCATGTCGTGCTGCAGGTCGCGGCGCGTCATGTCCAACCCGACCGCGTAGCCCCAGACGATCGACTGGGCCTCGCCCGGCGCGAGCTTCACGCCGCTCCTGCCGATGGCGACGACCAGCTCGATCTCGTGGTGGTAGTTCGACGTCGCAAGCGGATACTCGATGCGGCCAACGGCGGGGGGCACGACGGGCGCGATCGCGTCTGCGGACTTCATGAAGAAGAACGGCGCCTCCTTCGTGACGTCGCCTCCCATCTCCTTCGTGTGCTCGGCGTAGTTGCGGCCGACGCAGTAGATGTGACGGACCGGGAAGCGCGCTTCGCTTCCCGCAATCGGGACGGAAGGGAGCTCCCACGCGGGGATTGCGTATTGCATGGACGGGTTTCCTGAGGTGAGTTGAGGTGGCGGACCGCGGAAGGCCCGGCGAGGCTGCTGCCGGGCCGGATCGGTCACTCGGCGTCGGGCTGCTTCGAGGGCGCCGCGCTGGCGAATGCAGGCAGCGCATTGCAGGCGGCTTCGATGCGCGTCAGCGTCGGGTAGGGTGAAAGGTCGATGTCGAAGCGGCGCGCATTGGCGAGCTGCGGCACGAGGCAGACGTCGGCGAGCGTCGGCGCGTCGCCGTGGCAGTGGCGACCGGTTGCGGATTCGCGCGCGAGCTGCTTCTCCAGCGCCTCGAAGCCGACGTCGATCCAGTAGCGGTACCAGCCGTCCTTCTGCTCCTTCGAAACCCCCATCGTGCCGGTCAGGTAATTGAGCACGCGAAGGTTGTTGAGCGGGTGGATCTCGCAGGCGACCTGCAGCGCGATCGCGCGCACGCGGGCGCGGGCGACCGGGTCCGCGGGCAGCAGCGGAGGCTCCGGGTGCGTCTCGTCCAGATATTCGACGATCGCGAGCGACTGCGTCAGCACGTGGCCGTCGTCCAGCGCCAGCGCGGGAACGAGACCCTGCGGATTGAGCGCCAGGTAATCCTGCGCGCGCTGGTTCCCCATCCGCAGGTGAACGAAGCTGCGCTCGTCCGGCACGACGCCCTTGAGGTTCAGCGCGATGCGAACGCGATAGGCCGCCGACGAACGGAAGTAATCGTAGAGTTTCATCGGTCAGAACGCCGAGAGCCCGGTCTGCGCGCGGCCGAGTATCAGCGCGTGGATGTCGTGGGTGCCTTCGTAGGTGTTGACCGTCTCGAGATTCAGCACGTGGCGGATGACGTGGAACTCGTCGACAATGCCGTTGCCGCCGTGCATGTCGCGCGCCATGCGCGCGATCTCGAGCGCCTTGCCGCAACTGTTGCGCTTCATGATCGAGGTGATTTCGGGTGCCGCCCGGCCCTCGTCCTTCAGCCGCCCGAGCCGCAGGCAGCCCTGCAGCCCCAGCGCGATCTCGGTCTGCATGTCCGCGAGCTTCTTCTGGACGAGCTGGTTGGCGGCGAGCGGGCGACCGAACTGCTTGCGATCGACGGTGTACTGCCGCGCAGCCTGCCAGCAAAACTCCGCTGCGCCCAGCGCACCCCAGGCGATGCCGTAGCGGGCGCTGTCGAGGCAGCCCATCGGCCCCTTCAGCCCCTGCACGTTCGGCAGCAGGTTCTCTCCGGGGACGAAGACGTCGTCCATGACGACCTCGCCGGTGACCGATGCGCGCAGGGAGAACTTGCCTTCGATCTTCGGGGCGGTGAGACCTTTCATCCCCTTCTCGAGGATGAAACCGCGGACGACGCCGTCGAGCTTGGCCCAGACGATGAACACGTCGGCGATCGGCGCATTCGAGATCCACGTCTTCGCGCCGCGCAGGCGATAGCCGCCGTCGACGCCGGTCGCGCGCGTGTCCATCGACCCGGGGTCGGAACCGTGATTGGGCTCGGTGAGCCCGAAACAGCCGATCAGCTCGCCGGTGGCGAGCTTCGGCAGATACTTCTTCCGCTGCGCCTCGCTGCCGTAAGCGTGGATGGGAAACATGACGAGCGAGCTCTGCACGCTCATCATCGACCGGTAGCCCGAATCGACGCGCTCGATCTCGCGCGCGATCAGGCCGTAGCAGACGTAGTTGAGGCCCGCACCGCCATGTTCCGGAGGCAGCGTCGCGCCGAGGAGGCCGAGCTCGCCCATCTCGCGGAAGATCGAAGGATCGGTGGTCTCGTTGCGGAAGGCTTCGCGCACCCGCGGCATCAGCTTGCCTTGCGCGTAGGCGTGCGCCGCATTCGCCACCAGCCGCTCGTCCTCGGTCAGCTGGTCGAACAGCAGCAACGGATCCTGCCAGTTGAAGGACGGCTTGGTGCTGGCGGGACGTTCGGGGACATTCATGTCGGGACTCCGGGGGGGGCCGCTGGCCGCGCCGGCGGCGCCGGCGGCGCCGCGGCATCGCCGGACCTGCGCTCGCGCCGGCGTACGGCCTCGCGGGCATGGAACCGCGATTATCATCGGGGATCCGGCAAACGTCCAATCCCGGAGGCGTGGTGCCGACCGGCAGACCGGTCGTCCCGGCGATCAGCGCGCCTTGCCGCCGCGCCCGTCGATCCGCGCCGCCAGCGCCGCCTTCAGCTCGCCCAGGGATTCGTGGAGCTCGTCGCGTTCCTTGCGCGGGAGCCCCGACAGCAGGTCGACGATCAGCCGCTCGTGCTCGGCCGCCATCGCCTCGAACTGACGCCTGCCCTTCGCCGTCAGCCGAACTTCGTAGACGCGGCGATCCTCCACCGAGTCGCGCCGGACGACCAGACCCTCGCCGACCAGCTGATCGACCAGGCCCGTGATGTTCCCTCCGGTGACCATCAGGCGGCGCGACAGGTCGCTCATCTTGACGCCGTCGGGCGCGCGATCGAGCTGCGCCATCAGGTCGAATCGCGGCAGCGTGATCGCGAAGGATTCGCGCAACTGCTCGCGCACCCGGTGCTCGATCATCGTCGTGCAGGTCAGCAGCCGCAGCCAGAGATGCAGCGACAGGTGGTCACGGCCGGAGAGCTGGGATTCGCGATCGAGGCGCAGCACCATGCGATCGGCGCGCGGCGACGGGCGCTCCGCACGTCGCGATTCGAGACCGCGACTCATCGCGACACCGCATTCGCGCAGGCACTGCCGCGCTCCGGCTTCGATCCGCAGACCTCGGTTGGAACCGGCCCGACGCCGCCGGCGCATTCGACCTGGATGAACATCCCGTCCCCCTTCGTCGCCGACCGTCGTCCCGTCGCAGGCTGCGCCGGCATCGCGGTCCCGATCGTGGATGCTCGAAGTAGCTTAAACCTCAAACGATTCGCGTCAAGGGGGGGTTGCCGTCGTCCGTGGCAGCCCCGGCGACGTTTCCCATCACCCGGGGTCGTGGCGCCATGCGACCTCCGGTCTAGGTCGGAATGCCGATACCCGGTCGCTGCGATGCAATCTTAGAGTCGGCGCGTACCGTTTCCCGCCTGCAGCCTCCATGCAATCCGGCGCCACTCGTTCTGCCCGCCCGCCAGTGCGTGCCGACCCCTTTGCGGCCGCGCGGCGGCAGCGCGTCCCTGCCCTGCCGGTGCCGTGCCGGAAGGACGGCGGCAGCGAACGCGGGTTGACGCTGATCGAGCTGCTGGTCGCCCTGGCGATCGTCGGCGTGGTCGTGTCGTCCAGCCTTCCCCAATGGGGCGGATTCCTCGCCGAGCGCGGCCTGCGCGATCGCGCCGACGCGCTGATGCAGGCGCTGCTGCAGGCGCGCAGCGAAGCCATCAAGCGGGGCACGCGCGTCGACGTCTGCCCGGCGGCAGGCGATGCCTGCGTCGAGGCGCCGGCCGGCTGGGAGGGAGGCTGGATCGTGTTTGCCGACCTGGATCGCAATGGGGGGCGCGATGCCTCCGACGCCGTGATCGCTCGCGAGCGCGCGGCACCGCCGGGGGTCACCATCCGCGGGAACCGTCCGGTTGCCGATTACGTGTCGTACACGAGCCTCGGGCAGGCGCGGCGTATCGACGGCGCCCTGCAGATGGGCAGCTTCACGGTCTGCCGTCCGGGCCTGGTCGGGCGCAAAGTCGTTCTCGCCAGCAGCGGGCGCGTCAGGATCGCCGACTCGACGGAGACCTGCCCATGACCCCGCCTTCCGCGCGCGGTTTCTCCCTGATCGAGCTGCTGACGGTCGTGTCGATCGTCGCGATCCTCGCCGCCATCGCCGTTCCGCAGTACGGCGCGTATGTCCAGCGCAGCCGCCTCGTCGATGCCCTCACGCGGCTCGCCGACGCCCGCGGGCGCATGGAGCAGTACTTCCTCGATCGTCGTGCCTACGTCGACGACGCCGGCCGCTGTGGTGTTCCCCCGCCTGCGGCGAGCGGCGCGGATGCCTTCGCGCTCAGTTGCGTAGCGACGGCGTCGACCTACACCTACACGGCGACCGGACTCGCCGCCAAGGGGATGGCGGCATTCGCCTACACGATCGACCAGTCGGGCCAGAAGGCGACGGTTGCCGCGCCGGGCGGATGGACCACCCATGCCGATTGCTGGACGATCCGCCAGGACGGATTGTGCGTATGACGCAGTCGATCGCCTTCGACGCCTGGCGGCACGGCTCGGCGCGCCGCGTGCAGGCCGCGCTCGGCATCGTCCTCCTCGAAGCGTTGATCGCCGTCCTGGTCCTGAGCCTTGGCACGCTGGGCATCGCGGGCCTGGCGGCACGCGCGCTGCGCGATGCAGGCGACGCGCATTGGCGTGGCGAAGCCGCCGGCCTCGCCACGTCGACGCTGGCGCGGATGTGGACCGAAGAACCCTCGACGCTCGCCTCCCGGTACGACTCTTCCGCGGGTGGCGCCGGTTTCCGCGAGATCGTCGCCGCGGCCTCGAGGCTGCCCGGCGTCAGCTCGACCCGGAACGCTCCGGTCGTCGCCGTGCGCGAAGACGCATTCGGGACGAGCCCGCGCGTGACGATCACGCTGTTCTGGCAGGGCCCGGGCGATGACGTCGCACATCGCTACGCGATCGAGCAGGTCGTCGCGTCGCGCTGACGGTCGCCATGTCGCCGCATCCCGCCCGCAGCAACCGGCTTCGTCGCCCGACCGGCCTGACGCTGGTCGACGTGCTCGTGGGCATCACCGTCGCGTCGATCTCGATCATCGTCGTCCACCAGGCGTTCGTCGCGTTCGGCCAGCTGCGCCGGTCGGCGTCGGCGGCGGCCGATGCCGAGCAGACCGCCAGCTTCGCCGTGGCGATGCTCGCGACTGCGGTGGGCAACGCCGGGGCCGGCATCGCTGCGGCTGCGCGCTGGCTCGATGCCTGTCCTGCGTCTGCGGACATCGCGGCGACGCAGCGCCCGATCGTTGCCATGATCGTCGATGGTGGCGGAGTCGACCGGCCGGACAGCCTGGTCGTCCGCCAGGCGTACCAGCCGCGGATCGGGCTGCCGGCGGCCTTCGCCGCTGCCGCGCCGGCGGGCAGCGCCTTCCGCGTCCAGAGTCCCGACGGATTCGCAGTCGGCGATCGCGTCGTTGCGATCAGTCGCACTGGCATCTGCGCCGCAGCCGAAATTACGGTCGTCGACATCCCCGCCGCCGGCATCAGCGAAATCGCGCACACCGCGGTCGACGTCGACCTTCCGGTCACGTCGCTGCTGCTGAATCTCGGACCCGCCCATCGCGCATCGACGCTGCGTTTCGACGTCGCGTCGGGTGCGCTGCGCAGCACCGATGTCGTGAACGCCGATGCGCCGGCCCCGCTCGTTTCGAACATCGTCAACGTCAAGTTCCAGTACGGCGCGGACCGCGACGGCGACGGTGTGCTCGACGCCTGGGTCGGTGCCGCTGCCGCCGACGGTATCGATCCGGCGTCGTTGCTCTCGGCGCCACGGGCGGTGCTGGACCGGATCGTCGCGCTGCGCATCGGTATCGTGTCGCGCAGCGAGGAGTTCGACCCGCAAGCGACCGGCGGCCACCGGTGGGTGCTGTTCGACTGCGAACTCCCCGACCGGAGCGCGTGTCCGGGCCGGCTGGAGGGAACGATCGGCGCATCGGCTGCGGGCGGATTTCGCTACCGCAGCCACGAGATCGTCGTCCCGCTGCGCAACACGTTGTGGAATCGCGCCCCGTGAAGCCGCGTCGCGCGCGGGAAAGGATCGAGCGGTACCGCACGCGAGGAACGGTGCTGTTCGTGGCCATGATCACGACGATCGCGATGGCTTTCGCCGCGATGTCGCTGCTGCGCGGCAGCTTCGTCACCACGGCGATCGGCGGAAACCTCGCTGCGCGGCAGAACGCGACCCTGGCTGCATTCGCCGCGATCGAGCGCGACGTCGCCGCACTGTACGGCAGCGCGGCGATCGCAGACCCGAACGCCGACGATCCCGGCCGCAACTACTACGCCTTCCGCCAGGCAGGGGAAGACACGCGCGGCGTGCCGCGAGTCCTGCAGCGGGTCGCCGAATATCCGGCGGAGGCGGGTCTCCTCGAGGCCGAGGGCGGGCTCGCCATCCGCCACGCCATCGAGCGCCTTTGCGTGGCGCCGGGTCCGGCGAGCATCGAGAACTGCACGCTCTCGCCGCCCGGTCTTGCAGCGGCGCTGGGATTGCCCGATCCGGCCGAACCGCCGCGTACGCCCTTCTACCGCGTCACCGTGCGGGTCGATGGACCCGGCGGAGCGACGGGCTTCGCGCAGGCGATGCTCGGGTCCGAACCTGCGGGGCATCGCCTGTCGTGGCGCGTGATCGACGAATGACCCGTCCGTTCGCCGCAATGTGGCAATGACCATGCGGCGCGCGGTAACGGCGGGGACCGATAGCGTAGGAATCGGATGGGCTCGCCTCGGCTTTGCACGGATGCGTCAGGGCGGCGGGGGCGGGTACGGCGAGCGCGAGCGTGCGCGACGGCCGTCGCGGGTGGCACGGCAAGCGAGCCCGATCGCTGCGTCTGCCGCACGATGTCCTCGAGCGCCGCCGCGCCGGGACCCGCGGGCCGGCGATTGCGCACTCCGAGCGCGCAGACGCATCCGCCCCGCCGCCCGGGCTGGCCCCCCGCTTCACCCCATCAAGGGCATGTGGAACCCGGGTGCGGCGCTGCCGTCGTTCGGCCAGCGCGACGTCACGGTCTTCGTTCGCGTATAGAAGCGAACGCCGTCGGCGCCATGCACGTTGAGGTCGCCGAACAGCGAATTGCGCCAGCCGCCGAACGAGTAGAACGCCATCGGCACCGGGATCGGCACGTTGATGCCCGCCATGCCGACTTCGGCTTCGCGCTGGAACCGGCGCGCTGCGTAGCCCGAGCGGGTGAACAGCGCTGCGCCATTGGCATAGGGATTCGCATTGATGAGGCCGATCGCATCCTCGAGCGAGGCCACGCGCAGCATGGCGAGCACGGGACCGAAGATCTCCTCGCGGTAGACCGTCATCGACGGGGTCACGCGATCGAACAGCGTCGGCCCGACGAAGAAGCCGTTGGCATGACCCGGGATCGTCGGCCGACGGCCGTCGACGACCAGCGATGCCCCTTCCGCGACGCCGCGATCGATCAGGCCGGTGATCCGGTCGCGTGCCGCGCAGGTGATGACCGGTCCCATTTCGACGTCGTCGCCATCCCCCGGCCCCGTCGTCACGCGTCGCGCGCGATCGGCGAGCTTGGCAGCCAGCACATCGGCCACGTCGCCGACTGCGACGATCGCCGAGATCGCCATGCAGCGTTCACCGGCCGAACCGTAGCCGGCGCCGATGATCGCCTCGGTCGCGAAATCGAGGTCGGCGTCGGGCATGACGATCGCGTGGTTCTTCGCCCCGCCCAGCGCCTGCACCCGCTTGCCGTGCCGCGCCGAGGTCTCGTAGATGTAGCGCGCGATCGGCGTGGACCCGACGAACGAGACTGCCCGCACGCTCGGGTGCTCGAGCAGCGCGTCGACGGCCTCCTTGTCGCCATGGACGACGTTGAACACGCCGTCGGGAAGCCCCGCTTCCTGCAGCAGCTCCGCAAGCCGCAGCGAAAGCGTCGGCACCCGTTCCGAGGGTTTCAGCACGAAGCTGTTGCCGCAGGCGATGGCGACCGGGAACATCCACATCGGGACCATCGCCGGGAAATTGAAAGGCGTGATGCCGACGCAGACGCCCAGCGGCATGCGCATCGACCAGCTGTCGACGTCGGTCCCGACGCTGTCGTTGTGCTCGCCCTTGAGCAGATGCGGGATGCCCGTTGCGAACTCGACGACCTCCATGCCGCGCACGACCGAGCCCTCGGCGTCGGCCAGCGTCTTGCCGTGTTCCTGCGTGACGATGCGCGCCAGCTCCTTGCGGTGCCGGTCGAGCAGGTCGCGGAAGCGCATCAGCACGCGCGCGCGCCGCAGCGGCGGGCTCGCGGCCCAGCGCGGGAACGCATCCGCGGCCGCCTGCACGGCGGCATCGACATCGGCGGCGTTGCCGTAGGGAACGTGCCGGATGACTTCGCCGGTCGCGGGGTTGGTCACCTCGCCATAGCGTGTCGTCGTCGGCGAATGAGGCTTCCCGCCCACCCACATCGGCAGGCGTTCCAGGGTCGTCAGTTCCATGATTGCTTCCTTTTCAGCGTGTCGCCTGGTGCAGGCGCTCGACATAGCGTGCGACCAGATCGACCTCCAGGTTGACCTTCGCGCCGACCGTCAGTGTTCCGAGTGTCGTCACGGCCAGTGTATGCGGGATCAGATTGACGGTAAATCGCGCAGCGGTCACCGCATTGGTCGTCAGGCTGACGCCGTCGACGGCGATCGACCCCTTCACCGCGATGAACCGCCCGAGCGCTGACGGCGCCTCGACCTCGAGCTGCCAGCTTCCGCCGCAATCCGCGGCGACGGGCGAGAAAGCCGTCACCGTGCCGACGCCGTCGACGTGCCCGCTCATCAGGTGCCCACCGAGGCGGTCGGCGAGGCGCAGCGCCTTCTCCAGGTTCACGCTGCGCCCCACCGCGAAGCCAGTCGTGCAGCGCAGCGTCTCGGCCGACACGTCGAAATCGAGCTCCTCGCCGGCGATGGCAACGACGGTCAGACAGCAGCCGCCGACGGCAACGCTGTCGCCGATGCGAACGTCGGCGACGTCGAGCCCGCCGGCGAGCACGCGCAGACGAGCACCCTTCTCCGCCGGCTCGAGCGCAGCAACGCGGCCGACGGCCTCGACGATGCCGGTGAACATCAGGTCTGCTCCATGACGTCGACGGCCGCGCGCATCACACCCCCTCCTCCCGGACGACGCGCGCCACGATCCGCAGGTCGTCGCCGATGCGATCGACGGACGTCCAGCGCAGTCTCGTCCGCGCCGCGAGTGCCGGCAGCGGCGCCGGAAGCGCGAACATCCCGCGCGCGGGGTCGCCGATCAGCGAGCCGGCGACGTAGACGAGGAGCTCGTCGATCAGACCTGCGCTAAGCAGCGCCCCGTTGAGCCGGGCGCCGGCTTCGACGTGCAGCTCGTTGATGCCGCGTGTGGCGAGCTCCCGCATCAGTGCGCGGAGGTCGACGCGTGCGTTGGCGTCGGGCAGCGCCAGCACGTCGACATGGGCGGGCCAGGCGGCATTGCGCGTCCCGGCGGTCACGACCAGCGCGGCGCCGCCCGCGAGCAGCTTCGCCCCGGGTGGGACGTCGCCGTTGCGATCGACGACCACCTTCAGCGGCTGGCGCGGGGTCGCGACCGCGCGCACGTCGAGCTGGGGGTCGTCGTGCAGCACGGTGCCGACACCGGTCAGGATCGCGCAGGCGCGGGCGCGCCAGGCATGCCCGTCGCTGCGCGCGGCGGCGCCGGTGATCCATTGGCTGTCGCCGTTCGCGAGCGCGGTGCGCCCGTCGAGGCTCGCGGCGAGCTTGCTGCGCACCCAGGGCAGGCCGCGGACGATGCGCGATACGAAACCCGGATTGAGCTCGCGCGCCTCGTCCTCCATCAATCCGACGTCGACGACGATGCCGGCGGCGGCGAGTCGCGCGAGGCCATCGGCCTGCGACGTGTCGGGGTCGCGCATGGCCGCGACGACGCGGGCGATGCCGGCCGGGATGATCGCGTCGACGCAGGGCGGCGTGCGTCCCTGCGTGTCGCAGGGGGACAGGGTCACGTAGAGGGTGGCGCCGCGGACGTCGTGGCCCCGGCCGCGGGCGTCGGCGAGCGCTGCGACTTCGGCATGGGCTTCGCCGGCACTGACGTGCCAGCCCTCTCCAATCACCTGTCCGTCGCGCACGACCACGCAGCCGACACGCGGATTGGGCGTCGTCGTGTACAGGCCGCGCGCGGCGAGCTCGAGCGCATGCGACATGTGGGCGCGCTCGCTCTCGCCGAAAGCGCTGCGGGTCATCGCTGCCACGGCAGTCGCCATGGTTGCCGGTGTCGCAGCCGCCTCGCGGCCGCCGCCGTCGCGGGCGTCACGCCGGGCGGCGCGCAGCCTTGCGCGGCAGCGGCACCGCCTCGACCTCTTTCAGCGCGTCGCGGAAATCGGAGGCGTCCTGGAACGAACGGTAGACGGAGGCGAAGCGTATGTACGCGACCTTGTCGAGCTTGTAGAGCTCTTCCATGACCATCTCGCCCAGTTGGCGCGAGGCGATCTCGCGCTCGCCCAGCGACAGCACCTTCTGCACGATGCGTTCGATCGCCGCATCGACGTACTCGGTGGGAACCGGCCGCTTGTGCAGGGCGCGGGCGAATCCGACGCGCAGGCGACCCTGGTCGAAATCCGCGCGATTGCCGTTGGTCTTGACGACCTGCGGCAGGCGCAGCTCGACGGTCTCGTAGGTGGTGAAACGCTTCTGGCAGCCGGTGCAACGGCGGCGGCGGCGGATCGAGTCGCCGGCCTCGGAGACCCGCGAATCGATCACCTGTGTTTCATCGCTGCTGCAGAACGGGCATTTCATCGGATGACGGGGTCGATGCTGCGCGGCCGCGACGGCATCCCGGGTGTCATGCGCGGTAGACCGGGAACCTGCGCGTCAGCGCGGCCAGCGCGTCGCGGACGCGGGCGGCGACCGCCGCGTCGGCCGGCGCATCGAGCACGTCGGCGATCAGGTGACCGAGCTCCTCGCATTCGATCTCCCCGAAACCGCGGGTGGTGACCGCCGGGCTCCCGATCCGGATGCCCGAGGTGACGAAAGGCTTCTCGGGATCGTTGGGGATCGCGTTCTTGTTGACGGTGATGTGCGCGCGCGACAACGCGGCCTCGGCATCCTTGCCCGTCACCTTCTTGGCGCGCAGGTCGACGAGGAACAGGTGCGAATCGGTCCCGCCGGAGACGATGCGCAATCCGCGCTCCTGCAGCACCTTGGCGAGCACGCGGGCATTCTCGAGCACGCGCTCCTGGTAGATCTTGAAATCGAAGGTCAGCGCCTCGCCGAACGCCACCGCCTTCGCAGCGATGACGTGCATCAGCGGGCCGCCCTGCAGTCCCGGGAACACCGCCGAGTTGAGGGCCTTGGCGTTCGCTTCGCTGGTCAGCACGAAACCACCTCGCGGTCCGCGCAGGGTCTTGTGCGTCGTGCTGGTCACGTAATCGGCGATGCCGACCGGGCTGGGGTACACGCCGGCGGCGATCAGGCCCGCGTAATGCGCCATGTCGACCATCAGCAGCGCGCCGACGCTGTCGGCAATCGTGCGGAAGCGCTTCCAGTCGATCACCCGCGAATACGCCGACGCGCCGGCGATGACGAGCTTCGGCCGGTGCTCCTGGGCAAGCCGTTCGGCGGCGTCGTAGTCGATCAGCTCGGTGTCGGGCTCGAGCCCGTAGGCCGCGACCTTGAACCACTTGCCGGACATGTTGACCGGGGAGCCGTGCGTCAGGTGCCCGCCATGCGGGAGGCTCATCCCGAGGATGGTGTCGCCGGGCGAGAGCGCCGCGAAGAAGACCGCCTGGTTGGCCTGGGCACCGGAATGGGGCTGCACGTTCGCGGCCTCGGCGTGGAACAGCTTCCTGACGCGGTCGATCGCCAGCTGCTCGGCGATGTCGACGAACTCGCAGCCGCCGTAGTAGCGCTTGCCCGGGTAGCCCTCGGCGTACTTGTTGGTGAGCTGCGACCCCTGGGCGGACATGACGGCCGGGCTCGCGTAGTTCTCCGAGGCGATGAGCTCGATGTGCTCTTCCTGGCGCCGGTTCTCGCCGACGATCGCCTGCCAGAGTTCCGGATCCGACTGCGCCAACAGGGTTGAGCGGCTGAACATGGCGGGGGAGATCGGGTAAAAACCGGATTTTAGCATCCCGACCTGCTCGTCCCGCGGGATCCGCGCGGGCCGCCTGATCGCCTATAATTCGCCGTCCGCCGCCGGGGGCGCTCCGCTCCGCGACCGGCTCCGCTGCATCAGGCGCCTCGCCGAAGGCGCCGAACACCGTTGGGAGGAATCGTGAACGCCCTGCTCGCGCTGTCGCGCGCGATCGACGCCGTCACCGAGCGCGTCGGACGCTTCGTCTACTGGCTGATCCTGGCCGTCGTGCTGATAAGCGCGGCGAATGCAACGATACGCAAGCTGTTCAACTACAGCTCGAACGCCTATCTCGAGATCCAGTGGTACCTGTTCTCGGTGATCTTCCTGTTCGGGGCCGGCTACACGCTGCTGCGCAACGAGCACGTACGCATCGACATCATCGCGGGCAGGCTCTCCGCCCGGACCCAGAACTGGATCGACGTCTTCGGCATCGTCCTGTTCCTGTTCCCGATGTCCATCACCATCATGTGGCTGGGCTGGCCGGTGTTCGTCGATTCGTGGGTGCGCAACGAGGTGTCGACCAACGCAGGCGGACTGATCATCTGGCCGGCCCGGCTGATGGTGCCCATCGGTTTCGCGCTGCTGATCGTCCAGGGCGTCTCGGAGCTGATCAAGCGCATCGCTTTCCTCGCCGGCCGCATTCCCAACCCCCTCGACAGGCACGGGAGCAAGTCCGCCGAGGAGGAACTCGCCGAGGAGATCGCGCGCCAGCGCAGCGACACCATCCTGGCCGACGCGAAAGGTGACGCATGACTGCCTGGATCACCGCCAACATCGCCCCGCTGATGTTCGGCGGGCTCATCGTCGCGTTGCTGATCGGCTTCCCCGTCGCGTTCTCACTGGGCGCGGTCGGCATCTTCTTCGGCCTCGTCGGCATCAAGCTCGGCCTGCTCGACTGGACGCTGTTCCAGGCGCTGCCCGAGCGCGTTTTCGGCGTGATGGCCAACGACACGCTGCTCGCCGTGCCGTTCTTCACCTTCATGGGGCTTATCCTCGAGCGATCGGGGATGGCCGAGGACCTGCTCGACACCATCGGGCAGCTGTTCGGACCGCTGCGCGGCGGCCTCGCCTATGCGGTGATCTTCGTCGGCGCGCTGCTGGCCGCGACCACCGGCGTCGTTGCAGCCAGCGTCATCTCGATGGGCCTGATCTCGCTGCCGATCATGCTGCGCTACGGCTACGACCGGCGGCTTGCCTCAGGCGTGATCGCCGCGTCGGGAACGCTGGCGCAGATCATCCCCCCGTCGCTGGTGCTGATCATCATGGCCGACCAGCTCGGCCGCTCGGTGGGCGACATGTACGCCGGCGCGTTCATCCCGGGAATTGTCCTGGCCGGCATCTACGCCCTGTACGTCCTCGGCGCCTCGATCCTGAAACCGGACTGGGCGCCCGCCCTGCCTCCCGAGGCGCGCACGCTGCGCCAGCCCGACGGCAGCAGCGGCGTCACGTCGCTGATCCTGCTGGTGATCGTCGCCGCCGTCTCGGCCGTCGCCTACGCCAAGCTGGAAATGGCGGACCGGGCCCTCGACGAGACGCTGGTCGTCGCGACCTCGGCCGGGACAGCGGTCGCGTTCTTCGCTGCTGTCATCAATCGCCTGCTCAAGCTCAACCTGCTGTCGCGGATCGCCGAGCGCGTCGTGTTCGTGCTGATCCCGCCCTTGGCCCTGATCTTCCTCGTGCTCGGCACGATCTTCCTCGGCGTCGCCACGCCGACCGAAGGCGGCGCGATGGGCGCGACCGGCGCGCTGATCATGGCGCTCGCGCGGCGCAGGCTGTCGCTCAGCCTGCTGAAACAGGCGATGGACACGACGGCGAAGCTCTCCACCTTCGTCGTGTTCATCCTCGTCGGCGCCCGCGTGTTCAGCCTGACGTTCTACGGGGTCAACGGCCACGTCTGGGTCGAGAACCTGCTGACGAGCCTCCCGGGCGGCCAGCTCGGCTTCCTGATCGTCGTCAACCTCCTGATCTTCTTCCTCGCGTTCTTTCTCGATTTCTTCGAGCTGTCGTTCATCATCATCCCGCTGGTCGGCCCGGTTGCCGACAAGCTGGGCATCGACCTGATCTGGTTCGGCGTGCTGCTGGGGGTCAACATGCAGACGTCGTTCATGCACCCGCCGTTCGGCTTCGCGCTGTTCTACCTGCGCAGCGTCGCCCCGGCCAAGGATTACGTCGATCGCGTCACGAAGAAGCTCACCAAGGGCATCACCACCGGGCAGATCTACTGGGGCGCGGTGCCGTTCGTGCTGATCCAGGTCATCATGGTCGGGCTGGTGATCGGCTTCCCGCAGATGGTGATGGTCTACAAGGCGGGCGAGAAGACGATCGACATCAACAAGATCCAGATCATCGTCCCCGAGGAAGGGCAGATCGTGCTGCCCGGAGCCAATGGCGGAAAGCCGGCAGGCGCCAGCGAACAGGAACGCGCCGAGAAAGCGCTCGAGGAAG
>JAJXTF010000011.1 GCA_021784125.1 Pseudomonadota bacterium | reverse complement strand
CCACCAAGGCGCTCGAGAAGGCCTTCGGCGGCGAGAAACCCGCCGACGGCAAATAGCTCTCCCTTCTTCCCTCCCTCTTGCGGGCGAGGGCCGGGGCGAAGGGCCGGGGCGAAGGGCCGCGGCGAGTGCCGGGGCGAGGAGCCGGGGCAAAGCCCGGACGGTCGGCTCAAACAAAAGGCCCCGCCGGAGCGGGGCCTCGTGCTGTCGCCAGCGACGTCCCCGGCGCCTGGCGCCGGGGGTGACGATCACTTCTTCTGCTGCGACATGCGGGTAGCCGCGATCATGAAGTTGTCGAAGCGGTTCTCGGCCACCTGGAACCACGACACCTCCTCGTTGCGGAACGCCTTCCACGGCTCATAGACCTTCTTGAACTTGGCGTTCTTGGTCGCGATCTCGTCGTAGATCTCGTTGGTCGCCTTGTAGCAGGCCGCCATGATCTCGTTGGAGAACGGCGACAGGCGCACGCCGGCGGCGATCAGGCGCTTCAGCGCCGCAGGATTGAGCGCGTCGTACTTGGCGAGCATGTCGACGTTGGCTTCGTAGCACGCGGCTTCGAGGATCGCCTGGTAGTCCTTCGGAAGTTCTTCCCAGGCCTTGGTGTTGACCATGAGATCGAGCTCGGGACCGCCTTCCCACCAGCCCGGATAGTAGTAGTACTTGGCGACCTTGTAGAGGCCGAGCTTCTCGTCGTCGTAGGGACCAACCCACTCCGCCGCGTCGATCGTGCCTTTTTCCAGGGCCGGGTAGATGTCGCCGCCGGGAATCTGCTGCGGAATGACGCCGAGCTTCTGCAGCGGCAGTCCGCCGGTGCCCCCGATGCGCATCTTCAGGCCCTTGAAATCGGCGACGCTGTTGATCGGCTTGCGGAAGAAGCCCCCCATCTGCGCCCCGGTGTTGCCCGCGGGGAAGTTGACGATGTTGTAGTCCTTGAAGAACTCGCGCATCAGCTGCAGGCCGCCGCCGTGGTACATCCAGGCGTTCTGCTGCCGCGCGTTCATGCCGAACGGGATCGCGCAGGCAAAGGCGAACGTCGGGTCCTTGCCGAAGAAATAGTAGGGTGCCGTGTGGCAGCACTGGACGGTCGCGTTCTGCACCGCGTCGACGACGCCGAACGGCGGCACGATCTCGCCACCGGCAAAGACCTGGATCTGGAACTTGTTGTTGGTCGCGGCCGCGACGCGCTTGCTGATCGTCTCGGCGCCGCCGAAGATCGTGTCCAGGCTCTTGGGAAAGCTCGATGCAAGCCGCCACTTCACTTCCGGCGAGCTCTGCGCGAACGCCGGCGCGGATCCCGCTGCCAGTATGCCGGCCATGCCGGCGTTCTTGATGAACGAACGACGCTCCATCCTGAATCTCCTCACGTTGTAAACGACGGCTGAGCCGACGCTGCTGCAATGCTGCGAACCCGTCCCTCCCGGTCCGCCCCCAAGTCTCCACCCGATGCGCCATCCGAACGCTCCCCAGGCTCCCGGGGCGCACGGGCGCCGCACTGCCGGGGGATTCTAGCAGGCGCAACCGACCGCGTCAGAGCGAAAGCGGGACAGGCGGGCACAAGGATTCGCCGCAGCGGCCTTCCCGGACGGTCGGGGCTGCCATCGGGCGGTCAGCCGCCGAGCTTGCGGACGGCGTTGAAATGCGTCCAGGTCCAGCCGGTCTGGCGCTCGAGCGTCTGGGTCAGGCGGATCAGGTAGCGTCCGCTGCCGGTGTCGAGCTCGACCATGCTCCCCGGCGAGAACCGGTCGTCGGGTCCGATCAGGCTGCGCTGCGATGCCTGGCGGTTCTCGGGGACGGCGGGAACATACAGGCCGAAGAAAGGCCGGTCAGGGGTCCCCCGCGACGCTTCGGCAGGCGCCGCCCAGGCGCGCATCAGCACGCGAACCAGCCGACGCGCAACGATCTCGACGCCGACGGTCATCTCGTCGACCTGCTGGCGCTGCATGCGTCGCACGATGCCCAGCGTCCAGTACTCGTCGTCCTTGACCGCGAGCAATTCCCCGAGCCTCGCGGGTGCTTCCTTCGCGGGCGCCATCAGGCGGAAGCCCGAATCGCTGCGGTCGACCATCTTCCAGCGCGAACCACGCACCCGGCGCTCGATCGATGCGGGATTGATCCCCGGATTGACCAGCGTCGCCTCGTCGTAGCTCGCGACGACGCCGGCGGTACGCGCGGCGTCGGGCAGCCGGTCGATTTCGGCGATCGCGCGCACCAGCGCATGCAGGCCGCTGACGACGCGGACGTGCTCGTCGGCGGCATAGCGGGTCGCACGCGGGGCGTGGGCGATCGCATCGGGGCCGAACAGCGACGCGAGCCGCATCAGCAGCAGGCGCTGCTCGCGCGGCGGCAGCTCGCCTGCCGGGGTGGTGATCTCGTCGCGCTCCGGCAACCAGCGCAGGCGCTCGACGATGCGTGCGTACAGCGGACTGGCGTCGAGATACAGCACCTGGCCGCCGACCGGCCGCTTTTCGTGCCTGCGCAGCCCCTGCGAACTCGCGACGTCGACGAAGAATCCGGCCGCGTCGACCGGCGTGGGGGAGAGTTCCAGTGACGGCGCCCAGTCCTCGATCTGCCGGGCAACCCACTCGACCTGGTCGGGCGTGAAGTTCCCGGAATCGAGGCGCATCAGCAGCAGCGTGTTCAGGTAGACCTGCTCGAGGAACACGCCGGGCGTGGAGAAGCGCCCCGCGCCCAGCACCAGCTGCTCGCGCTGCCACGAGCGGGCGCGCCCGAGCTCGTAGATCTCGTGGAATTCCCGCCATTGCGCCGGGATCCAGTGGCTGTAGCGGAACAGGCGGAACTTGCCGTCCATCCCCTTGTAGTGTGCAAGGCGCAGCATCGCCCAAGGCAGGACGGCGCGCCAGCGCCTGTTCTCGGCGTGGGGAAATCCCGCCGTCAGCGCGTGGTGGTACGCGGCGACGAACGCCTTGACGAGGTCGAATACCGCGTGCCAGAGCCTCGATTCGACGGTCGAGCTCTTCTGGTAGTTGACGGTGTATTGCCGGGTCAGGTCGGCGATGATCGGCTCGAGCCGGGCGTCGACCTTCAGCAGCGCCTCGACCTGTGCAACGGTCGCCTCCTTGCGGCGGCCCGGGAAATTCGCGACCAGCTCGAGGCACTGGCGCTGGACTTCCAGCACGTCGCCGCGCGGGAGCTTGGAAATCCAGCGCCGCGCGAGCTTGGCGTTGCGCAGGGGATCGTTGAGCTGGCGGACCCAGTCGAACAGAGGCTCGATCATCGCGAGGTGAGCGCCGCCCGCCGCCGGGGCCGGTCAGCTGCCGGCGATCGTCATGCGTGCCACGAGCATCGAGCCGACGTGGCGCGAGCCGCGGGTGTCGACATCGTTGCCCAGTGCAACGATGTCGTGGAACATCTGCTTCAGGTTGCCCGCAATGGTGATTTCCTCGACCGGGTACGCGATTTCACCGTTTTCCACCCAGAAACCCGCAGCACCGCGTGAATAGTCGCCGGTGACCGGGTTGACCCCCTGTCCGAGCTGCTCGGTCACGAACAGTCCACGGTCCATGCGCCGCAGCAGCGCCGGCAGGTCCTCGCTGCCCGGGACGACGAGATTGTGCGCCCCGCCTGCGTTGCCGGTCGACTGCAGGCCGAGCTTGCGCGCCGAATAGCTTCCCAGGAAGTAGCCCTGGAGCACGCCCGCGGCGACGACCTGGCGCGGCGCGGTGGCGACGCCCTCGTTGTCGAAGGGGGCACTGCCGCGCGCACGCGGCAGGTGCGGCTCCTCGCGCAGGTTCACCAGCGGCGCGAAGACCTGGCTTCCTATCGAATCGAGCAGGAACGACGACTTGCGGTAGAGGCTTCCCCCGGAGACTGCATGGACGAAGGCCCCGATCAGGTCGGCCGCCTCGGGCGCCTCGAACAGGACCGGACACTCGAGCGTGCCGAGCTGCCGCGCGCCGAGCCTGCGCACCGTCCGCTCGCCGGCGATGCGTCCGACCTCGCGCGCCGGCATCAGGTCCTCGGGGGCGCGTGCGGCCGTGTACCAGTAATCGCGCTGCATCGCCCCGTCGACCTCGCCGATGACCGAGCAGTCGATATGGTGCCTGGAGCTCCGGTAACCCCCCAGAAAGCCCGAGCTGTTCGCGTAGACGAAGTCGGATTCGCCGCGGGAAACGGTCGCCCCTTCGGTGTTGGTGATGCGCCTGTCCACGGCGAGGGCCGCGGCCTCGGTTTCGCGGCCGAGCTCGATCGCCGCGTCGACGTCGAGTTCCCAGGGATGATGGAGGTCGAGGTCGGGCCACGAGCGCGCGAGCCGGTCGGGATCGGCCAATCCGGCGGCCGGGTCCTCGGCGGTGTAACGCGCGATCGCGATTGCCTTCGCGACGGCCGCGCGCAGCGCGTCGTCGGCGAAGTCCGCCGTGCTGGCGTGACCGCGTCGCGTGCCGACATAGACGGTGATGCCCACGCCCTTGTCGCGGTGGTAGGCGATCGTCTCGACGGCGTTCTTGCGCACGGTCACGCTCTGCCCGACGGCCTGCGACACCTCGGTTTCCGCCGCCGTCGCCCCCGCCTTGCGCGCAGTTGCCAGCACGATCTGCGCGATGCGCTCGAGGGTGGAGGTGGAAACCGGGAAATGCGAGCCGTGCCCGTGCCCCGCGGCACGGGCCGGCATGCTCGAAGAATCGACTGCGGGCATCGATGCGGTCATCGCGAAATCGGACGAGGGTTGTGCCAGGCAATGACGCCGGTGGTTCGCTGCAGGCGTTACCGTAGGGCCGGTCAGCGTCGGCTATCATAGCAAAGGCCCCCGAAAAAACCTGAACCGAAGCCGTTTCCCCGGTCCGGACCGCATCGCCGCGAGCCACGAGGCACGCTGCGTCGCGCTGCTCTCCGGCGCGCCCGGCCCCGTATCCACCTTTCCACCTCCGGACCGACAACGTGCCCCGTCACCCGCCTCGCCCCCACACCCCGGAGATCCCGGTCATTGCGGGCGACGAGCAGCCGGGTCCATCCAAGACCCAGCGCAAGCACGAGATGCACGCGCTCCAGGATCTGGGCCGCACCCTCGTCGAACTCGATCCGGCGCGCCTCGCGACCCTCGCGCTTCCCGAGCGCCTGGTCGATGCGATCACCCTCCTGCGCAAGCTCAACAAGCACGAAGCGCGTCGGCGCCAGCTGCAGTACATCGGACGCCTGATGCGCGACCTCGATCCCGCGCCGCTGCGCATGGCGATATCCGCGTGGGAACAGGGCAGCGATCTCGAGCGGGCGCGCTTCGCGGCGATCGAGGGCTGGCGCAATCGGCTGCTCGACGAAGCGGAGGGCCTCGACGCGTTCGTCGCGGCCCATCCGGGCGCCGCTCGCGCCCCCCTCGCAGCGCTCGTTGCCGATGCGCGTGCCGAGCGCCTGCGCGGCGCAGCGCCGCGCAAGTTCCGCGCGCTGTTCCGCGAGATCAAGCGCATCTTCGAAACCCCACAGGATTGAAGGTCCGAAGCCCATGAAGGAAGACTCGCTGCTGATCGGCCTGGTGTCGATTTCGGATCGCGCCTCGTCGGGCGTCTACGTCGATCAGGGCGTCCCGGGGCTCACCGCGTGGTTCGAAGCCGCGCTGAAGACGCCCTGGCGGACGGAGTCCCGTCTCATCCCCGACGAACAACCGGTGATCGAGCGCACGCTCGTCGAACTCGTCGACATCGCGCGCTGCGACCTCGTCCTGACGACCGGAGGCACCGGCCCTGCGCCGCGCGACGTCACGCCCGAAGCCACGCTGGCCGTCGCGCACAAGCTTCTGCCGGGTTTCGGCGAGCAGATGCGCCAGGTGAGCCTGCGCTACGTCCCGACGGCGATCCTGTCGCGGCAGGTCGGCGTCATCCGCGGCAGCGCGCTGATCCTGAACCTGCCAGGCCAGCCGAAGGCGATCAAGGAGACGCTCGACGGCGTGTTTCCCGCCGTGCCGTACTGCCTCGACCTGATCGGCGGTCCCTACGTCGAGACCCACGACGACGTGTGCAAGGCATTCCGCCCGAAATCGGCGATCCGCCCTCCCGCGACGCGGGTGCAGTGACCGGGGACGCGCCGCCGGCAGCGTCGCTCACCGGCGCCGCGCTCATCGTCGCGTCGGCGCTGGCTTTCGGCGCCATGGCGATCTTCGCGCGCATCGCCTATGCGTCCGGAATCGACACTTCCACGTTGCTCGCGCTGCGCTTCGGCATTGCCGCGGCGGTCCTCGCCGCGGTCGCGCGCCTGCGCGGGGTCCCGCTGCCCGGCGGACGCGACGTCGCGCTGCTCGCGCTGATGGGGGCGGTCGGCTACGCGGGCCAGGCGTGGACGTTCTTCACCGCCCTGACGATGGCACCCGCGGGCGTGGTCGCGCTGCTGCTCTACCTGTACCCGGCGCTGGTGGCGGTGCTGGCGACGATGTTCCTGCACGAGAGGCTGTCGGCCACCCGCGTTGCGGCGCTGGCGATCGCGCTCGGCGGCATGGCGCTGACCGTCGCTCCGGCGCTTTCGGCCGCCGGTCCGACACGGCCGGCAGGCATCGCCCTGGCACTGGCCGCGGCGATGATCTACGCGATCTACATCGTCGCAGGCACGCGCGTCAGCGCACGCGTGTCTCCCTGGGCGACAGCCTCGATCGTCTGCGCAGCCGCGGCAACAGTCTTCGTGCTCGCGGTGGCGTCGCGCGGCGCGCATTGGCCGCAGACGGCTTCCGGATGGCTCGCGATCGCTGCGATCGCGCTGGTTTCGACGGTCGCCGCGATCACCCTGTTCTTTGCCGGCCTGGCGCGTATCGGCGCCACCCGCGCGTCGACGCTGTCGACGGTCGAGCCGCTGTTCACGGTGCTGCTCGCCGCGCTGGTTCTGGACGAGAGCATCGCAGCGATCCAGCTCGTCGGCGGCGCGCTGATTCTCTCTGCGGTCTGGATGCTGGCGCGTCCGCAGCGCGCTTGAGACGGCGTCACGACCCGGTCGCGGCGATCCGCAGTCCCGGGTCCTGCCGGTAGAACCGCACGAATTCGCCGTAGACCTCCGGATAGCTGCGCCGCAACAGCGGGGGCTCGGTGAAGAACACCTCGGACAGCACGGCGAAGAACTCACCCGGGTTCTCGGCCGCGTAGGGATCGATCGCCGTGTGTTCGCCGCGATCGACCCGCTTGCGGAAATCGGCGTAGGCGCTGCGCATGGTGTCGCGCCAGGCATCGCGCGACATCGGATCCGGCAGCGGCGGGCATCCGTTGGCGTCGCCGTCGCGCATGTCGATCTTGTGCGCAAACTCGTGAATGACCAGGTTCATCTGCGCGTCGCCCCGGTGGGCCGACGTCCCGATGTCGGGCCCCGACAGCACGACCGGCCCGCGGGGCATCGCCTCGCCGGCGAGCGGGGCATCGTTGCGATGGACGACGCCGGCCTCGTCCTCCCATTCCCAGTGGGGAACGAACTCGTCGGGATAGACGACGACGTTCTCGAAACCCTCGTACCACTCGAGATCGAGCTTCAGGATCGGCACGCAGGCCTGGATCGCGATGCTGGTCCGCTGCAGCGGCGTCACCTCGTAGCCCTGCACACCCACGATGCCTTTCGCGTCGAGAAACAGCACGCAGAGGTCGCGCAGCCGCGCCATCTCGCCCGGCGTGTAGCCGGCGAGGAACGGCAGCGCACGGCAGGCCTCGTTCCACAGCGCGTCGGGCAGCGCGGATCGGCGCAGCACGCGCTCGCGGCGGAATCGCTTCAGCGCTTCGAACATGGCCGGGCCGGAGGGCGCAGCGTCAGGAACCGCGTCCGTCGCCCGCCGCGGGACGGGCCGTCGCCAGGGCGGCTGCCGCGACGGTCAACGACGCGCAGGCGGTTCGAGCGAAGGCAGGTCGGCATCGTCGTCGAGGTCGATGACGCGGCCCGGATCGCCGGTCAGCAAGCGGTCGGCTTCGTCCTCCGGCAAGGCCTCGACGTCGCGCAGCTTGCGTGCGATCGTCGTGCTCTTGCGGCCGGCCTCGTCGAGCGTCTTGCCGACCTGGTCGAGCTTGTCCTTGGTCTTGGCGAGGATGTCGCCGAAGCGCCCGAACTCGGTCTTGACCGCGCCGAGCACGCGCCAGACCTCGGTCGATCGCTTCTCGATGGCCAGCGTCCTGAAGCCGAGCTGCAGGCTGTTGAGCATCGCCGCGAGATTGGTCGGGCCGGCGAGCGTCACGCGGAAATCGCGCTGCAGCGCATCGGCGAGCCCCGGCCGTGCTACCGCCTCGGCGAACAGGCCTTCGGTGGGAACGAACAGGATCGCAAAATCGGTCGTGTGCGGCGGCTCGACGTACTTGTCGCGGATCACCTTCGCCTGGACCTTGAAGAACTGGTCGAGCGACTTGCGGCTCGCCTCCACGGCGACGGGATCGGCATTTTCGATCGCATCCTGCAGCCGCTGCCAGTCCTCCAGCGGGAACTTGGCGTCGATCGGCAGCCAGCACGGCGCGCCGTCGTCGCTGCGACCGGGCATCTTCACCGCGTACTCGACGCGATCATTCGACCCGGGCCGCGTCGCGACGTTCTGCGCGTACTGCGCCGGCGTCAGCAGGTCTCCGAGCAGCGCCCCGAGCTGGACTTCGCCCCAGGTGCCGCGCGACTTGACGTTGGTCAGCACGCGCTTGAGGTCACCGACGCCGGCGGCGAGGTTCTGCATCTCGCCCAAGCCGCGGTGCACCAGCTCGAGCCGCTCGGAGACGTGCTTGAACGACGCGCCGAGGCGCTGCTCCAGCGTCGTCTGCAGCTTCTCGTCGACGGTCGCGCGCATCTGCTCGAGCTTGTGGGCGTTCTCCTGGCGCAGCAGGTCGAGCCGCTCCTCGAGCGTGTTGCGCAGGGCCTCGAGCCGCAGCTCCGACGACTGGGTCAGTTGCGCGATGCGCTCGCCGAAAGCCTTCAGCTGCTCCAGCTGCTGGTTCCCGATGCCCGTGAGCTGCTGTGCGATGCCCTGCTGCTGCTGCGAGAGGTTCTGCTGCTGGCGCGCGAGCGCCCCGGCGAGCTCCTCGCGCAGTCGCGTCGCTGCCGCCGCGTGGTCGTCGCGCGCGGTCGCGAGGTCGCTGCGCACATCGCGCTCGTGGTCGGCGACACCGCGCACGAAAGCCTCGAAGTGGCCGCGCAGCGCGGCGGCATCGCGGGCGGAAGCATCGCGCTCGCGTGCCAGCGCATTGACGCGTGCCAGCGTCATCAGGCCGAGCACCACCGCGACCAGCAGGGCGGCGAACGCGACGACGGTGAGCAGCAACGGCAATCCGGTCATGGGCGCCGAGTTTAGCAGGCGCGATGCCGGGTCCCGGGCATCGACCGGGCGGCTCCCGGTCCACGGCCGTGCGCGACGTGCACGCGATGCGCGCGCAGTTCAGCCGAGGACCGTGCGCGCTTCCAGTGCGAGGATGGCGAAGCTCGCCAGCCAGTGGGCCCCGGCGTAATCCTCGCTCGCCAGGCCCTGCGCCCCCGCGGCGAGGTGGGCGTCGGCCGACGCGCGCAGCACGTCGACGCGCGCATCGCCGGCGGGCAGCGCCGCGCCGATCTCGCAGAGGCACCACGCCCGCGACAGGTTGAGGCCGTCGAGGTGGACGATCTGCGGATCGCTGCGGTCGGTGACCGAGACCGGGGCGAGCAGTGTCCGCGGCTCGCGCGCAACGAGTCCCGGCATGAATGCGTCGAGCCAGCGCGCGAAACCCGCAGGGCCGAGCACGCGGCGCATCAGCGCCGACTCGATCAGCGAAGGCGACAGGAAATCGGCACCGGAAGGCTCCCAGTGCGCCGGCGCATCGCGGTCGTCGCCGAACCAGGCCAGCGCGCTCGTCGTGCACTGTCCGGCAAGGCCATCGTGGCCGACGCTGCGCGCGTAATCCAGCGCGAAGGTCAGTCCGAATGCGCTGTTCGCGTGCATGCCGTGGCGAATCGCGTAACCCGCGCGAGGCAGGTAGGTCAGGTAGCGCTGCACGAAGGCGTCGGCAAGCGGCTGCAGCGCCTGCGCGTGGCGGCGCCCCGCAGGGTCGTCGTGCATCGCCAGCTCGGCAGCGAGCTTCAGCAGCCAGGCCCAGCCGTAGGTCCGCTCGAACGCGCCGCTGTGCGGGCGCGCGAGGTAGGCCACCTCCCCCGCAATCGCGGTCGGCGCCAGGCGCTCGCCGAAGTGGGTGTCGATGTCGCGCCGGCAATCGAGGTCAGGAAAGGCCCTGCGGATGCGCGCCAGCAGCCAGTGCATGTGCACGCAGGAATGCCAGTCGTAGCTGCCGTGGAACGCCGGGTGCAGCGCCGAAGGCGCCAGCGCGTCTGCACCCGACGCGAGGACGTGGTCGAGCTTGGCCGGATATTCGGCCGCGACGTTGGCGAGCGCCCGGGCGGCGAGGCGTCCTGCGATTTCGCGATCGAGTCCCGGGGTCACGGCGCAGACAGTTTTGCGATCGGGCCGCCGCGTCGCGCCTCAGGCCGCTTCGCGGCTCGCGCGCTTGCGCTCGTGTTCCTTCAAGTGGCGCTTGCGGATGCGGATCGACTTCGGTGTCACTTCGCAGAGCTCGTCGTCGGCGATGAACTCGACGGCGTACTCTAGGGTCAGCGTGATCGGCGGGGTCAGCAGGATCGCGTCGTCCTTGCCGGAGGCGCGCACGTTGGTCAGCTGCTTGCCCTTGATCGGATTGACGACCAGGTCGTTGTCGCGGCTGTGGATGCCGATGACCATGCCTTCGTACAGCTTGTCGCCGGGCGACACGAACATCCGTCCGCGCTCCTGCAGCTTCCACAATGCATAGGCGACCGCTTCGCCGTCTTCCTGCGAGATCAGCACGCCGTTGCGCCGCTCGGGAATCTCTCCCGTGACCGGCGCGTAGCTCTCGAACACGTGGCTCATCAGCCCCGTGCCCCGCGTCAGGTTCATGAACTCGCCCTGGAAGCCGATCAGCCCGCGTGCGGGAATGCGGTAGTCGAGGCGGCTGCGCCCCTGCCCGTCCGATGCCATGTCGGTCAGCTCGCCGCGGCGCACCCCCAACGCTTCCATCACTGCGCCCTGGTGCTGCTCCTCGACGTCGACCGAAAGCGCTTCCCAGGGCTCCCGGACCTCGCCCGCGATCTCCCTGGTGACGACGCGCGGGCGCGAGACCGCGAGCTCGTAGCCTTCGCGGCGCATGTTCTCGATCAGGATCGTCAGGTGCAGTTCGCCGCGCCCCGACACCAGGAAGGCGTCGGTGTCGCCGGTGTCCTCGACGCGCAGCGCCATGTTGGTGAGGAGCTCGCGTGCGAGGCGATCGCGAAGGTTGCGCGAGGTCACGTACTTGCCTTCGCGGCCCGCGAGCGGTGACGTGTTCACCTGGAAATACATCGACAGCGTCGGCTCGTCGACGGCGATCGGCGGCAGTGCCTCGGGCTGCTCGACCGCGGCGAGCGTCGTTCCGATCTTCAGGTCCTCGATTCCCGTCACCAGCACGATGTCGCCGGCGGCGGCACGCTCGACCGGCACGCGGTTCAGTCCTTCGAACATGAAGATCTGGCCGACGCGCGCCCGCGCGGGCATCGCGCCCTCGGCGAGGGGACCGTCGAGCACGGCGACTTCCTGGCCCAGGGCCAGGCTGCCGCGGCGGATGCGCCCGATGCCGAGGCGGCCGACGTAGCTCGAGTAGTCGAGGGCGCTGACCTGGAACTGCAGCGGGGCGTCGATCTCGCCCGCGGGGGCGGGAACGTGCGCGAGGATGGTCTCGAACAACGGTCGCATGTCGCGGCCGTCATCCGTGCCTGCTCCACCGCCCTCTCCCGGCGCCGGCGCCGGCGCCGGGACAGGGGCCGAGGCGGAGGCCGCCTTGGCGACGCCGACGTCCAGCGTCGCCCACCCGTTCAGCGCGGAGGCGTAGACGACGGGGAAGTCGAGCTGCTCGTCGGTGGCGCCGAGACGGTCGAACAGCTCGAAGGTCTGGTTGACGACCCATTCGGGCCGCGCGCCGGGCCGGTCGACCTTGTTGACGACGACGATCGGGTGCAGGCCCAGCGCCAGCGCCTTCAGCGTGACGAACCGCGTCTGCGGCATCGGACCTTCGACCGCGTCGACCAGCAGCAGCACGCCGTCGACCATCCCCAGCACGCGCTCGACCTCGCCGCCGAAATCGGCGTGGCCCGGCGTGTCGACGATGTTGATGTGCGTGATGCGGTCGCCGCTGTCGTAGCGGATCGCGCAGTTCTTGGCGAAGATGGTGATGCCGCGCTCGCGCTCGATGTCGTTGCTGTCCATCATCCGCTCGCCGACGTGCTGGTGGCGGGCAAAGGTGCCCGCCTGCACCAGCAGCTTGTCGACCAGCGTCGTCTTGCCGTGGTCGACGTGGGCGATGATCGCGATGTTGCGCAGTTCCGGGCGTTGCTTGGTCATGTTGGATGCCGCTGGCGTGATGCTGCAGGTGAGCCACCGGGATGTCGGCGGCGAAAAACCGTCCATTATAGTCGGTTATTCGGGCATTCGGCCACAATATTTTGAATAATCCGTAACTTAAGCTATAATCCGACCTCGGGCGGCCGTTCCGGTCACCGCCCACTCCGCGCGACGCGGCGCCGATCCCGCAGCACCTGGATCCGGCCCCGCGCCGACAGCGATCCCAAGCAACGTACTTTCGCTGCCTGGACCGGAAACCGCTCGAGAGCGGTAGGCCGCGTGTCAGGAGCATGCATGAACGCAACGAGCTTTGCCGAGCTCGGCTTGCGCCCGGAGATCCTGCGGGCCATTACCGAAGCCGGCTACACCACTCCCACGCCGATCCAGGCGCAGGCGATTCCCGAAGTGCTGGCCGGCCACGACATCATGGGCGGCGCCCAGACGGGCACCGGCAAGACGGCGGGTTTCGGCCTTCCGATCCTGGAGAAGCTTTCCGCCAACGCGAACACCAGCCCCTCACCCGCCCGCCACCCGGTGCGCGCGCTGATCCTCGCGCCGACGCGCGAGCTCGCGATCCAGGTCGAGGAATCGATCAAGGAATACGGCAAGCACACCAACCTGCGCTCGACCTGCGTCTACGGTGGCGTCGACATCCGCCAGCAGCTGCCGATCGTCCGCGCCGGCGTCGAGATCCTGGTCGCGACCCCGGGGCGGCTGCTCGACCACATCGAGCAGAAGAGCGTCAACCTCGGTCAGGTCGAGATCTTCGTGCTCGACGAGGCGGACCGCATGCTCGACATGGGGTTCATTCCCGACATCAAGCGGATCATGGCGCTGCTGCCGTCCAAGCGTCAGAACCTGCTGTTCTCGGCGACGTTCTCGAACGACATCAAGCGCCTCGCCGACGAGCTCCTCAATGCACCGCGGCTGATCGAGGTCGCGCGCCGCAACACCGCGGCCGAGACCGTCTCGCAGAGCGCCTACCGGTTGCCGCAGGACGCCAAGCGGGCGTTCATCACCCACCTCGTCAAGTCGCGCAACGTCTGGCAGGTGCTTTGCTTCGTCCGCACCAAGCACGGCGCATCACGGCTTGCGCGCCAGCTCGAGCGCGACGGGCTCGCGACGTCGGCGATCCATGGCGACAAGACCCAGGCCGCACGCCTCGAAGCACTGTCGATGTTCAAGGAGGGCAAGCTGCAGGTGCTGGTCGCGACCGACGTCGCGGCGCGCGGCCTCGACATCGACGACCTGCCGCTGGTCATCAACTACGAGATGCCCCACGTCCCCGAGGATTACATCCACCGCATCGGCCGCACCGGACGTGCCGGTGCGACCGGGGAAGCGATTTCGCTGGTCGCCCCCGAAGAGGAAAAGCACCTGGCCGAAATCGAGAAGCTGCTGAAGAAGAAGATCCTCGTCGAGACACCCGAAGGCTTCGACGTGTCGGCGGCGGCGTCCTCGCGCCCCCTTCGCGGCGAATCCGCGGCGGCGGGTTCAAGGCGGCGCAGGGAGCCCCGTGCAGAGGAGCACCGCGCGGAGCCCCGCGCGCAGGAGACTCCTCCGCAGGCCGGCAGCCGCGAGCGCGGCGGCGACGTCGAGGCACGGCGCGAACCGCGCGAACGCAGCGGTCCTGGCGAAACGCGGCGCGAGCCGCGCGTGTCCCGCGACGAAGGCCGGACCTCCGGCGACGCGAGGCGCGCGGAGCGCGAAGCCGCCTATGCGAAGAATCCCGACCAGCCGATCGTCAGGCGTCCGGACGCAGGCGGCGCGCCCGCCTCGGGGCCGGCGGCAGGCCAGCACCCGCACGGCCACGCAGCCCGCAGGGCGCATCCCGTCCCCGCGCTACTGCAGAAGCGCCAGGTCCCCGAGGCAGAGAAGGCCTGACCGCAGCGACCCGCAGCGAGGTCGTTCCCATCACCGCGCGGGTCCGTTCGCGACCCGCATTGCCGCCCTGCCGGCGGTCTTCGATAATGCGGGGTCTTCGAGCCCCGCCCTGTCGAATCCCTTGAATCAAGACCCTCCCGGCGCGTCCGTACTGCGAGTCGACGGCCTGACCGTCGAATTCGCCACGACCGATCGCACCGTCACCGCGGTGCGCGACCTGTGCTTCGCGATCGGTGGCGGCGAGACCGTCGCCGTCGTCGGCGAATCGGGCTCGGGCAAGTCGGTCACCGCGCTGTCGATCATGCGCCTGGTCGAGCACGGCGGCGGCAGCATCGTCGGCGGCCGCATGCTCTTCGCACGGTCGGGCGGTGCGCAGGTCGATCTCGCGCGCGCCGACAACGCGACCCTGCGCGCGATCCGCGGCGCAGAGATCGCGATGATCTTCCAGGAGCCGATGACCTCGCTGAATCCGGTGTTCCCGGCAGGCGAGCAGATCGCCGAGTCGATCCGACTGCACCAGCGCAAGGACGCCGCCGGCGCGCGCGCCGAGGCGCTGCGGATGCTGGAGCAGGTGCGCATACCCGAAGCCCGCTCGGTGCTCGACCGCTACCCGCACCAGCTCTCCGGCGGCATGCGCCAGCGCGTGATGATCGCGATGGCGCTTTCCTGCAAGCCGACGCTGCTGATCGCCGACGAGCCGACGACCGCGCTCGACGTCACGATCCAGGCGCAGATCCTGACCCTGATCCGCATGCTGCAGGACGAGATGCGCATGGCGGTGATGTTCATCACCCACGACATGGGGGTCGTGGCCGAGATCGCCGATCGCGTCGTCGTCATGTACCAGGGAGAGAAAGTCGAGGCAGGGGCGACCGAGGCGGTGTTCGCGGCGCCGGCGAATCCCTACACCCGCGCGCTGCTCGCCGCAGTGCCGCGGCTGGGGGCACTGCAGGACGAGGATGCGCCGCGCAAGTTCGCGCTGCCGGGCGCGAGCAGCGGCGCCCCGGCGGCAGGCGGCGGCGATGCACGGATCGTGGACGCTGCGGCCCCCGCAACACGACCAGTGGGCTCGGATCACCCGCCGCTGCTGCGCGTGCGGGGGCTCACGACGCGGTTCGACCTCCGGTCGGGATTCCTCGGACGCGTGCGCCGACGCGTCCACGCGGTCGAGCAGGTGAGCTTCGATCTCGCCGCGGGCGAGACGCTCGCGCTGGTCGGTGAATCCGGCTGCGGCAAGTCGACGACCGGACGCTCGCTGTTGCGGCTCGCCGACATCGCCGCGGGCAGCGTCACCTTCGACGGCCGCGACATCGCCAAGCTCTCCGACGACGACCTGCGGCCGCTGCGGCGCGACATCCAGATGATCTTCCAGGATCCTTTCGCGTCGCTCGACCCGCGGCTGACCGTCGGCTTCTCGATCGCCGAACCGCTGTACATCCATGGCATCGCGGGCCGCCGCGAAGCCGACGAGCGCGTCGCCTGGCTGCTCGGGCACGTCGGCCTCGCCCCCGACCACGCCCGCCGCTATCCCCACGAATTCTCGGGCGGCCAGCGCCAGCGGATCGCGATCGCACGCGCGCTCGCCCTGCAGCCCCGGATCATCGTCGCCGACGAGGCGGTCTCCGCACTCGACGTCTCGATCCAGGCGCAGATCGTCAACCTGCTGCTCGACCTGCAGGCCGAGTTCGGCGTCTCCTACCTGTTCATCTCCCACGACATGGCGGTGGTCGAACGCGTGAGCCACCGCGTCGCGGTGATGTACCTCGGACAGATCGTCGAGATCGGCCCGCGCCGGGCGGTCTTCGGCAATCCGCGCCATGCGTATACCCGCCGCCTGATGTCTGCCGTACCGGTTGCAGATCCGGCGCGGCGCAGGCGCGAACGGGCGCTATCATCCGAGGAAATCCCGAGCCCGATACGCGACGTCGGCGACGAACCGCAGGTCGCGCCGCTGATCGAAGTCGCGCCGGGACATTTCGTCGCGACGCACCGCGTCGGTGGCGCCTACTGAATCCGCATGCCGTCGATCATGAACCCACCCCTGTCCTGGAGCGCAAGATGACCAAAGCTTTCCTCCACAGCTTCGCCGCTTTCGCACTCGCGCTGCTGGCCCTCGGCGCCACACCCGCCCACGCGAGCAAGGACGTCGTGTTCGCCGTCGCCTCGACGTTCACGACCACCGACCCCTACGACGCCAACGACACGCTGTCGCAGGCGATGGCGAAGTCGTTCTACGAAGGACTGTTCGGCTTCGACAAGGACATGAAGCTGATCCCGGTGCTGGCGGACAGCTACACCGTCAGCAAGGACGGGCTCGTCTACACGATCAAGCTGAAGAAAGGCATCAAATTCCAGGACGGCACCGATTTCGATGCCGAGGCGGTCAAGGTGAACTTCGACCGCGTGACCAACCCGGAGAACCACCTGAAGCGCTACGGTCTCTACAGCATCATCGCGAAGACCGAGGCCGTCGATGCCCACACGGCGCGGGTCACGCTGAAGGAGCCGTTCTCGGCGTTCATCAACGACCTCGCCCACCCGTCCGGCGTGATGATCAGCCCGGCCGCACTGCAGAAATGGGGAAGCAAGGGCATCGCCTTCCACCCGGTGGGCACCGGCCCGTTCAGGTTCGTCGAATGGAAGCAGCCCGACTACCTGAAAGTCGCGAAGTTCGACGGCTACTGGCGCAAGGCTTACCCCAAGGTCGATTCGATCACCTGGCGCTCCGTCGTCGACAACAACTCGCGCGCGGCCCTGATGCAGACCGGGGAAGCGCAGTTCACCTTTCCCGTGCCCTACGAGCTCGCGGGCGTGCTGAAGGCGAAGCCCGGCCTCGAGCTCGTCGCGGCGCCGTCGATCGTGCTGCGCTACCTCTCGATGAACACGCTGCAGAAGCCTTTCGACAATCCCAAGGTGCGCGAAGCGATCGCCTACGCAATCAACAAGCAGGCGCTCGCCAAGGTCGCGTTCAACGGTTATGCGGCGCCTGCCGACGGCGTCGTGCCCGACGCCGTCGAGTACAGCGTCAAGCTCGGCCCCTGGCCGTATGACGTCGCCAAGGCGAAGAAGCTCCTTGCCGAGGCGGGCTACCCCAACGGTTTCGAGACCGAGCTCTGGTCGGCCTACAACTACAGCACTGCGCAGAAGGTGTCCGAGTTCCTGCAGCAGCAGCTGCAGCAGGTCGGCATCAGGACGAAGATCACCCTCCTCGAAGCCGGGCAACGCGTCGAGAAAGTCGAGAGCTGGCAGGACCCGAAGACTGCGCCGGTGCGCCTCTACTACGTCGGCTGGTCGTCGTCGACCGGCGAGGCCGACTGGGCGCTGCGGCCGCTGCTCTACGGCGACTCGTGGCCGCCCAAGCTCTTCAACACCGCCTACTACAGGAACGCCCAGGTCGACGCCGACATCAAGGGCGCGCTCGCGACGACCGACAAGCTGCAGAAGGCGAAGCTCTATCGCGACGCGCAGGAGCGGATCTGGAAGGACGCGCCCTGGGCACCGCTGGTCACCGAGAAGCTGCTGTCGGCGCACAGCAGGAACCTCTCCGGCGTGTACGTGATGCCCGACGCGTCGTTCAACTTCACCGACATCGACCTGAAGTGACCCCCTCACCCCACCCCTCTTCCCCTCAGGGGGAGAGGGAGCCGAGCGTGAGCGAGGCGGGTGAGGGGAACCCGAAGCGACAATGACGCAGTACATCGTCAAGCGCCTGCTGGGACTGCTGCCGACGCTGCTGCTTGTCGCCTTTCTCGTCTTCCTGTTCGTCCACCTGCTGCCCGGCGATCCGGCGCGCCTCGCGGCGGGACCCGACGCGACGCCGGAAACCGTGCAACTGGTGCGCAAGGATCTCGGGCTCGACAAGCCGCTGCCCGCGCAATTCGTCCGCTTCATCGGTGGCGTGTTGCGCTGGGATTTCGGCACGTCGCTGCGCAGCAAGCGTCCGGTGTCGACCGAGATCGCCGAGCGCTTCATGCCGACCTTCTGGCTCACGCTCTGGAGCATGCTGTGGTCGGTCACGATCGGCATGGCACTCGGCGTCGTGTCGGCCGTCTGGCGCAACCGCTGGCCCGACCGCATCGGCATGACGCTCGCCGTGTCGGGAATCTCCTTCCCTGCCTTCGCGCTCGGGATGGTGCTGATGCAGGTGTTCGCAGTGCAACTGAACTGGCTGCCGACCGTCGGCAACGACAGCTGGCGCCATTACATCCTGCCCTCGCTGACCCTGGGCGCGGCCGTCGCCGCCATCATGGCGCGCTTCACCCGCTCGTCGTTCGTCGACATCCTCGGCGAGGACTTCATCCGCACCGCGCGTGCCAAGGGCCTCTCCGAGCGCAGGGTCGTCGCGCGGCACGCGCTGCGCAACGCGCTGATCCCGGTCGTGACGATGATGGGACTGCAGTTCGGGTTCCTGCTCGGCGGCTCGATCGTCGTCGAGAAGGTGTTCAACTGGCCGGGACTGGGCAGGCTGCTGGTCGACGCGGTCGACATGCGCGACTACCCGGTGATCCAGGCGCTGGTGCTCCTGTTCTCGCTGGAATTCATCCTGATCAACCTGGTCGTGGACGTCCTCTACGGCCTGATCAATCCGACGATCCGGTACCGCTGATGCCAGGCCGCTGCGTGCCCCGGTCGCTGCGTCGCGTCGCCGCGCAGCGCGCATGAGTGCAACCTCCGCCGGCAGCCACGAGCGCATGCGCACGCCGTGGTCCGAGTTCTGGCGCAAGTTCCGGCGCCAGAAGATCGCGCTGGTCGCCGGTGCTTTCGTGCTGCTGCTGGTCGTCGTCGCGATCGCCGCGCCGTGGATCGTTCCCTACGACGCCGAGACCTACTTCGACTACGACGCCCTGAACGCGGCGCCGTCGCTTGCGCACCTGTTCGGCGTCGACTCGCTGGGGCGCGACATCTTCAGCCGCATCGTCATGGGCGCGCGCATATCGCTGGCGGCAGGCTTCCTGTCGGTGGCTGCGGGCTCGATCGTCGGCACGATCCTCGGCCTCGTCGCAGGCTATTACGAAGGCTGGTCGGACCGGATCATCATGCGCATCTGCGACGTGCTCTTCGCCTTCCCGGGCATCCTGCTCGCGATCGGCATCGTCGCGATCCTCGGCGGCGGCATGGCCAACGTCATCGCCGCAGTCGCGATCTTCAGCATCCCGACCTTCGCCCGGCTGGTCCGCGGCAACACGCTGGCGCTCAAGCACCTCACCTACGTCGAGGCTGCGAAGAGCCTCGGCGCCTCCGACCGCACGATCATCCTGCGCCACATCTTCCCCGGCACGATCTCGGCGGTCGTCGTCTATTTCTCGCTGCGCATCGGCACGTCGATCATCACCGCGGCGAGCCTGTCCTTCCTCGGCATGGGCGCCCAGCCGCCGATGCCCGAATGGGGGGCGATGCTCGATGCCGCGCGCTCCGACATGCTGGTGGCGCCGCACGAGGCGATCTTCCCGGCGCTCGCGATCTTCCTCACCGTGCTGGCCTTCAACCTGCTGGGCGACGGACTGCGCGATGCGCTCGACCCGAAGATCGAGCGCCTGTGACCCTCCCGGAAAGGCAGACCACGTGAAGATCCTGATCTCGGTCGACATCGAAGGCATCGCCGGGGTCGTCGACCCCGAGCAGACGCGCCCCGGCAATCCGGAGTACGAGCGCGCGCGCCGGCTGATGACCGGCGAGGCGAGCGCGGCCATCCGCGGGGCGTTCGATGGCGGCGCGACCGCCGTGCTGGTCAACGATTCGCACGGCAATTTCCGCAACCTGATCGCGGAGGATCTCGACCCGCGCGCCGAGCTGATCCAGGGCAAGCCGCGCGAGCTCGCCATGATGGCCGGCGTCGACCAGGATTGCGCTGCCGTGTTCCTCGTCGGCTGGCACGCGAGGGCGCGGGCGCCCGGGACGCTCGCCCATACGGTCAACGGCTTCGCATTCGGGCGCATCGTCGTGAACGGCGCCGAGACGGGCGAGGCCGGCCTCTACGGCGCGGTCGCCGCCGAATACAACGCGCCGGTGGCCCTGTGCACCGGCGACGATGCTTTCGTCGCCGAGACCGCCCCGCTGTTTCCCGGCGCCATCGGCGTCGCCGTCAAGCGCACGCTGGGCCAACGCGCGGCGTCCTGCCTGTCCCCGCAGGCCGCGGCAGCGGCGATCGCCGCGGGCGCGAAGGAGGCTGCGGCGCGCTGCGGCGAGCTCAGGCTGAGACCGGTGCAGGTGCCGGCGACGCTGCGGGTCGAGGCGACGGGCGTCGCGCTGGCCGACCTGTTCGCTACCCTGCCGATCCTGCGCCGAGTCGACGCGCTGACGGTCGAATTCACCTCGCCGACGATGCGTCACGCGATCCGCGTGCTGAACAGCCTGTCGGCGATGTCGTCCACGCTGCGCTGAATCAGCGTCGTGCTCGACTGAATCAGCGATCCTCGCTTGGCACCCCGAGCTGCTCGTAGATCGGTCGCAGCACCGCGCGCACCTCGGGAAGCCTGCGCCGGAACCAGAGCGTCGCGAGCACGGCCAGGACACCGTTCAGCGCGAACGCGAAGCGCGTGCCGAAAGCACCGGCGATCGCCCCCGCCGCCAGGTTGCCGAGCGGCGCGACCCCGAGGAACGCGAGCGTGTAGAACGACGCGACCCGCCCGCGCAAGCGGTCCTCGACGATCGTCTGCAGGATCGTGTTGGCCGAGGCCGCGGCGAGGATCGTCCCGCCGCCTATGAACACCATCAGCACTAGCGCGATCGCATAGGACTTCATGTAGGCGAACGCGGCGAGCGCGACCCCGGCCGTCCCCGCCGCGAACACGATGACCCGGCCGAGGCCGCGCACCGACGAGCGTCCGGCGAGGTAACCCGTCGACAGCAGAGCGCCGAAGCCCGCCGCGGAGAGCAGCCAGCCCAGCGTGTGGGGACCGCCGCCGAAGATGTCCTTCGCGTACACCGGCATCAGCGACGAGTACGGCGAGATGGTCCACGCCAAGGCCGCGACCAGCGCCAGCAACGCGCGCACGGGGGAGAGCGCGAACGCGTAGCGCGCGCCCTCGACCCAGCTCGCCCACCACCCCGCGGTGGCGACGGGCCTTCGTTCCTGCGGCCAGTGCATGCGCGCGATCGCGACGATGACGGCGACGAACGACAGTGCATTCAGCCCGAAGCACACCGCCTCGCTGGTCAACGCCAGCAGCATGCCCGCGATCGCCGGGCCGACGACTCGCGCGGTGTTGACCAGCATCGAGTTGAGCGCGATGGCGTTCGCCAGATCGCCGCGGTCCTCGACGAAATGGATGTACAGCGACTGGCGCAGCGGCAGGTCGAACGCCGAGCACGTGCCAAGCCACAGCGCCAGCACGATCAGGTGCCAGGTCTGGATCCAGCCGCCTGCGACGAGGACCGCCAGGATCAGCGCCTGGACCAGCATCAGCGACTGCGTCGTGAACAGACCACGACGCCGGTCGATGCGGTCGGCCAGCACCCCGGCGAGATTGCCGAACAGCAGGATGCCGACGTTGTTGCAGAACGCGACCACGCCGAGCAGCCACGCCGAATCGGTCAGACGGTAGACCAGCCAGCCCATCGCCACCTGCTGCAGCCAGGTGCCGACCAGCGACAACCCCTGGCCGGTGAAGAACAGGCGGAAGTTGCGGTGCCGGAGCGCGCGGAAAGTGCGCGGGAGGATCAGGGCTGCCATGCGCGACCGACATTATCGCCTGTGGCGCGCCTCGCGCCAGTCATGCTCCATGTCGCCGCACGCGACCCGGACTGCGCGTCGACCGTTCACGCCCTGTCGAGACGGTAGACGCGCGACTCCCCATAGCCCTTGGCGAGCGGCAGCCTTCCGATGTATTCGAGCACGTAGTCGCGCTGCCCCGTGGCGGCCAGCGTCGCCGCGAATGCCTCGCTGACGTAGATCATGCCCGGGGGGGTGACCGGCTCGATGCGCGCCGCCCGCGTGACGCTCGAACCGAAGTAGCTGTCCCGGGCGACGACGGGGTCGACGATGCGGAACACGGGACCGTCGTGCAGCGCGACGCGGATCTGGCTCCCTTCGGGCAGCCCCGCCTCCGCCCAGTCGGCCTCGAGCATGCTTGCGAGAAACTGCAGCGCGAATTCCGCGCCGTCGCGGGGGGACTCGAACACGACGTAGAGCGCATCGCCCCAGGTCTTGGCCTCCAGCGGCCTTGCCGCGAGCGATCCGATCAGTCTTGCGCCGATCTCCAGGAACCGCTGCTGGAAGAGCGGCGCACACGCGTCGTGCAGGCGGCTGTAACCGGCGAAGTCGGCGAAGAGCAGCGACTTCAGCGTCCGATGCGGACGCTCGGCCACCAGGTCTGTCGCCTCGGGGCTCCGGGCGGAGTCCGGTGGCGCCGCAGGAGCGTGCATGCCGGCGGGCGTCGCAGCGCCCGGCGGCGGGCTTCGCGCAGGCGCCGCGCCGGCGGCCGCGGCCGTTTCGCGCACTTGGCGCAGGTCGATCACCTCGGGCGGTCCGACGTTGCGGTTCCAGCGCGCGAACGATGCGCGCGTGCCGCCGACCTTCGCGGCGGCGTCCGGATCGAGCACGCACAGCATCGTCGGCGAAGTTGCCAGCTGCGCAGCCCGCAGCAGCGCGAGACCCTCGAGCAGCGTGGCGGCGTACTCGAACAGGACGTCGTCGCCGAGATAATTCTCATCTGTCGCCATGATCACACGCGATGCCCGGGCAAGCGCGCTATCGAAGCGGTCGCCCCAGGCGGTGCCGCCGACCGCGACGCTGGTCCGCAGGAAGTCGTCCCGGTCGAAGGGCAGCACGACGTTCACTTCCGCCCCGGCGTCCTGCGCCGCCTCGATGAATATCAGGTCGGCGCCACAGGCGGCCGATGCGTAGACGATCGGCTGCTGCAGGCGCGCCAGGCGCTCGCGTATCGCCGCGTCCACGACGGGCGCGAGCGCCGGCGGGAACCGGGGTTCGGAACGGCCGGGCGCATCGATCATGTGGCCGGTGAAGACAAGCACGTCCGGCACCGGGAGGACGCGCAGGACCGCGCGCGCCTCGGGGATCAGGTGCTGGAGCAGCAACACCTGTCGCCGCATCGTCGCGACGTTGCCGGCATCGCGGGGACAGAGCGCACTCGCGGCCGCATAGCTCTGCACGGCGCGGTCGGGGTCGCCCAGCAGCAGGGCGGCCTCGCCCATCGTCGCGTGATCCCAGCAGTCGAGCGGAGTCGCGCGGGCGGAGAGCCCCGCCGCGATCTCTCGCGCCAGCGTCCGCGCCTGCTCCGGATCGCCGGCGAACATCGACAGCGTCGCCGCATTGATTCCCGGGTAAGGATCTCGCGCCAGTGCGTAGGCCGCCACGTACTCGTCGCGCGCGCTCGCGGCCAGGGCGCGGACGCGCCGGCCTGCGTGGCCGATGCCTGCGCCCTGCAGTGCGCGGCCGAGCGCGTCCTTCGACAGCCGCCCGCGCAGGCTGAGGACGTCGGCGAGCAGCGAAGATTGCCGTGCGGGTGCTTCGTCGAGCCGCGCCGGTGCCCGGACCTGGCCTCCTTCGCCGTCGTTCAGCCGCGACTGAGCTTCGTCCAGCAGCGCGTGTGCGCGCCGGGTGGCGCCGGCACGGGCGTGCGCAAGCGCGCCCCAGTAGAAGAGTTCCGCGTCGCCCGGACGGACAATGATCCGCTCGCGGAACACATCGCAGGCATCCCACGGCGCGCCGCGCTCGAGGTGGCCGCGGATTTCGTCGACGCCCGTGCTCAGGATCCCTGCGCCTCGGTAATCCGTGCGCGCAAGCGGCTGACGCTGATCAGCCGGCGCATCGCGGGTGGCAACGAGTCGATCAGCCGCGCCGCCTGCGCGAGCGGGGCAGCCTTCGCCGCGGGCGCGGCAAGCGCCGACGCGTAGAGCGCCTGCGCGTACTCGATGTGCTGCGTCAGATCCTCGTTGTCCTTGCGCAGGTAGAGGCTGCGCTCGAACGCGAGCACCGGTGCGATGATGCGACCGGCTCTCGCCGAGTCGCCCGCTCCCGCCGCGATCCACGCCTCGAGGGTGAGCAGGATGTTCTGGTTTCGCTGGTCACCGATATTTCGCAGGGGCACCTGCTTGCGGACCGCGATGGCTCTGGCGATCTCGTCGCCGGCACTGGCGAAATCGCGACGCCACCACGACGCCTCGGCGGCCATCCGCCACGCCATCCAGAGCGCATTGTCGCGCCTCTCCTTCGCGCCCGCGTCCGGAGGCGTGGTCGCATCGAGGCGCTTCGCCGCACCCGATGCCATCGCCTGCACGGTCGCGAAATCGCCCGAGGCGAACGGGACTGCGAGCGCGGCGTAGCCAATGCCAAGTCCGCCGAACGGGAATCCGATCTGACCGAGGAATTCGGGCAGGTAGGCGTGCCCGAAAGTATCCGCCGGTTGGCCCGCCGTCGCCATGTCGGCGTAGCGGCGGTTCTGTGCCGCCGCGGCCGCCGCGGCCTGCTCGTTTCCGGAGTCAGCCTCGACCTGCGCGAGATACCCTGCGTCGAGCGCCAGCACCACCCCCAGGATCGCGGCCTGGCGCACGCGGCTGGCCACGGCGAGCCCCGACCGCAGTTCCTGGCGCGCGGCGTCGACGCCGCCAAGGCTCAGGTGCACGCCCGCCATCTGCATCCGCGCACTGACCAGGTTGTTCCACGAGATCTGGTTGGTGGGATCGAGCTCGGTCATCGCCTGCCAGCCGGCAACGTCGCGCCCCGCCCATTCGAGCGCCTTGCGGACGTGCATCGACGTCGATTCTGCCGATACCAGGCTGTCGAACAGCAGGGCTTGGGCGCGACGTGCCGACATGTTGCCCGGCTGCGCGGCGAGCACCGCATCGCTCACTTTGAGACCGTCGGCGGAAATCGCCTGCAGACGATCGAACTCGCCGAGGTTGCTGAGCGCGGCAGCCTGCCACGCCGACGCCTCGGCATAGGCGACCGCCGCGGGCATGTCGTCGAGACTGAGGTTCGCGATGCTGCGGTTCGCCTCGCGCGCGCGGTCGAGCGTCTTCACGGCCGCCTCGCTGTCGTTGGACTGCATCTGCGAGAAGCCGAGGAAGGTCGCGGCGAGCCCGTAGGCGCGCCGCGCCGCGACCGACGGGGAGGGCGCGTGCATCAGCGGCTCCAGCACCGCGACCGACTGTCGGGCGAAGTCGAGTTCGTCGGGGCCTCGGACCTCGCTGCTCGCCACGCGGGCCTGCGCCGCAAGTCCGAGCCCGAGCCCGATCGTCGTCTCCTCCGACCGGTCGCCCTGCGCGCGCAGGCGCGTCAGCGCCGAAACTGCGTCGGCGAGCGCGGTCTTGGCCTCCGCGAGCTTCGACTGGTTGCGCAGCGCAGCGCCGTAGCGCACCAGGGCGAGCGCGCGATTGCGGTCGGTCTCGGGCGTGCGCAGCGCCGCGGGCAGGTCCGCGTAGTAGTCGACGGCGCGCTTGGCCAGGCCCGCCACGATGTCGAGGCGCCCGATGGGCTCGAGCTCGAGATAGAAGTCGTCGAGCAGGTAGACGATCAGCTTCTCGGCCTGCCCTCTTGCGCTGTCGGCGAGCTGACGGGTCTGCTGCGCGTCGGCTTCGGCGCGCTGCGCGCGCTTCGCGCTCTCGTAGCCGTAGATCGCGCTGCCGATCGCGCCGATCGCGAGCACCGCGCACACCGCGGCGATCTGGCGCGCGCGCACCAGTGCCTTGCGGGTGGCGCGCTCGCGGGCGCGCTGCTCGGCGAGCTTGCGCTCCGCCTCGTCGCGGGCTTCGCGCTCATGACGCAGGTCGCGGCTCGCCCGCACGACGTTGCACAGCACGTCGTGGGTCAGCTCCACCCGGCGGACGTCGAGACGCTCCTCGATGCGCAGCAGTCGGCGGTCGACCAGCGTCGGCAGCGCATCGGGTTTCGCGCCCATGCCGGCGAAGGCCTTGCGCACGCTCTCCTCGGCGATGCTCTCGCGATAGCCAGATTCCGTCAGCAGCTCGTCTTCGATGTAGTGGCGCAGTGCCGCCGGCTGGTCGGCGAGCGCGCGCTCGTAGAACTCGGCGAGGATCGTCTCGTGGGAGCCGGCGAGGAGATCGGCCGAGATTTCCGCGCGTCCCTTGCCAATGCGCGCGTTGTTGAGCTCGCGGCAGATGAGGGAGAGCAGCGAGGGCTCGACCTCGGCATTGCGCAGCTCCGAGCCGCCGGCAACGAAGCGGACGATCGCCTCGGCAACCTCCTGCGACACCAGCTTGCCGCCCGGTTTCATGACGGCGTCGAGCGCCTGCTCGCCGGTCATGCGCGCCAGGCGCATCCGGTTCTGGGTGATCGAGGGCATCACAGCCTTGAATGCCTCGAGGTGCGCGAGGTAATCCTCGCGCAACGCAATCAGGATCCGGTAGTCGCTGCGCGTGAAGTCGAATTTCTCGGCCGCCGATTCGTCGGCCTCCATCCGCGCCTCGAGGGCTTTCGGCGGTCGGTTCTCGACCAGGTCCGCGAGGTCCTCGATGAACTGCGCGGCACGGCTGCGGCCTGCGTCGTCTGCCTGCGCCAGCGTGAAGATCTCCTCGAACTGGTCGAAGATCAGCAGCGGGATCAGCGGCGTGCCCAATTCGTCCTTCAGCACGTCGTCGCGGTGGTGGAGGAATTCCCACAGCGATTCGCCTTCGACGGCAACGCCGGTCTGCGTCCACTCACCCGAGCGTTGCGTGGCCCGGACGATCGCCTGCTTGATCTGCTCGGCGGGTACGGGCGAGTCTCCCGAGTAGTCGACGCGCACGTAGACCGGGCAGTAGCCCATCGGCCGCAGCCTCGGCACGATGCCTGCGCGCAGGATCGACGTCTTGCCGAGGCCCGACTGGCCGAACAGCAGCGTCAGTGTCTTGCGCTGGACGCGGCGGGCGAGCTCGGCGACCTCCTCCTCGCGGCCGTAGAAATACCCCTGGGTCTCCTCGGTGAACGACGCGAGGCCCAGCCAGGGATGCTGCGGGTCGATCGAGGTCTGCGCGGCAGGGCTGTCGAGGGGGGCCACGACCGCGTCAGTGCCGCGCGGACAGGAAGTCCTGCAGGTGGCGCGCGAACTCCGGCGTCACCTCGCCACCCGGCAGGCGCGTGATGTGCAGCGCCTTGAACCTGTCGGGGACGTGGGCATCGATCGCCTGCGTGCCGTCGATGCAGATCGGGACGATGAACAGCGCGCCCTCGGCGATGTTGCGCGAGCGATCGAGGGCGTAGCTCCACTCGCGGCGGAAGTAGCCTTCCAGCCGCCGCTCGGTCGTCGCCGAAATCACCGGGATGAAATACGAGCAGCGCGCGATGTTGCGCTGGATCTTGCGGTCGTAGTCGTCGCCACCTTCGAGCCGGTCGAGGTCGAACCAGGTATTGATGCCCGCCGCGTCGAGCCCCGCCTTCAAGCGCTGCACCGCCGGCAAGTCTTCCCGCGCATAGCTGATGAAGACTGCGTTGTCGGGCATCTCTCGTTCGGGCGGCAGGAAACGCTGCGGCAGATTCAGCTCGACGACCTCGCCGGGCTTGCGGCGCGTCATCCAGCGGCGGTGCAGCTCGTCGACGAACCTCTCGGCACCGCTGTAGACGCGCGTGCGCACGCTGACCTGCTGGAGGAAACCCATCAGGCGCCCGTCACTGACCGAGTGGTTGTCGGCCAGCACCTCGCCGACGTCGCGCGGGTCGGACAGACGGCGCCGCTTGGCCATGCGCAGGAACAGGCGCGCGAGCCAGTTAGTGAAGCTGCTGCCGATGAACAGCAGGTGGCTGTGCTCGAGCTCGTGGAACAGCTTCTCCGGCGTCAGGTGCTCGCTCTGCAGCGCGCAGATGAATTCGAGCGTGTCCTCGTCGGAGATGACATAGGTCGGCGATGCCGACAGGCGCCCCAGCAGGTGATAGATCACCGGACGCTGCAGCTTCTCGCGTTCCGAGGGAAGGTCGGCGACTCGGTTCGGCGCATAGGCGATGACCTCGGTCGACTGCGCGCCGCCGAAGCGCTCCTGGTTCACCGCCTGCTCGAGCAGCGGGTCGAAGGTCGTCGTGACGAAGAGGTCGAAATCGGTGATCTGGGCCAGCTGCCGCAACGCGAGCGGCGGGGCGAAGTTCGCGTCGCGGAAGAGGCTGCGCAGCCGCGTGTACGCCTCCTCGCGCCGGCCGCGCGAAGCGAGGAACCAGCAGACGACGTCGTTCAGCGTATAGGGCTTGGGGAGCTGCGCCGTGTCGACGCCGAGCTTGCCAGCGAGCTTCTCGGCGACCCAGTCGTAGAGCAGCCGCGGTCCGGCGTCGGTTTCGACTTTCTGCAGCTCGGGCCCGATGATCGGGATGACCCGGCGCTCCTCGATGAAATTGAGGAGGTCCTCCCACGCGTCGTCGTCGAGCGTGGCGAGCGGAGGATGCAGTGGCAGGGGATGGCTCATTGCGCCGTGAGTCTCCACCAAACCCGGGACAGGGTCAATTCAGCGTGCGGGCGGTACCTGCGCGCATGCCGCGGTGTTCGGCTGTCGGAGCGCCTCCCCGACCCCGAGCGCCGGTGCGCTCGGCAGGCTGGCGCACCCGCGTATCGGCGAGCCGCGTCACTCCCCGAGCGGAACGATCGGTGGCAGTTGCGGGGCAGCCACGAACAGCGGCTCATCCATGCTCAAGGATTTGAGAAACGCCACGAGATCGCTTTTTTCCTGGGCGCTGAGGTGTAGTGGTTTGAGCAGCGGCGAGCGGTTCGGCCCGGTTCCCCCGCCTCGATCGAAAAAGTCGACCACCTCATCCAGCGTCGTGAATTGACCGTTGTGCATATAGGGTGCCGTATATTTCAGCTCACGCAGGCTCGGTGTACGGAATTGTCCGATGTCCGCCGGATTCCTGGTCTGGTAGTAGCGACCCAGGTCCACATCGGCGTCGAGCAGCGCCGGATCGATGACGCCCTTCGCTCGCTGTGCGAAGCTGTGAGTTGCCTGATGGAGAACACTCGACTCGAGAATCGGATTCTCCGGCAGGCCGACCGAGTGGTAGCGCTCATCGGATGCCAGAGGACCGTTGTGGCAGCTCAGGCAGCCCGCCTTGCCGGTGAACAATCGATACCCGCGAAGCGCCGCCGATGACAGTGCGTCGGGTTCTCCATTCAGGTAGCGGTCGAAAGGGACGCGACTCGGATCGGTGACGATGGTGCGCTCGAAGGTCGCGATCGCTCGCCAGACGTCGCGCGCTTCCGGCCACTTGGTGTCGAACGCCGCCTTGAATCGCTCGACGTAGTCAGGTATGAAGCGCAAGCGCATCTCCATCATCGACCCGTCCGCATTACCCTCGACCGGTCCGGATCCCGCAGTCTGCGCCTGGGTTTCCAGCCGATCGACCGAACCCTCCCAGAAGGGGTGGCGGAAATAAGCGGCGTTGAGCACGGTGAGCGCGTTGCGGAAGTTCTGGGTTCCCGGATAGCCCCGCGAAATCGCATTGCCGTCACTCCACCCCATTTGCGGGAAATGGCAGGACACGCACGGCGTACTGCCATTCCCGCTGACGCGTGGATCCCAGAACAGCATTCTGCCGAGCTCGACCTTCGCTGCCGTCATGGCATTGTCATCAGGCACCGGCACCGGCGGTAGAGACTGCAGCGGGGGTGGGTTCATGGCAGCCGAGAGTTCCTCGGCTGCGGCCGGGCCGCCACCGGCCGCCGGGGCCACAGCTTGCGGATGGAATCCGCGCGATTGCATCGGCCACTGGACCGGCTCGGCAACGATGACCTCGTCGCCGCTGAGGCTGTCGAGAAACGCCACCAGTGCCTTCTTCTCTCGCGCGGTCAGGTGAAGCGGCTCGAGCTCACTTCCCGGGCCGCCACCACGATCGTAGAAATCCACCACCTCCGAGAGACTTCGGAAAGCCCCGTTGTGCATGTACGGTGCGGTCCACTTCAGGTCCAGAAGAGACGGTGTCAGGAACTTGCCGCAGATCGTGTAGATCCTGCGTCACCGCGTAGCGGCCGACGTCACTGCGCACGTCCATGACGTCTGGGACGCCATCGCGCTTGAACAGCCGCAGCATGGCGACGGCTCGCAATGGCTCGGCCCAAATCGCGGGGTTCTCCGGGACCACGAGGCGGTGGAACTGCTGGTCGGAAAGACTCGGTCCGCTGTGACAGCGCACGCAACCTGCCTTGCCGGTGAACAACTGCATGCCTTCCCGGGCAGCCGGGCCGAGTGCACTCTTGTCACCCGCCAGAAACCGCTGGAACGGAACGTTGCGCGAACGGACGGTCTCGAGAAATGCGGCGAGCGATGCATAGATGCCGCGTGGCGCGATTTCGCTCTCGCCGCCGTAGACTTTCCTCCAGCGGCGGACGTACTCGGGAACGAGCTTGATGCG
>JAJXTF010000153.1:997-7652 GCA_021784125.1 Pseudomonadota bacterium | reverse complement strand
CACTTCTGGGCCCTGATCTTTACCTACATGTGGGCGGGCCCGCACCACCTGCACTACACGGCATTGCCGGACTGGACCCAGTCGCTGGGCATGGTGTTCTCGCTGATCCTGCTCGCGCCGTCCTGGGGCGGCATGATCAACGGGATCATGACGCTGTCGGGTGCCTGGCACAAGCTGCGCACCGATCCGATCCTCAAGTTCCTGATCACCGCCCTCTCCTTCTACGGCATGTCGACGTTCGAGGGTCCGATGATGGCGATCAAGACGGTGAACTCGCTCTCCCACTACACCGACTGGACGATCGGCCACGTCCATTCCGGGGCGCTGGGCTGGGTCGCGATGATCTCCATCGGCAGCCTCTACTACATGATCCCGCGGCTGTTCGGTCGCACCGAAATGCACAGCGTCAAGCTGATCACGCTGCATTTCTGGGTGGCGACGATCGGCGTCGTGCTCTACATCGCGGCGATGTGGGTCGCCGGCGTGATGCAGGGCCTGATGTGGCGCGCGGTGAATCCCGACGGGACGCTGACCTACACCTTCGTCGAGAGCGTCAAGTCGACTTTCCCGTTCTACGGTATCCGACTGCTCGGAGGGCTGATGTTCTTCTCCGGCATGCTGATCATGGCCTGGAACGTCTGGAAGACGGTGCGGGGCGCCAAGCCCTACGACGCGCCGGTGCTCGCCCCGGCCGCCGCGCATGCCTGATCCCCAACCCATTCCCTCCAGACCCATCATGGCTACGCAAACCACATCGGGACACGAGTTCATCGAGAAGAACCTGACGTGGATGGTCGTCCTGGTCATCCTCGTCGTGAGCGTCGGCGGGCTCGTCGAGATCGTGCCCCTGTTCTTCCAGCGGTCGACGACCCAGCCGGTGACGGGGCTCAAGCCCTACACGGCGCTGCAGCTGACCGGCCGGGACATCTACATCCGGGAAGGCTGCAACAACTGCCACAGCCAGATGATCCGTCCGTTCCGCGCGGAGACCGAGCGCTACGGCCACTACTCGGTGGCGGGCGAGTTCGTCTACGACCATCCGTTCCTGTGGGGCAGCAAGCGCACCGGCCCCGACCTCGCGCGCGTCGGCGGACGCTACAGCGACGAGTGGCACCGGCAGCACCTCAACGAGCCGCGCGACGTCGTTCCCGAGTCGAACATGCCCGGTTATCCGTGGCTGTTCCAGAACGCCGCCGACGCGGATTCGATCCAGGCGAAGATGCGCGCCCTGCGCAAGGTCGGCGTTCCATACACCGACGACGAGATCGCCAAGGCGCCCGAGGAGCTCAAGGACAAGACCGAGGCCGACGCGCTGATCGCCTACCTGCAGGACCTCGGCACCGCGCTGAAAGGAGTGAGGTGACATGGACCCCGTGATCGCATTCCACTCCGGCCTCACGGTCGTGTCGTTCCTGGTCTTCCTGGCCATCGTCTGGTGGGCCTATGGCGGCAGACGCAAGGCCCGTTTCGATGCAACCGCATTGAGCGTCCTCGACGACGAGGACACTCCGGCGCCGCCGGAGCCGAATGGGAGATCGGCGTGAGCGATTTCAACAGCGGATTCTGGAGTCTCTACATCTCGATCATCACCCTGGTCAGCATCCTCGCCTGCGGGGTGCTGCTGTGGAGGCTGTCGACCAAGCGCCTGCAACCGGGGCAGAAGGCCGGCGTCATGGGCCACGTCTGGGACGAGAATCTCGAGGAGTACAACAATCCCCTGCCGCGGTGGTGGATGTGGCTGTTCTACATCACGATCGTCTTCAGCCTCGTGTACCTGGTCCTCTATCCGGGGCTGGGCAGCTTTCCGGGCGTGCTGAAGTGGACGTCGGATTCGCAGTACGAAGCCGAGCAGGCCAGGGCGAAGGCAACCTACGAGCCGATCTTCGCCAAATACGCCGCGATGCCGATCCCCGCCGTCGCCGCCGATCCGCAGGCGCGGGAGATCGGCCAGCGACTGTTCCTCAACTACTGCGCGCAGTGCCACGCATCCGACGCCCGCGGCGGGAACGGCTTTCCGAACCTGACCGACAACGACTGGCTCTACGGCGGGGATCCCGACACGATCGTCGCGACGATCACCAACGGGCGGACCGCGGCGATGCCGGCCTGGGGCGCGGTCGTCGGCGACGAGGGCGTCAAGGACCTCGCCAACTACGTGAAGTCGCTGGGCGGTACGCCCTACGACTCCGTACGTGCGGCGCACGGCAAGACGTTGTTCCAGACCAACTGCGTGGCCTGTCACGGGCCGCAGGCCAAGGGCAATCAGGCCATGGGCGCACCCAACCTGACCGACGCCATCTGGCTCTACGGCGGCAGCGAAACGACGCTGATCCGGACCATCGGCAAGGGGCGCAACGGCGTGATGCCGGCGTGGGGCGCGTTCCTCGGGCCCGAGAAGATCCATATCCTCGCTGCGTGGGTATATGGCCTTTCGCGTCCGGGCGGCAAGTGACGCGGCTCGGAGCGCGCCGGCCGCGCAACCCTGGCAATCGGAGCTGATCGCCGGATGGACACCCCGGTAAAGCCGAGCAGCGCCCCCCCGATTCCCGAAGCCGCGGAGCAGACCCTCTACGAGGTCCGCAAGAAGATCTATCCGCGCGCGGTGCACGGGACCTTTGCCGCGTGGCGCTGGACGTTCGTGCTGCTCACGCAACTCGTGTTCTACGGGCTGCCGTGGCTGAACTGGAACGACCGCCAGGCGGTGCTGTTCGACCTCATTTCGCGCAAGTTCTACATCTTCGGCCTCGTCTTCTGGCCGCAGGACATCGTCTACCTGACGGTACTGCTGATCATCTGCGCGTATTCGCTGTTCCTCTTCACCGCGGTCGCCGGCCGCCTGTGGTGCGGCTTCGCATGCCCGCAGACCGTCTACACCGAGGTCTTCATGTGGATCGAGCGCATCGTCGAGGGCGACCGGCTCGCCCGGATGAAGCTCGACCAGACGCCGCTGTCGGCGCGCAAGTTCAGGCTCAAGGCCGTCAAGCACGGCCTGTGGATCGTGCTGGCGTTGTGGACGGGCTTCACGTTCGTCGGCTATTTCACGCCGATCCACGTTCTCTGGAACGAGGTGATGACGCTGCACACCGGTCCATGGGAGACGTTCTGGGTGCTGTTCTACGGCTTCGCCACCTACGGCAATGCAGGCTGGATGCGGGAACAGGTGTGCAAGTACATGTGCCCGTACGCGCGCTTCCAGAGCGTCATGTTCGACCCGGACACGCTGATCATCACCTACGACCCGGCGCGCGGCGAGCCGAGGGGGTCGCGCGGCAAGAGCGTCGACTACAAGGCGAAGGGCCTCGGGGACTGCGTGGATTGCAGCATTTGCGTGCAGGTATGCCCGACCGGCATCGACATCCGCAACGGCCTGCAGTACGAGTGCATCGGCTGCGCGGCGTGCATCGACGGATGCAACCAGGTGATGGACAAGATGGGATACCCGAAAGGGCTCATCCGCTACTCCACCGAAAAGGCGATGCAGGGGCACTACGGCACCGAGCGCATCCTGAAGCGCGTGTTCAGGCCGCGAGTGCTGGTCTACACGGCCGTCCTCTGGCTAATCATCATCGCCGCCGCGGTCACGCTCTACCATCGCGTGCCGCTGAAGGTCGACGTGATCCGCGATCGCGGCAACGTGATGCACGGCTCGGACGACCCGGAGGTCCAGAACGTCTACCGGCTGCAGATCATGAACACACAGGAAATCGCGCGCGACGTGCGCATCTCGGTGGCGGGCGTGGAAGGCATCAAGCTCGAGATCGAGCCGCAGCCGATTCGCGTGGCGCCGACCTCGTCGCGCGTGATCGCGGTGCGCGTCGAGGCGCCGCGGGCATCGCTCGAGGACCGGTCGAACCGCATCCACTTCACCGTCGAAGCCGTCGACCCGACACACCCGGGAAGCGCGCCGCTCACCGTCGTCGAAAGGGCGACGCTCGTCGCCCCCTGATCCGCGAGTCCGCCCCATGACCCAACCCGATCTTCGACGCCCGCCCGTTCCCTGGTACCGCGAGCCCTGGCCGTGGATCCTCATGGCCGGCCCCGCGATCGTCGTGGTGGCGAGCTTCGTGACCCTCTACCTGGCCGTGAAGCACGCCGATGCGCTGGTCGTCGACAACTATTACCAGGAGGGCCTGGCGATCAATCGCGTGCTGGCGCACGATCACCTGGCGTTGCAGAGAGACTACCGCGCGGACGTGATGCTGAACCACGACCGGACGATGCTGCGCGTCCGGCTCACCGGCGCCGAATTGCCACCCGCGCTGCGCGTGCACTTCATCCATCCCACCAAGGGCGGGCTCGACGAGGTTGTCGTCGCGCGGGAGATCCAGCCGGGACTCTACGAGGGAAAAATGCAGCTCGCCGCGACCCGGCGCTGGGACATCGACCTCGAGGATTCGGCGCAGACCTGGCGCCTGACCGGCGACTGGTATCCGGGCGACGACCACTTCGCTCTCGGGCCGTCGCCGAAATAGCGATGCGCATCGGCGGGCACCGACGACAGGGCAGGAGGAACGCATGAAGCTCCAGAGGCTGATCTGGGTACTGTGGCCGTCGTTCATCGCGGCGGGGGTCGCGGAGGCGCTGTTCTTCACCGTATTCGACCCCGACGAACTCCCGTATTTCGGTTCGGTGCTCGGCGCGAGCCGCCTCGCGACGTACTCGATCGGTTTCTTCCTGTTCTGGCTCTTCGCCGCGTCCTCCAGCGCCTTGACCTGCTTCTTCCAGCGCGGCTCGGACGAGATCAACCGCTGCCCGTTGCCGGCGCCTGCGCGACCGATCGGCTGTCCCAAGCGATCGGACGAGAACGCGTCATGCCGCTGAGCGCCCGCCGGCCTGCGCGCGGGCATCTCGGCGCGCTCCGGCGAAGGAATCCGCAGCGATGACGATCGCGTGGGCCGTCCTCGGGGTTGCCCTGTTCACTGGCCTTCTCGGCGGCGTGCACTGCATGGGCATGTGCGGGGGCATCGTGTCCGCCCTCTCCGGCGCGGTCCGCGGACCCGGCGCCCCTGCCACGCCCTGGTCGATCCCGCTCGCCTACAACCTGGGCCGGATCGCGAGTTATGCGATCGCGGGCGCGATCGCCGGCGCCGTGGGCAGCCTCGGCCTGATGCTCGACGGGCTGCTGCCGGTGCAGATCGCGTTGTACGTGCTGGCCAATCTGCTGCTGATCGGCCTCGGCCTCTACCTCGCCGGCCTACCCGGCCCCATCGCCAGGATCGAACGCCTGGGGAGCCGCCTGTGGGCCAGGATCAAGCCGCACACGCGTCGCTTCCTGCCGGCGGACACCCTGCCGAAGGCCTTCGCCGTGGGAATGCTCTGGGGATGGCTGCCCTGCGGGCTGGTCTACACGGTGCTGTTCGGCGCCCTGCTGAGCGGCGACGCGTTGAGCGGCGCCGTACTGATGCTCGCCTTCGGATTGGGCACGCTGCCCAACCTGATGGCGGCCGCCCTGGTGCTGCGACGATCGCGCGCATGGCTCGGCAGCCGTCCCGCGCGACTCGTGTCGGGCAGCATCGTGCTCGGATTCGGAGTCTGGGGCCTCGCCCATGCCACGACCCTCGGCCAGCAGATCAAGGGCGGGCTGATCTGCATCGGATAGTCGTTCGCCGCCAGCCATGGCCATCGCGACATGCTGCGCCGGCCGCGGCGAGGGCTCAGGCGCTCCGTGTCCAGGTCCAGTTGCGGATCTCGGGCATGTCTTCGCCGTACCTGTGGATGTAACTCTTGTGGTCGATCAGCTTGTCGCGGAGAAACTGCTTGGCGTAAGCCGCCTGCGCAGCCAACGTCGGGACGCGATCGATCACGTCGCCGACCAGGTGGAACCTGTCGAGGTCGTTGAGCACCACCATGTCGAAGGGCGTCGTCGTCGTCCCCTCCTCCTTGTAGCCGCGGACGTGCAGTTGTCCATGGTTGCTGCGCCTGTAGGTCAGGCGGTGGATCAACCACGGGTAGCCATGAAAGGCGAAGATGATCGGCTTGTCGCGGGTGAACAGGACGTCGAAATCGTCGTCGGACAGGCCGTGTGGATGCTCGCTCCGGGGCTGGAGCGTCATCAGGTCCACCACGTTGACGACCCGGATCCGCAACGCGGGGAACAGCCGACGCAGGATGTCGACCGCGGCCAGCGTCTCCAGCGTGGGCACGTCGCCGGCGCAGGCCATGACCACGTCGGGCTCGCCGCCCGCATCGTTGCTCGCCCATTCCCAGATGCCGATCCCCGCCGTGCAATGCCTGATGGCGGCATCCATGTCGAGCCACTGCGGCGCGGGCTGCTTGCCCGCGACGATGACATTGACGTAATTGCGGCTGCGCAGGCAATGATCGGTGACCGACAGCAGCGTGTTGGCATCCGGCGGCAGGTAGACACGGATGACCTCGCTCTTCTTGTTGACCACGTGGTCGATGAACCCGGGATCCTGGTGGCTGAAGCCATTGTGGTCCTGCCGCCATACGTGTGAGGTGAGCAGGTAGTTCAGCGACGCGATCGGGCGTCGCCACGGGATGTCGCGCGCCACCTTCAGCCACTTGGCGTGCTGGTTGAACATCGAATCGACGATGTGGATGAACGCTTCGTAGCAGCAGAAGACGCCGTGCCGGCCGGTGAGAAGGTAGCCTTCGAGCCAGCCTTCGCACTGGTGCTCGCTCAGCATCTCCA
>JAJXTF010000153.1:0-987 GCA_021784125.1 Pseudomonadota bacterium | reverse complement strand
TCCATAACGCGGCCGCCGGGAGCGACGTGGTCGTCGGCCGCAGCAACGTCGGCGGTCGAGCGCCGATCCGTCACCTCGAACACGGCATTCCACCGGTTCGACGCCGTTTCGTCCGGGCTGAACACCAGGAAATTGCGTGCGTCGGCGTTGTCGCGCAGGATGTCGCGAATCAGTTCGCCCTGAACGCGCGTGGCCTCGGCCTCCACGCTGCCGGGTGCCTTCACCTCCACGGCATAGTCGCGAAAGTCCGGCATCTTCAGGTCGCGGAGCAGCATTCCGCCGTTGGCGTGCGGGTTGGCGCCCATGCGCCGGTCACCCGTGGGGGCGAGTTCCGCAAGCTCCGCGACGAGCTTCCCGTTCTGGTCGAACAGTTCCCCGGGCCTGTAGCTCTGCATCCACCGTTCGAGGATCGTCAGGTGGTCGGGCCTGGCGGCGAAGTCGGCGACGGGCACCTGGTGCGCACGGAACGTCCCTTCGACCGCCTGGCCATCGACCGTCCGGGGGCCGGTCCACCCTTTCGGAGTGCGCAGGACCAGCATCGGCCAGCGCGGTCGCTGCGTGAACCCCTCGGCGCTCGCGCTGCGCCGGATGGCCTGCAGATCGGCCACGATTCGATCGAGCGTCGCCGCCATCTGTGCGTGCATCCGCATCGGGTCGTCGCCTTCGACGAAGTAAGGCGTGTAACCGTAGCCGCGAAAGAGCGCTTCCAGTTCGTCGTGCGCGATCCGGGCGAGTACGGTCGGACCGGCGATCTTGTAGCCGTTCAGGTGCAGGATGGGCAGGACTGCGCCATCCTGCACCGGATTCAGGAACTTGTTCGAATGCCAACTGGTGGCGAGCGGCCCGGTCTCGGCCTCGCCGTCGCCGATCACGCAGGCGGCAATCAGGTCGGGATTGTCGAACACGGCGCCGTACGCGTGCGCGAGGCTGTAACCGAGTTCGCCGCCCTCGTTGATCGAGCCCGGCGTTTCCGGCGCTGCGTGGCTG
>JAJXTF010000152.1 GCA_021784125.1 Pseudomonadota bacterium | reverse complement strand
ATCGCGCCGACACGCATTTCGGCGGCGTCCTCTACCTGTTTGTGCGCGGCGTGCGGCCGGATTGGGTGAATCCCGACGGCACGCCCGCCGGCGTGTTCCACCACCGGCCCGCGCCCGCCGCGCTGGCGCGGCTCGACGCGCTGTTCGCGGACGCCCATGCGGGCGCGATGCGATGAACGGCACCGATATCGAACGCCCCGACCTGGCCCTCGCCGAGGGCTTCGCCCATCACGTCCTGCGCTGGGCGCGCGCCGGCGGAGCGCCTGAGGACACGCTGCCTGCGCTGCGGGTGGCCGCGCGCGCGGCGAGCCTCGCCACCGCTTCGGGCCACGTCTGCGCGCACCTCGCCGAGATCGCTGCCTACTTCGCGCAGGCCGGCGGCCCGCCCCGCGCCGCCGCGAGCACCGCCGATGTCGACGCGCCCGGATTGCGCGCGGCGCTGCTCGCCTCCCGGATGGTCGGAACGCCCGAGGCACCTGCCGGGCGCCCGCTGATCCTCGACGCCGACGGCCGGCTCTACCTGCATCGCTACTTCGATTACGAGCGGCGGCTGGCGCACCGCCTGCGCGCGCCCGGGCCCGCGCTGCCGGGCGCCGGCGGCGCCGAGAGCACCGAGGCGCGCGAGCTACTCGAGCGACTGTTCGCCGCCAATGCGCAGCGGCTCGGCGAGCGCCCCGACTGGCAGAAGATCGCGACTGCGCTGGCGCTCGAGCGGCCGCTGACGATCATCAGCGGCGGACCCGGCACCGGCAAGACGACGACCGTCGTCAACGTGCTCGCCTGCACGCTGGCCGCGGATCCCGATTGCCGGATCCGCCTCGCCGCACCGACGGGCAAGGCCGCGGCGCGCATGCAGGAAGCGATCCGCAATGCGGCGAGCCATCTGCCCGCCGAATTGCGCGAGCGCCTCCCCTCGGAGCCGTACACCGTCCATCGCCTGCTGGGCGTGCTGCGCGAAGGCGGATTCAGGCACGACGCCGCGAATCCGCTGCCGGTCGACCTCCTGGTGGTCGACGAGGCGTCGATGCTCGACCTGGCACTCGCGACCAGGCTCTTCGAGGCCGTCCCGCGCAGCGCGCGCATCGTCCTCCTGGGCGACAAGGACCAGCTCGCTGCCGTCGAGTCGGGGGCGGTGTTCGCGGAGCTCTCGGCCGATCCGACGCTGACCGCTGCCTGCATCGAGCGCCTCGCCGCGGTCACCGGCATCCCCGCCTCCCGCATCGTCTGCCCGCCGCCGATGCGGACCACCGGCCTGCACGACAGCGTCGTGTGGCTGACCGAGAACTTCCGCTTCGGGATCGATTCGAGCATCGGCCGCCTCGCCGCGCAGGTGAACGCAGGCGAGGCCCAGGCCGCGATCGACCTCCTGCGCTCGGCGAGCGATCCGGCGCTCGAGTGGATCGAGGACGCGCAGCCCATCGCGTCGGCCGCGACCCGGCAGCGGATCGCCGACGGCATCGCGCGCTACGTCGAGGCAGCGGCCCGCAACGCGGGCAACCCCGTCGACAGGGCCGCGCTGTTCGACGCGCTGGGGCGCTTTCGCGTGCTCTGCGCCGAGCGCGAAGGCCCGCGCGGCGTCGTCGAGATCAACCGCCATCTCGCGCAGCATTTCCGCCGCACGCTCGACCATTCGCTCGACCCCGGTCCGCGTTCCGAGTGGTATCCGGGCCGGCCGGTGATGGTACTGCGCAACGATTACGTGCTGAAGCTCTACAACGGCGACACCGGCATCGTCCTGCCCGACGCGTCGGGGACGCTGATGGCGTACTTTCCCGAAGCCGGCGGCGGCTTCAGGGCGGTGGCGCCGCTGCGCCTGCCCGAGCACGAGACCGCCTTCGCGACGACCGTGCACAAGGCGCAGGGCTCGGAGTTCGACGAGGTGCTGCTGCTGCTGCCCGCGCGGCCGCTGCGCGTGGCGACGCGCGAGCTCCTCTACACGGCGATCACGCGCGCGAGGAAGGCGGTGACCATCGTCGGCGGCGCCGAGGTCGTCGAGGCGGCGATCGCCTCGCCGACGCGACGCGACTCGGGGCTGGTGGCGCGGCTCGCGGAAGCCGGCGGCGGCGCCGCGTCTTTCACCTGAATGTCCCGCCCGATACCGACCCTGCTCCTCTCGCTCGCCATGAATGCCTGAGATGGAAGTCGACGTCCTCGTCGCCGGCGGCGGTCCCTGCGGGCTGATGCTCGCGAACGAACTCGGCCGGCGCGGCATCCGCTGCCTGCTCGTCGACTCGAAGCCCGGCACCGCGTTCAATCCGCAGGCCAATGCGACGCAGGCGCGGACGATGGAGCACTTCCGTCGCCACGGCTTCGCACACGAGGTGCGGGCGCAGGGCCTGCCGCCCGACCATCCGACCGACATCGCCTACTTCACGCGCTACGCGAGGCACGAGCTCGCGCGCCTGCGCCTGCCCACTGCCGCGCAGGCGGTCGAGCGGATCAGGCAGCTCGACGGCTCGTGGTCCGCGGCCGAGCTGCCGCATCGCATCTCGCAGAAATTCGTCGAGGCGATCCTGCGCCGGCATGCCGAGGCGTACCCGTCCAACGACATCCGCTATGGCTGGAGGCTGACCGGCTTCCAGGACACGGGAGAGGCGGTGCTCGCCACCGTTGCGCCGGTCGATGGCGGAGAGCCGCAAGCGGTGACGGCGAAGTTCCTCGTCGGCGCCGACGGGCCGCGCAGCATGGTCCGGCAGGCGCTGGGCATCGAGTGGGCGGGTGCCTCGGGGGTGCGCCGCGAGTTCATGGGCGGGAAGATGTTCGCCGTGTACCTGCGCGCACCCGGCTTCTACCGTGCCTTCCCGCACGACCGGGCGTGGATGTACGTGTCGGTCAATGCGCAGCGCCGCGCTTTCATGGCCACGGTGGATGGCGTCTCCGAGTTCGCCTTCCATGCCGCGATCCACGATGGCGAGGACGCCGACGCATGGACGGCCGCCGATGCGCAGCGGATCTTCAACGAGGCGATGGGTGTGCCGGTGCCGATCGAAGTCCTCTCGTCGGGAACGTGGCTCGCCGGCCACTCGCTGGTGGCGCAGCGCTTCCGGCGCGGCCGCGTGTTCATCGCCGGCGACGCCGCGCACCTGTTCACGCCGACCGGAGGGCTGGGATACAACACCGCCGTCGAGGATGCGGTCAACCTCGGCTGGAAGCTCGCCAGCGTCGTCCGGGGCAGCGCGCCGGCCGGCCTTCTCGACAGCTACGAGCAGGAGCGAAAGCCCGTGGCCGAGCGGAACACCGGATTTGCGCGCCATTTCGCCGATTCGGTCGGGCTCTTCTCCGCGAGGCCGATGCTCGAGGAGGAATCCGGCGCGGGGGCGGCGGAACGCGAGCGCGCCGGCCTGCACCTGAACGCCCACGTCCGCCTCGAGTTCAACATTCCAGGGGTGACCTTCGGTGCGCGCTACGACGGGTCGGGGATCATCGTCGGGGACGGCTGCACGCCCCGTCCCGACGCCGCCAACAGCTACGTCCCGACATCCTGTCCCGGCGGGCGGCCACCGCATGCGTGGCTCGCCGATGGTCGGTCGCTCTACGACACGTTCAACTTCGAGTGGACGCTGCTGCGGCTGGGTCCCGATGCCCCCGACGCCAGCCGTTTCGCCGACGCCGCCCGGAAGGTCGGGATGGACCTGGCCGTCGTCGATCACGCGGTGCCGGACCTGCTCGCGCTGTACGGGAAGCCGCTGGCGCTGATCAGGCCCGACCAGATCGTCGCGTGGCGCGGCGACGGCGCGGCGGACGCGGCCTCGGTGCTGGCACGGGTGCTGGCGCGAACCGTGCAGGGCTGACGCCGGGCACAGCGGCACAGGCCTGGTGCTGGAAGGGCTACGGACCCCGGCGCAGCAACCCGACGACGAGCGACAGTACGAACAGCACCAGGAATATGAAGAACAGGACCTTCGCGATCTCCGCAGCACCCGCGGCAATGCCGCCGAAGCCGAAGAGCGCAGCGATGATGGCAACGATGAAAAAGACGAGTGCGTAATGCAGCATGGCGTCCCCTCCCAGGTGGTTGTCGGCACCGCTGCAAGCCCCTGATGCGATGCCGAACGAGGTCCACTGTGCGCCGGAGGGCTCGTCGACACGATCGGACACCGTCCGATTGGGGTGTGCGGCGCGTCCTACACTGCCCGCCCCATGAATGTCCCCGGCTGCGTGCCGCATGCAGCGCCGGCTGCCCGGCCGAGTTACACTTCGGCGCGCAGGGGCGACCCGGTCACGAACCCATCGCGGAATCGAGAAGTCGAAAGGCAACGTCCAATCAACGGAGGAGCACCATGCTGAAGCAAGTCCGGACTGCGCTGCAGGTCGCCGCGGCCACCGCGGTCGTCGCCACGTCCATGTACGCCGGGTCCGCCGGCGCGGCCACGATCATCGACGAATGGTCCTCGATCAAAGCGCCGCCGGCGCCTGCGCTGCACGCGGTCACCGTCGACCCGAAGACGACCGCACTGCTGATGCTCGATTTCAACAAGCAGACCTGCAACATGCAGCGCCGGCCGCGCTGCATCGCGTCGCTGCCGCAGGTCGAGAAGCTGCTGAAGGCGGCCCGCGCCGCCGGCGCGATGGTCGCCTACAGCCTGGGCGGCGGCGGCCACGAGACCGACATCGCGAAGGAAGTCGCGCCGACCAAGGACGAGCACGTCGTGTCCTCGGGGGTCGACAAGTTCCGCAACACCGATCTCGAGAAGGTGCTGAAGGACAAGGGCATCAAGACGGTGATCATCGTCGGCACGGCCGCCCACGGCGCGGTGATCTACACGGCAAGCACGGCGGCGATGCTGGGCTTCAAGGTGATCGTCCCGGTCGACGGCGTGTCGGCGGACATCCCCTACGCCGAGCAGTACGTCGTCTGGCACCTCGTCAACGCGCCGATCATCTCGAACTCGGTGACGCTGACGAGCATCGACCAGCTGAAGTTCTGACGCTCGCCGGGCCCGCGCGCGAGGTCGCGAATCGTGCGAATGCCGTCCGGATCGGACCCGTCACCCGGCGCGGCGCCCGCGCCGCAGCGCGTCGATGCTCCACGGCCCTGGCCCGGCGAACGCGAGGTAGAGGAACAGAAAGGAGTACAGCACCGCGGACTCGCCGTGGTTCAGCAACGGCAGGAAGGCGTGCGGCGCGTGCGCCATGAAGTAGGCGAACGCCATCTCGCCGGACACGACGAACGCGGCCGGCCGCGTGAACAGGCCGATCATCACCAGCGCGCCGCCGACGAGCTCCAGCAATCCGGCCACGCCGATCAACGAGAACAGCGTCACGTGCTCGAAATTGGGGACTCCCGGGATGTGCAGGATCTTCGCGGACCCGTGGGTCATGAACAGGAACCCGGCGACGATCCGCAGCACGCTCAGGATGCGCGAGGTCCAGGTGGTGGAAATGGATGAGCTTGCGGCCATGCGATTCTCCCTGACGGCGCCCTGCTGCCGCGCCTCTTGCGCGGCGCCGGGCTGACCTCAGGCAGCGCCGTCGAGGGAAAAGTTCTCCGACGCCCGGGGCTGGCGATCAGTCGGCCGGAAGCTCGATCACCCGGCCCGATTTCGCGGCCTCCGAGATCGCCTCGGTGACGCGCAGGTTTGCAAGGCCGTCCCGCGCCGACACCCGCGGCTCGACCTCGCCGCGCACGACGGCGCCGAAATGCTCGAGCTGGTGGACCAGCGGGTCGTCGCGCAGCATCTCGGCGACGCTGCTGTGGAAAGGCTTCCACCACGAGCGGTCCTCGGCGCGATCGTAGGTCTTGAGGCGCATCGTCGGGATCGACAGCGACCCGAAGGTACCCATCACGACGTAGCAGTCCTCGTCGGGATAGGTCGAATACGCCTTGTTCTCCTGCGACGTCTGCTCCCAGCTGCGCGCGCAGGCCGCGGTGTCGGAGAGCATGAACGAGCCGAGTGCGCCGCTGGCGAAACGCAGATTGATCGCGACGGTGTCCTCGACCGGGAAATGGCGGGTTGCATGCGATGCGAACGCCTGCACGGCGACGATCTCGCCGCAGAGCATCCGCAGGTTGTGCACCTCGTGGATCATGTTGAGCAGGATCGGTCCGCCGCCCGGCGCACGGCGCCACGGGCCGTCGGCGAAATACTGGTCGGGCTTGAAGAACACGGCGCTGCCCATCACGCCCACCAGCGATCCCAGCGTGCCGCGGGCGACGACCTCGCAGGCTTTCGCCATGATCGGGCTGTGGGCGCGGTGGTGGCCGATCAGGATCCTCGCGCCCGCAGCTTCCGCGACCTTCACGAGCCGCTCGCCTTCGGCGACCGTCGGTGCGATCGGCTTCTCCAGCAGCATCGGCAACCCCGCCTCGATGCAGGCCAGCGCATGCTCGACGTGGAGCTGGTTCGGCGTGGCGAGGATCACGCCGTCGGGCCGATCCCTGGCTATCAGTTCGTCGAGCGTCCGGTACAGCGGCACGCCGGCCCTGGCCGCGGCCTCCGCGGCCGCGGGCGCAGGATCGACGATCGCCGACAGCGTGCAGGTGGAGCTCTTCTGCGCGACCGCCATGTGCGCGAGGCCGATGTAGCCGGCCCCGGCTATCGCAATGCGGGTCCTGCTCACGAACGTGAATCTCCTCGGGAAGGTTGCGACAGTCTAGCTCCTCGCCGGGACGCGCCCGATCCCCGGAAACTTGAGCGCCGGATGGCGGAAATCGATGCCGGTGACCAAGCCGAACAGGTTGATTTCGACGCCCTCGTCGCGCGCCGCTGTCGCGCCGACGAGGCCGCCGACGGAGAGCTGCCAGCCAGTGCCGCTGGGCGTGGACGCGATGAACTCGCCACCCGGAAGGTAGTCCTTGCCGATCGCGAGCGGCGGCAACGTCAGCCGCAATTCGGGAATGGCGCGACCGATCCAGGCGATGAAGGTGTTGCTGTTCGGCCCGGGCCACGCAGTGTAGGTCGTCGCCCAGGGATAGGAAGCCGCGGCCCCGGGGAGCTTCGCGATGACCGCCTGTGCCCCGACGCCGCGCAGGTCCCGGATCAGTCGCGGTCGCGCCCCGTACCATTCGGCATCGGGCGCGCCGTCGTCGGAGATCGACAGCGCCGAGCCGCCGCCGCGCGCGCGCCAGCCGATCACCTCGTAGCGCGTGTAGCCCCTCGCGCCGGCGGGCTTGGCCGCGATCCAGGTATGCACGGCGAAGGCGCCGCGCCAGCCGAAAGTGCGGCTCGCGTAGACCTGCACGATCGCTTCCCGATTCGTGATCGGATCGGGGGCGAGACCGGTCGGGCGGTGCGTCGCCGTCCGCCAGTCGCCTTCGAGCGAGGCCTGCCCGAAAGCGAGCGCCAGCAGCGGCCCCGACAGCAGCAGCGCCGCCGCAAGCGCCAGCCATCGTGCCGCGAGTTTCAAGCCTCTTGCGATCCGCATCGACGGGTCATCCGGTCTTCATCGCTGCTGCGTCCGGGTCGCGGGGTCGAGAGGGCATGCCGGCGACGATGCGGCCGGCGCTGCGAGCGCGGCGCGCCAGCGCGCCGACACCTGGTCGAGCCGTGCCGGAGCATCCGCGATCAGGGGCCGCGCGAAATCGCGCACGCGCCGGCGATCATGCTCGTCGTCGATGTACTCGACCGGGGACTTGCCGTCGATCCGCGCCAGCGTCAATGCGGGCAGCAGGCTCGCGATCCTGGCTTCGAGACCCGCGCGCGATTCCCATTCCACGCCCGCGAGATAGGCATCGCAGAACGCCCGGTAGCAGCCGAGGTAGGCCTCCGACCACATCGGTCGTGCGATGCATTTCAGCAGGAAATGGTTGAGGCAGAACGCGGCGTCGAACGCGGGATCGCCATGCCAT
>JAJXTF010000151.1 GCA_021784125.1 Pseudomonadota bacterium | reverse complement strand
AGGGTGCGAAGGGAAAGTGCGGCGGGCGACGGCGGTCAGAGCCGCAGCGGCTCGCCGTAGCCGGTGAGCTCGAGATAGCCGCGGCCGGCATCGCGTCCGCCGATCGTGGCGCGCACCGCACCCTCCCAATACACGGTGCCGACGCTCGCCCTTGCATCGAGTTCCTGGTCGGGCATCAGCGGCTCGAGGTCGAGCGCGATCTCGCCGACGCGCACGCGCATCGCGATCGGGTACTCGATGCCGGTACGCGCCGAGCGCCATCGCCGCTGCGGGATGAACAGGACCTGCTGCGGCGCGTAGCTGCACACGCTGCCGTCGGCATCGCGCCGGGTGGCACCTGCCCACAGCGCGCCGCCGTCGCGATCGCGGATGCGGAACGCCATCAGAGCGCCGCCGTCGTCGAGGTTGATGCCGATCCAGTCCCAGCCGACCGCGCCCGGAGGGAGGTAGTGACTCGACCATTCGTGGTCGAGCCAGGCGCTGCCGCTGACCCGCGTTGCGCCGGCGCTGAGCGCGAGGGTCCCGGATGCCTCGAGCTGCGGCCGGCTGTAGTAGTAGCTCGCATCGCGTGGCACGGGCCCCTTGCGACTGACCCCCGCATCGCCTTGCAGCATTGCCGGCGCGGTCGTTGCGAGCGCGAGGTCGAAGTCGAAGTCGCGCCCGCGGATTCGGGCGGTCCAGCGTGCGCCGCTGCCGACGCCGCTTGCCGCGACGAGCGACCAGTCGCCGATGCGAACGTCGGTCCCTGTCGTCGAGGCGCGCGCGAGCCCGAAGCCTGCGCGCGCCGCCCGCTGGTCGTGGCGCAGTCGTCCGAGCTTCGGATCGGCGATCGCGGCGTGGGCGAACAGCAGCTCGCGCGCCGCGAAGCGGCTCGGATTGTCCTCCGCGACGCCTGGCCGGCTGCGGAAGAACGTGACCTGGAATCCGTAATCGTGCAGATCGGCGTCGCGCAGCCAGCCGGTGACGTACCACCATTCGTTGCGGAACTGGGGGTGCGCGCCGTCGTCCCGGGGAAAGGCGAGCGGCGTTCCGGCAACGACGTCGGGGTAGCCGATCGCGGCGTGCACCGATGCAGCGAGCGGCCATAGCCCGAGCGCCGCAAGCACGCGCCGGCGCAGCGGCCGGGGTGATCGTGAAATGGACGGGCCCACGATCTCGCGTCACCAGTCCGCGCGCACCGCGTGCACGGCGTCCTCGCGCGTCGCGCCGCGTGCGGCTGCGAATCCGGTCAGCGCGCTCGCCGCGATAAGCACCGCCGACAGCAGCCCGAGCGCGGCCCAGGGTACGTGCAGCTCCATGCCCCAGTGGAACGATTGGCGGTTCACGACGTGCACAAGGATCAGGCTGATCGCGAAGCCCAGGACCAGTCCCGTGGCGACACCGATCGCGCCGGTCAGCGCAGCTTCGCAGGCGAGCATCGCCGAGACCTGGCGGCGCGTCACGCCCAGATGCCGAAGCATGCCGAACTCGCGGCGACGCGCGAGTGTCTGCGCGACCAGCGCAGCGGACAGCGCGACCAGGCCGATCGCCACCGCAGCCGCTTCGAGCGCATAGGTGACGGCGAAAGTCCGGTCGAATGTGGCGAGGGATCGCCGCCGCAGGTCCCCGGCGGTCGTCGCGGCGACCCCGGGTCCCTGCGCCGGGCGCGCGTCGAGGGCGCGGCGCACCTCCGCCGCATGCGCATCGGGGGCGAGCCACAGTGCCGCCTGGTTGACCGTGTCGTCGCCGGTCGCCGCGACATAGCGCCCGCGCTCGATGACGATCGCGCCCTGCTGCCGCGCATAGTCGCGCCAGATGCCGGCGACCGTGAACGCCATGGTGCGGCCCGCGATCGGCAGCGTGATGACGCTGCCCGTCGCGAGCGCATGCCTGTCCGCCCAGGCCTCGCTGACCCATGCGGGCGGAGCTGCGCCGGGCGGCACGCGAATGGCCGTCCCGACGATCGCGAGCCTTGCCGCGGGATCGCGGGGATCGATGTCGCGCGCAAGAAGGGCGACGCGGGGCTGCGCAGGATCGATCAGCAGCGAGGTGACGCGCATGAACTCCGCGCGCGCGACGCCCGGAGCGCCGGTGATCTCGCCGCGCTGGCGTGCCGAGAAGACCGCGTCGTCGCCGGTGCCTGCGCGCAGGTACAGGTCGGCGGGCAGCATGACGCCGAGCCAGTCGTCGAAGGACTGCCGGAACGACGCAACCATGATCGCCATCGACACCATCAGCGACACGCTCGTGATCATCGCCGCGGCACTGACGGCGATCCGACCGGGATTGGCACGCAGGTGCGCGATCGCCAGCGCCGCGGGGACGGACCGTGGCACGCGGAGGAGGCGCAGCAGTGCATGGGCGATCGGCGGCATCACGACGATCGCACCGACGAGGATCAGGGCGATCGACACATAGCCTGCGATCGGCAGGTCGTCGATCGGGGGCAGCAGCGTCGCGAACGCGCCGACGACGATCGCGGCGACGCCGGGCCAGTGCGCATGCCACTCACCCCAGCCGGCATCGGGGTCGCCCGCCTTCAGTGCCGCAGCGGGAGCGGCGCGCGCCGCCTCGCGCGCCGGGATCGCGCCGCCGGTGACCGCCGCGGCGATGCCCAGTGCAGCCAGCACCAGCGCCGGCAGCGGCTCGACGATGACCTCTGCGGTCCCGCCGCGGAAGAATCCCGCGCCGAGGTCGGCGCCGAAATGGCGCAGCGCATAGGCCGCGACGCCATAGCCGACAACGAGCCCGACCGCCGATCCCGCAACGCCCAGCAGCGCCGCTTCACCGACCACGAGGGCGACGAGGCGGCGACGCGACAGGCCGAGGGTGCGCAGCAGCGCGAACTGCGGCCGGCGCCGGGTCAGCGACAGCGCCTGTGTCGCGAACACGAGCATGCTCCCGGTGAACAGCGCCACCAGCGCCAGGACGTCGAGATTCGCGCGATAGGCGCGGGAGAGCCGCGAACTCGCCTCGGCACCCGTCGATGGCGCGGCGATCGCCACGCCCGCGGGCAGGCTGCGCTGAATGCGCTCAATGAAACGCGCCCGGTCGACGCCCGGACGAAGTCGCAGGTCGATCCGGGTCAGCCGGCCGAGGCGGTCGAATTGCTGCTGGACCGCAGCGATGTCCATCACGCCGTAGCGCAGCGCTCCCGCGCTTCCGGCACTCCCGGCGATGCGCAGGCGCAGCTCGCGCGCCCCGGCCCGGACGCTCAGCACATCGCCGTCGCGGACGCCGAGCCAGGCGGTCGCAGCAGGACTGACGAACATCGCGTCGCCTCGCAGCGGATCGAGCCGGTCGCGGGCGGTGGCGACCAGCGCGGGATTGATCGCAGCGGCGCGGAAGACGTCGACGCCCAGCACCTGAAGGGCGTGGCTGCGGCCATCGATCGCGGCGTCGACCTCGACGATCGGACTCGCGATCGCAACGTCGCGGTCGTCGGCGAGCGCGGGATAGAGCCTCTCGTCGAAACCTTCGCGCGGTCCGCGTACCTCGAGATCGGCGTCGCCCGACAGTGTGGCGAGCCCGGCCACGAGTTCGCCGATTGCGGCGCGGTTGACCAGCTCGACGGCATAGCCCAGCGCGACGCCCGACGCGATCGCGACCACGGCGACCAGCGTGCGGCCGCGCAGGCGTCCGACGCCGCCTCCGGTGACGGCGCGCACGACCGTGGTGGCGGTGGACGAACGCGACATCAGTCGACGTCGTCGGCGCCGCCGAGCGCATGCGCGTGCAGGCCGTCGGCCGCGAGCCTCAGCACGCGGTCCGCCGAGGCTGCGGCCACGCGCGAGTGCGTGGCAACGATGCCCGTGGCGCCTTCACGCTTGACCGCATCGCGTAGCAGCGCAATGACCTGCCTGGCCGCCGCGGGATCGAGGTTGCCCGTCGGTTCGTCGGCAAGGACGATCGCAGGACGATGGACGAGCGCGCGCGCGATCGCGACCCGCTGCAGCTCGCCGCCCGAGAGCTCGGCGGGGCGGGCGTCCCCGCGGCCGGCCAGGCCGACGCTCTCGAGCATCGCGGCGACGCGCGCGTCGGCCTGCGCGCCATGTCGCTGCTGCAGCGCGAGCGGCAGGGCGACGTTGGCGGCGACCGACAGGTAGGGCAGGACGTGGAATGCCTGGAAGACGAATCCCATCCGGCTGCGGCGCAGCGCCGTCAGCGCCTCGTCGTCGCAGGTCGCGAAATCGACGCCATCGACGACGAGCGTGCCCGAATCGGGCCGCTCGAGCCCTGCGATCAGGTTGAGCAACGTCGACTTGCCGACGCCCGACGGGCCGACGAGGGCGACGTATTCGCCCCGCGACACCGTCATCGACAGGCGGTCGAACACGCGGCGCGGCACGGCGCCGGCATAGGTCCTCGAAAGCGCGTGAAGCTCGATCACGCGCGGAAGTCTAGCCCTGGGCTGCGTCCTGCGCCCGGCAGCGCGTCATGCCTGCAGCGGAATGAAGCGCAGCGCGACGCCGTTGTTGCAGTAGCGCAGGCCCGTGGGCGGGGGGCCGTCGTCGAACACGTGCCCGTGGTGCCCGCCGCACTTGACGCAGTGGTATTCGGTGCGCGGGACGATCAGCTTGTGGTCGGTTTTCGTGGCCAGCATGCCGGGGATGGTCGTGAAGAAGCTCGGCCAGCCGGTCCCGCTGTCGAACTTCATCGCGGACGTGAAAAGCGGCAGCGCGCAGCCCGCGCAGGCGAAGACACCGGCGCGGTGCTCGTCGTTCAGCGGGCTGGTCCATGGGCGCTCGGTGCCTTCGTGGCGCAGCACGTCGTAGGCCGCGGCGCCCAGGCTGCTGCGCCACTTGGCATCGGTCCTGACGACGGGGGTGGTGTCGGCCGCGACGGTGGCGCCCTTTGCGAGCAGCTGCTTCCAGTCGTGCTGCAGTTCGGCGACCGTCGGACCCGGGGCCGTCGCGGCCCTGCGGTACCCGGCCCAGGTGACGCCGGTTCCCCCCGCGACGGTCGCGGCGACACCCAGCAGGAACATGCGTCGGTCCATTCCGGAATCTCCTTCGGCGAGGGTCGTGTGGTTGGATGACCGGAGGGCGCGATCGTTCCCGATGCGACCCTCTGCCTCCGCATCGACTCGGTCGCACCGGAGGGCGCGGTCCTTACGCCGGGGAAGCCCCGGCGGACGGCCCGGACCGACGACGCAGGAGCGAATACGGGGGGAATCAGGCAGTCACGGACGGGCGGCTGCGGCGCGGCTTCGAAACGGCCCCTTCGCCGGCTTTCCAGACGTCGCGGACGACATCGCGCAGTGCGTGGATCGGGGCGTCGCGCTCGCGGTCGCGGCGATAGAGGAACTGGAGGGTAGTCGCCAGCCGCGCGTCGTCCCAGATGAAGACCTGGCCCGAAGCGGCGAGACCTTCGGCGATGTCTTCGCGCATCAGCGCGACGCCGACCCCCGCGGTCACCAGCGAGCTGATCACCGCTTCATGGTCGGCTTCGACGTGGCGCACCGGCGCCGCGCCGTTGGCGTTGAAGAGCTTCGTCGCCAAGGCATAGTGAGTGCTGATCCGCGGCGTCATGATCCAGGGCTCGGCGGCGATCGCCTCCCAGCCGGCATGCGCGAGACGCGACGACCACGCCGCCGGCACTGCGACACGGTAGGCGAACTCGCGCAGCGGGATCGACACGACGGCGCCGTGCGTCAGGTCGCCGTAATAGAACGCCGCGTCGAGCTCGGCGTCGCGGACCTTTTCGAAGGCGGCGCCGGTGATCTCGTGATGGACGTCGATTTCCAGCATCGGGTAGTGCCGGACCGCGCAGCGCAGCACGTCGGCCAGCCGGATGAATTCGGGGTCGGCGACCGTGCCCAGGCGAACCCGTCCCGCGACCTCGCCGCGAACCTCCGAGGCACGGCTGCGCAGGGCCTGTGCCGCGGCGATGACCCGCTCGGCGTCGGGGAGCAGTGCCCGCCCGGCCGCCGTCAGCGTCATCCCGCCCGCGCCGCGCTCGAACAGGACGACCGAAAGCTCGTCCTCGAGGGCCTTGATCTGGGCCGAAAGGGCGGGCTGGCTGACGTGCAGCCGCTCGGCAGCACGGGTCAGGTGGCCCAGTTCGGCCACGGCGGCAAAGCTTCTGAGTTGGTAGAGCTCCACGGGCTGGGGACCGGGTCCGGGGTCGGGGTGGGGGAGGTGGCTGAGGCTCGGTATTGGGCAGTGCAATATACACGATACGGGGTATCGGAAAATCCTATGCTAATGATCCAAAAGCATGATTTGACGATGCTCCCCCGCAAGCCTATCTTCGCATTGTGCGGCGCACAACTCGTGGGCCGCGATGCAGGAGCGCCACAAGCGCGTGCGGGAGACATCAAGATGAGCAAGTCCCAAGCCTGGTCGCCCAAGACGGCCGAAATCTACTTCAAGGACAGCATTATCGGGCAGTTGTCGAGCGTCGTTTCCGAGGCCCTCGCGAGGCGAGCCACAGCCGCGGCGGTCGCGCGCAAGGCGTCCGTCGACGCGGCCCGCAAGGCGCAGGCGGCCTCCGCCGGAACGACGACCCGCGCCGCGGTGCCCGTCGCGGCCCGCAGGTCGCTGCTGGAGCGCCTCGACGCGTGGCACTTCCGTCAGGCGCAACGCGAACGCGAAGCCTATCTGTCGCGTTCGAAGGACCTGGTCGATCTGGAGCGCCGGATGCGCTCGATCGAGCGTGGCGCGACGGGCCGGTACTACTGATCGGCTCTCGCGGAAGGCCGCGTCACAGCAGACCTTCGAACGGCTGTACCTCCACCTGTGCTCCGGCGGCGACATCCCCCGTCTCCGCCGGCAGCACGATGAAGCAGTTTGCGCGCGACATCGACGACAGGATGCCCGAACCCTGGTCGCCAGTCGTCCGGACCTGCCACGCGCCGTCGGCGCCCGGGGTCAGGACGCCGCGCTGGAACTCGGTGCGCCCCGGCATCTTGCGGATCGGCGCGGCGAGCAGCGCCTTGAACGTCGGCTGCGGGCCCGGATCCCTTCGTCCCTGCAGCAGCAGCAGGGCGTCGCGTACGAACTCGTAGAACGTCACCATCACCGACACCGGGTTCCCCGGCAGGCCGAAGAAATGGGCGCCGCCGATCTTGCCGTAGGCGAGCGGCCGTCCGGGTTTCATCGCGATTTTCCAGAACAGCACTTCGCCGAGCTTGTCGAGCAGCTGCCTGACGAAATCGGCTTCGCCGACCGATACGCCGCCCGACGTGATCACGACGTCGGCACTCGCGGCTGCGGCCACGAACGCGCGCTCGAGGGCATCGGGAAGGTCGGGGATGACGCCCATGTCGACGATCTCGCAATTCATCCGCCTCAGCATCCCGTAGAGCGTATAGCGGTTGCTGTCGTAGACGTCGCCCGCGGCGAGCGGCTGGCCGAGCGAGCGCAGCTCGTCGCCGGTCGAGAAGAACGCGACGCGCAGCTTGCGGAAGACGCCGACCTCGTTGATGCCCAACGATGCCAGCATGCCGAGCTCGGCCGGGCGCAGCGGCTGTCCGGCACCGAACACCGTCGTGCCGCGCTTCAGGTCCTCGCCGGCAAAACGGCGGTTCTGTCCTGCCTTGCCGACCGCGCCTGCAGCGATGCGCACCCCGCCGGGGATCTCCGTCGCCCGCTCCTGCATGACGACCGTGTCGGCGCCTGCCGGCATTACGCCGCCGGTGAAGATCCGGACGGTCTCGCCCGGGGCGATTCCTCCCGTAAAGGGCTTGCCGGCGAATGAATCGCCGACGCGTTCGAGCGTCACCTCACCGCTTGCCGGAAGGTCGGCGTAGCGCAGCGCCCAGCCGTCCATCGCCGAGTTGTCGTGCCCCGGAACGTCGAAGGGTGAGGCGACGTCCTCCGCGAGAACGCGGTCGAGCGCGGCGCGGATGTGCACGCGCTCGATCGCCGTGATGGGAGTCAGGAACTGCCGGATCAGCGCACGCGCCTTGTCCACCGGCATGGAATTCGGGTCGTAG
>JAJXTF010000150.1 GCA_021784125.1 Pseudomonadota bacterium | reverse complement strand
GCTTCGCTGGTGCTGGGACCAGCGCCGCGATCGCCATGATCGGCAGCACGGCGATCAGTATTAGGGTCACGCCCTGCGCCGGACCGGCGCGCCTTTCGCTATGCGCCACGGGTGGGTTCACGGTTGCGGTCCCTCGAGCAGCCGGACCCGCAGCCGCACTCAGAACAAGCTGAGCGAGCCGCCGGTCTCGGCAAATTGAATCAGCACCGCCAAGCGGCGGGCATTGGACACGGCCCGCTCGGCGCCGCTGGAACGGCCCAGCCCCATCACCGTGCCCGCCTGCACGGTCGCCGCCGCCCAGGCAGGTAACCCGGGGCCATTCGGATCCCCGCGGCGGGCGAAATTGAGCCAGTACGCCTGGATTCGATTCGATATCCGCCGGTCGACGGCACCGTACGGACGGTCACGAGTGTTGAGCACACCGAAGACGTAAGGGACCTCCGCGGAGTGGAATGCGCCGAAGGCCGGCGGTTGCGCGACGGGCGCCGCGTGATCGAATCGGTACAGGTAAATCGGCCGACTTCCGAGCCCGGCCTGGTGGCGGGCCCAGATGATCAGCGAGGCCATGTAGCGGTCTCGAGCGAGGCGCCTCGCCGACGTGCTCGCCTGTGCGTCGGTCGCGTGCGGATAGAGCGCGAGCAGCGCGGTCGATTGCGCTCCGTAGTGTCGAATCACGTCGCGCCGGAAAGCGTCTTGAGTCACGGGGCCGACCGGGGGGTTCTCGTCACGGTTGAATCCCGTCAGCAACGGCACGTCGACCCGCACGGAAGCCAGCGTGCGCTCCGGATCCTGCGGGAGCCAGCGCCCATCGACGACGGGTTCGAAGCGAATCGCCGGCGGGTGCGCGCTCACCGGCGCGGCGCCCATCGGCAGGTACACGGCGGCTTGGATTCGACTCGCGGGGAGCGCGCGCAGCGCCGCGACGCCGTGCACGCCCAGGTAGGCGGCGAAGCGGCGGCCGTCACGCTCGGCGGCGGACCACGGCGTCGCGCCGAGACCCATCGCCGACCCGCTCTCGGCGATCGCGCGCTGAAACAAGCCCTTGGCTTGCGGCGAGACGAGCAAGTCGTCGACCGAAATCGCACCCGCCGATTGTCCGGCGATCGTGACGTTCCCCGGATCGCCGCCGAAGCGCGCGATGTTCGCTTTCACCCAGCGCAGCGCGGCGATCTCGTCCTGCAGGCCGAAATTGCCGTCCAGACGATCCCCCCGGGATCCGTCGCGATGCCGATAGACCAAGAAACCGAACGGACCCAGGCGGTAATTGATCGTGACGACGACCGCTCCCTTCGCCGCGAGGCGCGAGCCGGCGTAAATCGGCACGGCGCCGGATCCTCCGATGAATCCGCCGCCGTGTATCCAGACGAACACCGGCTGCCGGGCGGTCAGGCTCCGCGTCCAGACGTTCAAGTACAGACAATCCTCGCTCGGTGCGGGCGTTTGCACGAACTCGCGCGTGAAGGGACCGAAGGTCGGCGGTGGGTAGGGTTGCATGCAACTCGGCGCGAAGCGGCGCGCCGCGCGCACGCCGGTCCACGCGGGCAACGGTTGCGGCGCGCGCCATCGGTTCGCTCCGATCGGCGGTGCCGCATAGGGCACGCCGAGGAATTCATCGACGCCGGCGCGTGCGCGTCCGATCAGGCGGCCTTGCGGCACGGTCACCGTCGGTGAGGCCGCGGGCGCGCCGCGCGAATCTGCGTCGGCGGGCACCGGACCACGAAGTCGCAGGTCGCGCTCCGACGCGCCGACCTCGATCATCCGCCGGCCCGGCGCGATCCGCCACGCGTTCGACCGAACGTTCCAGTACTGCAACTCACGGCGCGGAACCGCAATGCGCAGCGTCGCCCGCTGCCCCGGCGCGATTTCGACGCGATCGAAGCCGACCAAGGCACGCGCCGCGAACTGCGCGTCCGCCGGGCGAGGTGTCGGCGGTCCAAGATACACCTGCGGCACCTCGTCGCCGGACACGGTCCCGGTGTTCCTGATCGTGAAGCGAACCAGCAGTCCGCCGTCTATCGCACGACTCACCTCGAGCCCGCCGTAGCGAAAGTGCGTGTACGACAAGCCGTAGCCGAACGGAAACCGCGGATCGAGCTGGCGGTGATCGAACCAGCGATACCCGACGAAGATACCCTCGGAGTACCGGGTGACGCCGCCGATGCCGCGCGAAGATCGCTCCGGATGCCGCGGATCGTGGGAGACGTATTGATCGAGGCGCCGTGCCCAGGTGAACGGGAGCCGTCCGGCCGGATCGGCCCGTCCTGTCAGGATATCGGCCGTCGCCGGTCCGCCGCCATCGCCCGGATACCACATCTCGAGAAGGGCTCGCACCCGGTCCAACCAAGGCAAGGCGACCGGTTGATCCGAATTGAGGACCACGATCGTGCGGGGGTTGATCGCGGCCACCGCGGCGATCAGCCGATCCTGATCGCCCGGCAGACGGTAGGCCGGCCGGCCCCGGCTCCATGCGAAGACGACGACGGTGTGCGCGCGACGAGCGGCGGCGAGCGCGGCTCGATAGAGCCGGTGCCGCGCCGGCGGCGTCGACCAGCTCAAGCGGATCTGCACCGGATGATGCGAGCCGTCGGGCCGCTCCTCGATTCCGATCGAATGCGCGCCCGCCGCGAGGCTCAGCGCGACGCGGACATCGTCGAGACCATCGGTCGTCGGCAGCACGTTGTCCTGGGCCGCCTGCAGCGTATCGCCGTGCAAGGTCAGATTCGAACTGATCGCGGTCGGTTTGCCGTCGACGCGGAGCTTCGCCGCGCAGCCGAGCAATTGCAGGTTGATCCAATAGGTCCCGGTTCGGGGAATCGCGAGCGTGCCGCGCCAGCCCAGCGCCGCGCCCGCCGGGAGCGGTGCGTGCGTCCGGTCGGTAAAGTCGACGGCCGCATCGATTCCAAGCACGCGGCCGCTGCGGTCGATGCGCACGAGCCCGGGCCGGCCGTCGTGGGACAGATCGGCCGCGGGAACGGGCACGCCGGTCATGTCATCCGCGACCGCGTAGCGTACGGCGCCGCGCGCCCGCGGCCCCAGCACTCGCCGAACCGCCTGCAGCGGACTTTCGTCTCGATCGGGAAAGCCGAGCGCCTTCTCGCCCGACTGGCCGACCGTGATCGTCTGACCCGCGCCGGGCCCGATCAGCAGGAGCGTCCCCGGCTCGCCCGGGCGTAACGGCAGGATGTGTCCGTCGTTCTTGAGCAGCACCGCGGCGTCTTCCGAGGTCTTCTCGACGATCGGCAGGTCTCGTGCGAAGGGCACCGCCGAGATGCGGCCGGAACCGGCGCCGCGGCGCGGCGCAAAACGGCCGGCTTGGGTGAGGATCCGGCGCACGGCCTCGTCGATGCGTGCGATCGCGACGCGTCCCGAGCGCACCGCCCCGAGCATCCCGAGCGGTTTCGGCCCCACATCGAAGCCGCCGAACGAAAACGGCTCCTTCGGTTCCTCGGGGATCGGCAGCGGTGACGGCGCGAAGAACGGGCCGTCGCGCGGTGGCGCCGCCGTCGCCTGCGGTCGCGCACAGAAATAGCACGGCATGAACGCGAACACCGATCCCGGCATCTCGAGGTCGAGCCCCGCATCGACGGCCGTCGTCGAGTGCGTCGCGCCCCAGTCCGAGGTCACGAAGCCCTTGAATCCGAGCTCGCCCCGGAGCAAGCCACGGAGCATCGCCGAATTCTCGCAGGCGTGGGCTCCGTTGACCTCGTCGTAGGAACACATGATCGAGGCGACGCCGGCATCGACGGCCATCGCAAATGGAGCCGCGTAGATTTCGTGCAAAGCCTGCGGACCGACTTCCACGTCGTTCGCCCCGTCGTAGGCGATGAAGTGCTTCGCCTGCGCCATCACCCCCTCGCTCTGAATTCCGCGGATCAGCGCCGCCCCGATCGAACCCACCAGCCAAGGATCCTCGCCATAGAGGTTGTAGGCACGCACCCAAGTCGGATCCCGCATGATGTTGATGAACGGCTGCAGCGTGACGTCGATGCCGAGCGCACGTGCATCCCGGCCGATCACCACGCCGTTTTGTTCGGCGTCGGCGACGCTGAAGGTCGCCGCAAGACCCATCGTCGAGGTCAGCGCGGTCGACCGATGGCGTGTCAGCACGCCCGGGGGGCCATCGGCGAAGCGCAGCGGCCGGATCCCGAACGTCGCAATTCCCGCTAAATACCCGCCTTGCCCTTGATAGGTCGACTCCGGCTCCCGTTCGCCGTGCAACAACCGGACCTTCTGCGCGAGCGTCATCTTCCCGATCAACGCATCGATGGTCCCGGCGCCGGCCGGGACTCGTCCGTGCGAGCGCGATGCGGCCCGTGCGGGCGTGGCCATCAGGCACGCGATCCCCGCCATGCCCGCGATCGCCATCGTTACGCGTCGGAATCGGTCGATCATGAGCCACCCCCGCGGGGCACACGATCTCGTCGCGCGCGCTCCGCAACGACGGCCTGCCTCGCCCCGACCGCCGAGTAAACAAAATCTTTGTTCTAATTATTATTGTAACCATTGCGCGGCCACGATCAAGGAGCGTCGGCGGGGCTCAGCATGCAGACCGCTGGATGGCCACGACCCCGAGCCTGCGCCCCGTTGACTTTGGAGAGCGGCCTGGATATTTTGGAATCATTATTCTATTTCTGACGACCATCCCCCAGCTTCCGAAGGCACCATCATGACGAGCCGAAACGACGGACCACCGAAATCGACGGGGACCGAAGCGAACGACGCCATGGCGGCGCAACTCGCCCGGCTCGAGGCGCGTGTAGCGCAGCTGACGCACGAGATCGACCGCACGGCCGCGCGCGGCGCGGTCGAGAACGTATTCGCCCGCTACCAGTACCTGCACTGCGCGTTCCGGGACGAAGAAATCATCACCGAACTGTGGGTCAAACCGGGCACGGCGGGCATCAGCGCGCAATACACGAACGCGGGCGTCTACACGACCTGGGAGTCGGTGATGGCCTACCACCGGAACCGCCCGGCCCCGGCGGGCAAGCTGCTGGTCCACTACCTGGCGTCGCCCGTCGTCGAGGTCGCCGCCGACGGGAATACCGCCAAGGGCACCTGGATCGTCGGCGGCATCGAGTCCGGGATCAGCACCCCGGAACTCGCGGCCAAGGCGCCGGCCTCGTTCTTCGAGGCCGGGACGGTCGACGGCCGAAGCGTCTGGACGCACTGGATCTTCTGCCGCTTCTCCATCGACTTCCTGAAGCAGGACGGGGATTGGCGCATCTGGCACTTCCGCTGCGTCGAGATCTGCCGCGCGCCGTTCGGCAAGAACTGGATCGCGTTCGCCGCTCAGATGCAGACCAATCAATCGACCCAGCGATTCCACAATCAGCTGGCGTTCTTCGGCGAAGACGGCACCCCGGTGTTCATGCCGACCGCCGATGGCCCGCCGAAGTCGATCGCGCATTCGTACCGGACGGACCTCTCGGCGCAGATCGAACCGCCGCTGCCGGCGCCGTACCAGACCTTCGGCGAGACTTTCGAGTACTAGCCCGGATCGTCACCGCCCGGACTCGCGGCGGCCCCGGCGACGATCGGCCGGGCGCGGTCCCACTCGCTAGGTGGCGATTCGCAGCACGTGCCGGCCGGACGCGACCGGTCCGTGGTAACCGTATCCGGCCCGCGCGGCGACGCCCGGCACCTCGTCGTGCAGCTCGATCGACCGGCCGTCGAGCCGCGCATCGCGCCGCTCGCCGAGCAGCGGCAGGCCGACGTAACCGGAGGTTCGGCGCGGCACGTCGAATCGTAGCGCGAGGGACCGACGCTGTTGCCGCCAGTCGACACCGATCGGTCCCATCGGCGTCGGGACGACCCCGCGGGCCCATCGCAGATCTCCCGGCTGCGGCTCGACGAGCCACGTCGAGAACCCCGGCTCGATCGGCCGCACGCCGAGCACGTAGGCGGACAAGGCCGCCGTGGGACCGCTCGACCACGGGTGCGCGAGGCTCGTCGAGCTGCCGAGGCCCGGTGTGCCGTCGAGACCCACGTACTCCCAGGTTCCGCCGCTGTAGTACTCGCCCGGGCGGCGCATCGACCCCCAGGCGCGGCGAATGAGTTCGAGCGCCGTGCGCGCATCACCGACCTCGAACCGCGCGGCAACCTCGAAACCCGCCGTATAGGGACTCACGATCTCGCCCTGAGGCCCGGAGCTTCGCAAGGGTCCCGCATCGCGATGCAAGGCCGCCGCGAGGCCGCGCAGCAGGCGTGCGATCGAGCCGGTCTCCGCGATCCCGTAGAGCACCGCGTAAGCGTTCGAGAGTTCGTCGATCGTCGCGAGATCCGCGGTCGACAGGCCGTAGAGTCCGGTCTGCCGATTGAACAAGTGGCGATTCACGGCGAGGCGCAGTGCCTGCGCCCGCGCCGACCACTCGGCAACGTCGCGGGCGTGGTCGAGGCCACGGCCCATCGCGACGGCGGCTTGCAAGGCACCGTAGTAATGCGCGTTGACCAGGGTCTCGGTGACCGGAGTCGAGGTACCCGGGAAAGGCGGCGACACGAACAAGCCGGTCCTCGGCTCGGTGTGCTGCGCGAGATACCGGAATACGCCCCGGACTGCATCCCACTGTCGCCGCAAGAACGGCGTGTCCCCCGTGTGCAGCCAATACGCGTGCAGCGTCGTCACGAAATGCACCGTGTAATCGGGGATCAGCGCGGCGAACGCCCCGTTCGGGGTTCGGGGCGGATTGGCCTGCGGCGGCACCGAGGTCGGTATCGCGCCGCTCTCGGCGCGGAAACTCGCCAGCATCGACAGGCTGTCGCTCAGTTGCGGCAACGCGAAACCGCTGTACAGCAGCGTCCGGGCCGCCACGCCGAGATCGCCGCCGAACAGCAGGCGGTCCCGCGTCGCGCCGTCGACGACCGTCGCGAACCCGTTCGAACCCGCGGCGAATTCGTCGAGGATCGACGGATCGGTGAGTTCGGTCCGCAGCAACGTCCGCCGATCGGAGGCGACGACTTCGAGCGCGCGGAAGGTCGCAATCGCACCGCTCGCATTCGCGAGGGCGACCCAGCCGCGGGCCGTACTGCCCCAGAATCCTCCCTCCACGGGAATGTCCACGGTCCCGACCGGCCGGCCGTCGATCACGACGTGTGCTTGCGACCCGCGAACGACCGTCTGCACCCCGTGCCAGCACCCTTCGCGAACACGCAAGGGTAAGGGAAAGCTCGCGAGCCATCGCCCGGTGAATTGCACGTAGACTCGCAAGGTATTCGGCGAGCTGCCGCGCAAACGATCTTCATCGGCACAGAGCACGAACCGGATTCCGTCGGGCGCCTGACCACGGACCAGCCACGATGCCTCGTTTGAATCGATGCGTACGTCGAATCGAACGGCGTAATCGCGCCACTCGAGTCCGCGCAGGTAGCCGGCGTAGCTGTCCCCGTACACCGTCGCGCCCTCGGGACCGATGTCCCAGAGCGGCGGCAGCGCGCCCGCCGGAATGCTGGCGACGTCGAGCGCGTACTCGCCCAGCGACCAGATCTCGGTGAGCGCCGCATCGCTGCACTCGAATCGTCCCGCGTTCTTCGACGGGCGCTCACGGCGAAACGTCGGAAGGAATCCGACGCGCGTCAGGCGCACGCTCCCGACTCCGTGCAGCACGAGCGCCTGGAACCGTTGTCCACCCTGCACCAGCCGGCCGACGATTCTCCCCGCGCGCAGCGCGATCGTCTCGACGCGCGACAGATCGGCGGCCCCCGCGACTCCGACGAACGAGATCTCCTTCGGCGCCGCGCGCGTCGCACCCGGCTTTCCCGGTGCCGGCCCGTCGCCGTCCGGCAGCAGCCACGGCAAGGCCTGCGAGTAGACGACGGTCAAGGTCGGCTCGCCGGTGACCGCGGTGATCTCGAACAGCGGCAATCCGCCGACGATGCGGCCGTAATCGAGAACGACGGTCGCCGGCTCCCCCGCGCGGGCCCGCAGCGTCGTCGTG
>JAJXTF010000149.1 GCA_021784125.1 Pseudomonadota bacterium | reverse complement strand
GCGTCACCTGTGCGTCGAGAGCAGGCAAGTCGCATCGGCAGGGATCGAGTCGGAACCGGCCTGTCCGGGGCATCGGGGAAGGCGTGGCGAGCGCGCGTGGGAGCGCCTGCCGTCGCGGGTGGTGCGGCGAGCGAGCCCGACAGGAACACATCCTGCACGATGCCCTCGAGCGACGCCGCACCGGGTCCCCGCCGGCAGGCGGTTGCGGACTTCGCGCGCACAGACACGCCTTGCCCGATGCCCGAGGCACGATGCGGCGCCCGATGCCCGAGGCACGATGCGGCGCCCCGATCACCGAGTCGCCGGGATCAGCGCAGCATTCCGTCGATGAGATTGAGCGTCCGGTCGGTACGGGCCGCGAGTTCGGCGTCGTGCGTGACGATCACCAGCGCCGTGCCGATCACGCGATTCAATTCCAGCATGAGCTCGAACACCGCACCGGCGTTCGAGCGATCGAGGTTGCCCGTGGGCTCGTCGGCCAGGATGCAGCGCGGCTCGGTCACCAGCGCGCGCGCGAGCGCCACCCGCTGGCGCTCGCCGCCCGACAGTTCCCCCGGCAGGTGCCGGAGCCGCGGGCCCAGGCCCACGCGCTCGAGCATCCGCGACGCCACGGCCTTCGCTTCCTCCGGCCCCACGCGCCGGATGCGCAGCGGCATCGCGACGTTCTCCATCGCCGAGAACTCCGGCAGCAGGTGATGGAACTGATAGATGAATCCCAGTGCACGGTTGCGCAGCTTGCCGCGCGCCGCTTCGGACAATGCGGCAAGCTCGACGCCCTCGACGCGGACCTCGCCCGCAGTCGGGAGATCGAGGCCGCCAAGCAGATGCAGCAGCGTGCTCTTGCCCGATCCGGACGCGCCGACGATCGCGACGCGTTCGCCCGGTGCGACGTCGAGGTCGATGCCGAGCAGCACCGGAACCTCGAGCGAACCGCTGCGGTAGGTCTTGCGCAGGTTGCGGCAGGCGACGACGGGCGTCGCCGCCGCGGGCGCCGCGCGCTCACTCATAGCGCAGCGCCTCGGCCGGATTGACGCGCGCCGCGCGGAAGCTCGGGTACAGCGTCGCGATCAGCGCCAGCACCAGCGCGATGACGGCGATGGTGATCACGTCGCCCCGCTGCAGGTCGGAAGGCAGGTCGCTGATGTAATAGACGCTCTTGTCGAGGAACTGGATGTGGAAGGTGCGCTCGATCGCCGGGACCACCGTCTCGATGTTGAGCGCCAGCAGGACGCCGCTGACGACGCCGATCAGGGTGCCGATGATCCCGATCAGCGCGCCCTGGATGACGAAGATCGTCATCACCGAGGACGGCGCCGCACCCAGCGTGCGCAGGATCGCGATGTCGGCCTTCTTGTCCTGCACGACCATCACCTGTGCGGACACGATGTTGAACGCCGCGACCGCGACGATCAGCGTCAGGATGATGAACATCACGCGCTTCTCGATCGCGACGGCCCGGAAGAAATTCGCGTGGTTCTGCGTCCAGTCGCGCACCTCGACGTCCCCGGGCATCACGGCCTGCAGCTCGGAGGCGACGCGCGGCGCGGCGAACATGTCGTCGAGCTTCAGGCGCACGCCGGTCACGCCGTCCATCCGGTAGAGCTTCTCGGCGTCGTCGAGGTTGATGAACGCGAGTCCGCTGTCGAACTCGTACATCCCGATCTCGAACAGGCCGCTGACCTTGAAGGTCTTCAGCCGCGGCAACGCGCCCGCCGGCGTGACGGTGCCCTGCGGCGTGATCGCGACGACCCGGTCGCCGACCTGGACTCCAAGCGCACGCGCGAGTTCGACGCCGAGGACGATGTTGAAGCTGCCCGGCGTCAGCGATGCGATCGACCCGCGGCGCATGTGGCTTGCGATGTCCTCGACCTTGTCTTCCTGCGCAGGGTCGATGCCTCGCAGCAGCGCGCCGCGATTGACGTCGCCCTCCGACAGCATCGCCTCGCCGAGGACGTAGGGCGCGGTCGCGACCACCCTCGGGTTCCTGCGCGCCGCCGCGGCGATCCCCGCCGGATCCGCCAGGTCGGGAAAGCCGCGGATCTCGACGTGCGAAGCCACCGACAGGATGCGGTTGCGCAATTCCTGCTGGAACCCGTTCATCACCGACAGGACGACGATCAGCGCGGCGACGCCCAGCGCGATGCCCGCCATCGAGACCAGCGAGATGAACGAGATGAACGAATTGCGGCCCGATCCCTTGCGTGCGCGGGTGTAGCGCAGGCCGACGGCCAGTTCGAACGGCGACAAGTTGGTCGAGAAGGCGGTGAGGAGGAGGCAGGGCGACAGATTGCGCGCGGCGGTGCCGGACCGGATCATCTCCGCGAGCCGGACGTCCGACGCCGGCGGATTATCGCATGCTAGACTGCCTCCAGCAGCAGGGCTGCCCCGCGATCGTCACGACCGGCATCGCCGTTCCTCCCCGCCATCCTGCCCGCCGCGCCCCACCGCCCGTTGCCGCAGCCGCCTCCGCGGTCGCGCTGCCACCACGTTTCCCGATGCCGCTCGTACTCGTCGCCCCCGGATTGCTGTCGTTGCCTGCCGCCGCCCTCGATCGCGAAGCGGCGTTCGCAAGGCTCGCGAGCCATTCCGGCGAACCTCAGGTCGAGCCGATGGGTATCGCCGCCGCGCTGCTGCGATCGTCGCGATGGCCGGTCGACACGCCGGTCGCACCGCTGGCGGCACTCGGCGCGGGCATCGATCCCGGCGCAGGATTCGCGCTCATCGCCGAGCCGGTGCACTTCGATGCGGGCCGCGCCGACATCGTGCTGACCCGCTGCGTCGACGATCTCGATGGCGCCGAAGCCCAGGCGCTGGTGGCGACGCTGTCCGACCATTTCGCAGTCGATGCCCTGCGCTTCGTCGCTCCGCGTCCCGGCGCGTGGTTCGCCCTCGCCGAGACCTCTCCGGACATCGCGACCACGCCGGTGGACGCGGTCGTCGGACGCAGCCCGATCACCCACCTTCCGCAGGGCCGGGATGCGGGAACGTGGAAGCGCTGGCAGGACGAGATCGGCATGCTGCTGTATGGGCACCCGGTCAACGCGGCGCGCGAGGCGCGCGGTTGCTCGAGCGTCAATGCCGTCTGGTTCTGGGGCGGTGGGCGGATCGCGCCCGACCGGGGGCGGGCACCGGTCAGCGTCGCGGCCGCCTCGGGACGCACCGCCGACATCGCGCGCGGCATGGCGCTCGCGAGCCATGGCACGACGACTCCCTGGCCGCCCGGTCCGCACTGGATCGGTGAAACGCTGCGCCTCCACGCGCCGGCCGGGGACGCGCGCGCAAGCAATGCCACGGTGATCGTCGTCTGCGAGGCAATCGGCGGCGTAGCGGCTGCGGCCGGCGAGACCAGTGCGGCAGGGTTCGCACGCGCACGGCTCGCCCCCGCGCTCGCGATGCTCGAAGGGCGCCGGATCGATGCGTTGCACCTCGTCGCCGACGGGAACGGTGTCGCTGCGACCTGGACCGCGCAGGCGCCGGGACGCCTGGCGCGCCAGCTTGCGCGATGGCGCAAGGGCGCTTTCCGGCTTCCGGCGGCGTCCGCCCGATGAACATCACGACCGGGGCCCACCGCGCGACGGGCGCCCCGTGAGCATCGTTCACCGTAGCGTTCCCGACGTGGCGGCATCGCTCGCGGCGGACGGCATCGCACCGGTGCTGGCGCGGATCTATGCGGCGCGCGGGATCGCGTCGGTCGCCGAGCTCGATCATTCGCTCGCTGCACTTCCCGACTTCGCGACGCTGCTCAACATCAACCAGGCGGCCGCCCGCCTCGCGGAGGCGATCGTCCGGCGCGAGCGCGTCCTGATCGTCGCCGATTACGACGCCGACGGCGCAACGGCTTGTGCCGTCGGCATGCGCGGGCTGCGCCTGATGGGCGCCGACGTCGAATTCCTGGTGCCCAACCGCTTCGAATTCGGCTACGGCCTGACGCCGGAAATCGTTGCAGTCGCGGCTAGTCGCGAGCCGCGCCTGCTGGTGACCGTCGACAACGGCATCGCGAGCGTCGAGGGCGTCGCCGAGGCCGCCGCGCGGGGGATCGACGTGCTCGTCACCGATCACCACCTGCCCGGGCCGAGACTTCCCGCGCCGGCAATCATCGTCAATCCGAACCAGCCCGGTTGCGCATTCCCGTCGAAGAACATCGCGGGCGTCGGCGTCATGTTCTACGTGCTGTGCGCGCTGCGTGCCCGGCTGCGCGAGGCGGGCGTCTTTCCCGGCGGCAACGGCCCGAACCTCGGCGCGCTGCTCGACCTGGTCGCACTCGGCACGGTGGCCGACGTCGTGCGCCTCGACCAGGTCAACCGCGTGCTGGTCGAGCAGGGCCTCGCACGCATGCGCGCCGGACGTGCCCAGCCCGGAATCGCCTCGCTGTTCGCCGTCGCCGGTCGGGACGTGCGCCTCGCGACCGCGAGCGACCTGGGTTTCGTCGCGGGCCCGCGGCTCAACGCCGCAGGCCGGCTGGCCGACATGTCGCTGGGCATCCGCTGCCTGCTCGCGGAAGACCCGGCCGAGGCGCTTCCTCTCGCGCGCGAGCTCGATCAGCTCAATCGGGAGCGCCGCGACATCGAGGCGTCGATGCAGGAGGAAGCGCTGGCCGAGGTCGAGTCGGGACAGGCGCTCGCCGACGACGACGCACGCACGCTGTGCCTGCATCGCCCGCAGTGGCACCAGGGCGTCGTCGGCATCGTCGCGTCGCGGCTCAAGGATCGCTATCATCGCCCGGTCATCGTGTTCGCGAACAGCGGTGATGCCGAGCTACGGGGTTCGGGGCGGTCGATCGCAGGGTTTCACCTCCGCGACGCGCTGGACCTGGTCGCCAAGCGCGCCCCGGACACGGTGACCCGCTTCGGCGGACACGCCTACGCTGCGGGCCTGACCATCCCGCTCGCCGCGCTTCCCCGCTTTGCCGAGATGTTCGAATCGGTCGCGCGCGAGTGGCTGCCGGAGGGTGCGCTGCGGCACCGGCACGAAAGCGACGGCGAGCTCGCGTGCGGGGAGCTGACGCCCGAGCTTTGCGCGACGCTGAAGAGCCAGGTCTGGGGGCAGGGTTTCCCGCCCCCGAGCTTCGACGGCACGTTCGACGTCGTCGCCCAGCGCGCGGTCGGCGAAGGACACGCAAGGCTGACGCTCGAGCGCGGCGGTGAGCGCTACGCCGCGATCGCCTTCCGCACGCCCGAAACCCTGCCGCCGCGGATCCGCGCGCTCTACCGCCCCGAGCTCAAGCTCTGGAACGGCGCGCAGTCGATCGAGCTGGTCATCGAGACCTGGACGCTGCCCTGATCATCGTTCGGCGACGCGCTACTGCGCAGCAGAAATCACGCCCGCAGGACCGCAGAACCCGGGCCCCGCATCGGGATTCGGACCGCGGCGCCGCGCCCGGCGCTGCGCTCCAACATGCTGTTTGAATTGAGAACTTTCGCGCGCCTTCCGACCGTCGCGTCGACGCCACACGCAACGGGCCGACCGGCCATATTCCTTGTGCATTGCAACATATTGCGCTAGATTAGAAGGTATTTTGCCGGTCGCACGCCCCGTGCGCCCCAGGATAACCAGCAACTGCAGAAGGAATCACCGATGCGTCTCGCCGACAAGGTCTCGATCATCACGGGTGCAGGCCAGGGCATCGGCCGGGCGACGGCCCTCAAGTTCGCGTCCGAAGGCGCCAAGGTCGCCGTGTGCGACATCAACTCGGCTGCCGTCGAGGACACGGTAAAGGCCGTCACCGACGCCGGAGGCGAAGCTGCGGGCTTCCGCGTCGACGTGACCGACAAGGCAAGCATCGCGAACATGGTCACCGGGGTGATGGCGAAATGGGGCCGGATCGATACCCTGGTCAACAATGCGGGCATCGTCCAGGATGCGCAGTTCAAGAAGATGACCGACGAGCAGTTCGAGCGCGTCATCGACGTCAACCTCAAGGGCGTCTACCACTGCACGAAGGCGGTCGTCGACATCATGCTCGAGCAGAACTCGGGCGTGATCCTCAACGCATCGTCGATCGTCGGCCTCTACGGCAACTTCGGCCAGACCAATTACGCTGCGACCAAGTTCGGCGTCATCGGCATGATGAAGACCTGGGCGCGCGAGCTCGGTCGCAAGGGCATCCGCGCAAACGCAATCTGTCCGGGCTTCATCGAGACGCCCATCCTCTCGTCGATCCCCGACAAGGTCATCAAGATGATGGAAGACAAGGTCCCGATGGGCCGCCTCGGCAAGCCCGAGGAAATCGCCAACACCTACGCCTGGCTCGCCTCCGACGAGGCCTCGTACATCAACGGCGCGGTGATCGAAGTCTCGGGCGGTTGCACGATCTGAGCGTCGACGCGGCCCGGGGGCGCGCCGAGGGCATGAACGGCGCATCTCGTCCGAAGGACGGATTGAGCGGAATGGGGGATCGGCGGTAGCATTTCGCGCCCGATGCCCGGATTCCGACTGCCCACCATGCTCCGCCCGCCGCAGGCGCACCCCCTCGCCGCCCTTGCCTTCGCGCTCGCGATCGGCGCCGTCGCGCCCGCAGGCGCCGCAACGATCGGCGGCAACCCCGGCCCCGCGCACAATTACGTCTGCCCGCACGCGGATGGCGGGCCGGCGCTCGACTGCTACTTCGATGCCGTCCAGCACCTGTACACGATGTGCCGCGACGTCAAGGCGATCGAGGTCCTCGAGTTCGGCTATGAGAAGTCGACGGTGGGGACCAACGGCGCCAAGACCGAGTATTGCCTGGACAAGCAGAAGCAGAACATCACGCACCCCTTCCTCGCTGCATTGAAGCAGGCCGCGGTCTCGCGCCAGGCCGTCGCGGCGCTGAAGAACCTCCAGCAGATGTGGATGTCCGCGCTGGCGAACCTGCAATGGCGCCCGGGCGAGTCCGACGCAGAATACAAGTCGCGCGTCATCCAGCCCTACGAGGAGTTCAAGGACCGCATCGCCATCGTCCGCACCGCCTACACCGAAGTGGAATCGCAGCGCGCGAAGCTGGCGGCCGAGGCGCACAGGAAACCGGCGGCAGCCGTGCACCGCAAGCCGCCGCCGCACGGCAAGGCGAGCAAGCGCTGAACGCGCCGCAGCCGCCCGGACTGCCCGCGGACGCCGTCGACCCGGAAATCGCGGCGATCTTTCGCGAGGGCGGCATCCTCTCGCAGAAGCTGCCCGGATTCCGGTTCAGGCCCCAGCAACTCGAGATGGCCCAGGCGATCGCCCGCGCGATCGTCCATCGCGAGCCGCTGGTTGCGGAAGCGGGAACCGGGACCGGCAAGACCTTCGCTTACCTCGTGCCCGCATTGCTCTACGGCGGCAAGGTGATCGTCTCCACCGGAACCAAGACGCTGCAGGATCAGCTCTACGAGCGCGACCTGCCGCTGGTCCGCGATGCGCTGGCCGTACCGGCGACCGTGGCGTTGCTCAAGGGCCGCGCCAACTACGTCTGCCATTACCATCTCGAACGCACTGCGCGCGAGGAACGCCTGCCGACGCGACAGGATGCACGCTACCTGCCGAAGATCGTCGCCTTCTCGCGGGCGAGCTCGCGCGGCGATCGCGCCGAGCTCGCCGACGTGCCCGAGGGCGCTGCGATCTGGCCAATGGTGACGTCGACCCGCGACAATTGCCTGGGCTCGAAGTGTCCGTTCCACGGCGACTGCTTCGTCATCAAGGCGCGCCGGGAAGCGCTCGACGCGGACGTCGTCGTCGTCAATCACCACCTGTTCTTCGCCGACGTGACGCTGCGCGACGAAGGCCTCGCCGAGCTCCTGCCCGCGTGCAACACGGTGGTCCTCGACGAGGCGCACCAGCTCCCCGACACCGCGACGCTGTTCTTCGGCGAGCAGACGGCTGCGGGCGCGCTGGCGGAGCTCGCCCGCGACGCCGAGGTGGTCGCCCGGACCGAAGCGCGCGACGTCCCGAATCTTCCGGACGCGGCGGCCGATGTCGGCCCGGCAATCCGCAGGTTGCGCCTCGCGCTGGGCGAGACGCCCGGGAAGTTCCCGCAGCGCTCGC
>JAJXTF010000148.1 GCA_021784125.1 Pseudomonadota bacterium | reverse complement strand
GGAACGACCGCATGCTAGCCTTCATCGACAAACACCGCTCAGCCGACTCGCTCAGTTTACTGAACAACGGTCGTAGAAATCACAGCTAGCCGGCAGCGGAACCCCCGCGGGCCTGCGGCGCGCCCCCGTGCATGGGGGTTCCGGATCGAGCGCGACGAGCGACGAGCCGTGCCCGGAAACGTGGCTCGGTCCTCTATCCCCGGCCGCTCTATCCCCAGCCGAAATGCTCCCTGGCGACGCCGGTCATCTTGTCCGGAGTCCACGGTGGATCCCATACCAGCCTGACATCGACGGTCGTTCCTTCCGGCGCGATCGCGGCGATGACGGCGCGCGCCTGATCGGTGATCATCTCCGCCATCGGGCACGCCGCAGTGGTCATGGTCATTTCGACGTGCACGACGTTCGCGGTGACGTCGATACCGTAGACCAGGCCGAGATCTACGATGTTCATACCGGCCTCGGGGTCGTCCACCCCGCGTAGCGCCTCGCGTACTGCATCGTCATCGAATCGGGAATGGATCATTTTGTCGGATCAATGGCTCGGGGACGATGCGCAGCGTCCTGAAATGAGGTCGCTTGCGTATTTCAGCTCAGCTTCCGCACGAACGCCAGCCGCTGCGACGGCGTGAATCCGACGCGATAGAGGAACGCAAGCAGGCCGAGGTCGTGCGGGGCCACCACCGACTCCAGGCGCTCCGTGCCTAACGCACCCAGATTGGCAAAGAGCTGCGAGACCAGCGCGTGGCCGACGCCGCGGTGCGCGCAGTCGGGGTCCACCCCGATGGTATCGATGACGGCTACGGCCTCGGTACGGCCGAAATCGCCGAGATCGGTGCGCGCCATCAGGAAACCCATTACCACCCCCCGATCGTGCGCGGTCAGCGAAACGCGAATCGCCGAATCGACGATCGTCTCGTTGAGCTTGGCCTCGATGTACGCGGTGCGATCGCGGCCGATGATGGCACGGTCGATGCGTGCGATATCGGCGAGGTCTTCCGGCACCATCGACCGCACCTCGGCGGTGTCGCGTGCCAGCCGCTCGAAGTCGTTGCCGGTTCCCGTGGCGTAATTGATCTCTCGCGTGCTGCCGCCAGCCCCCGGCATCGCCACCGGGTCGTCACGCCCCGGGGAATACGTACCACCATGCACGAAGGCATCGACGACGTGATTCGGTGCGAGGCTGAAGCCCGCTGCATCGAGCCATTGCACGATCCGGTGATCGTTCCAGGCAGCCTGGGTGAGCACCTCGCGAATGCCGTGCCGGCGTGCCCAGCCGGCGAGGACGTCCATCAGGCGCGTGCCGACGCGCCTGCGCTGAACGTCACCGCGCACGCCGATCGCCTCGAGCCGCAGCGCGGGCGCGCTGCGCCCGAACTCGCCCGCAAGCACGCGGGCGAGCACGTAGCCGGAGAGCCCCTTGTCGTCGACGGCGGCAAATTGCGCGTGCAGCCCCGGCTCGCGCAGTGCGGCCGCGAGCCGGTGCCCGAAGTAACCGTGTCGCGACCGGCCACGGCTGGCGGCGTCGATGGCGACTAAGGCATCGAGGTCCTCGCGCGCAAGCGCACGGATGGATCGGTCGTGGACCGTGGCCGCCGTTATGTGGGTTCCTGTGCTCGCTTGCATGCCTGCGTCAAAGCGTTGCGTAGGCGAATGCGATCTCGCGGTCGGTTTCCTCGTCGAGGAGATCGTCGAGCAGGGGCAGCAGCGCCATCGTCTCCTTCTGGATATGTGCCACCTGCCGCTCGACCATTTCGAGCGCGCCGCGTCTGAGCGCTTCCCAGCCGGCATCGTCGAGTCCGTCCGAGCCTGCGGCGCGCGTCAGCGGCAGGATCTCGCCGGCGACGATGCGGATCGCGTCGTGCTCCTCGGCGAGCAGCGCGGCCATGTCGCCCTCGCCGGCATCGGCCATGCGCGAAAAGAGCTCACGCTCCTCGAATTCGAAATGACGGGTGATATCCCGCTCGAGGTGCTCCCCGAACGCGCGGGCGAGCTTCGCCAACTCGGGGTCGCGTGCCGCGCCTGCGCGCGGCGCCCGCGCCAGCGCCTGCTCGACCCGCCCCAGCAGGTCGAGATTGTTGCGGTGCTCCTCGTCGAGGATTCGGCTCACCTGGCGCAGGAAGGTCATGGTCGAGACAATCGTGCCATTGCGTTACGAAGCTACCAAGGAACAGCGTCAGTCCAATTGACGCGCGTCAAGCAATTTGCGCGACCCGCGCCTGCGACGGTGGCGGCTGGCGGCGCATCCGCCGGATGACCCCCACGAAGAAGACGGCGAACGCCGCGGCGCCCGTCGCGCCGACGAGCGCCGCCGCGAACGCGAGGCGCGCCCCGTCGGTGAGGATCGCCAAGGCGAGAAGTGCCAGCGCCGCGACATGGCACCAGAAATGCACGGCCAGCGGCCGCGCGGCGGTCAGCGCCGAGGGCGTCGGCGCCGGCTTCCTGCCGCGCGCAGCGTGCATCGCACCGAGGAACGGCACGATGCGCTGCAGAATACCGAGCAGAAAGCTGAGCAGCCAGCCGACGATCACCAGCAGGCCGAACAACGTTGCGATTCCTCCCATCGGCGCGCCCAGCGCGACGCCCAGCGCCACAATGAGGCTCGCGACGAGCAACGCCCACGCCATGCGCACAAGTCTGAACGAGCGCCCGAGCCCGCGTCGCATGCCGGTGCGCAGCGCGGTGCGCATCAGCAGCAGATGCAGCGCCACGGCCACCCCTGCCAATGCGATCGCGATGCTGCGCGCGAGCGGGGGCACGACTCCGAGCGCGGCGGCCACCGCGAGCAGCAGCGCCGCCACGCCGAACGCACACGAGAGCAAGGCATTGCGCACGTCCGGCCCGGCGGAGAGGGCGAACATCGGGATCAGGATGTACGAGAGACCCAGCACCAGCATGCCCATGAATCCATAAGGGGCAAATGCGACATGGAGCGCCAGCGCCGTGCCGCGATCCACAAGCGGCGCTCCCAGATACGTGCATGCCAGCGACAGCGCCGTCACCAGAGTCACCAGCAGCGACGCGAGCGCGACCCAGCAGTGGGCAGTGACCGCCGGCATCCCTTTCGCCCCGAGGAGATTGCGCGCGATCAGCGCTGCATACGCGAGTAGCGCAACCGCGACGGCGGTCGCGCCGGCCACGAGCAGCAGCGCGGCGCCGGTGCCCATGCCCAGCGCGATGGCGCCCACGCCGGGGGTATAAAGCCACCAGATCGCGGCCGGCGCGCGTTTGAATCGGACCGGCTGTCGAGTCGCGATCGGCAACAGCTGCAGGCTCGCGCCCATTGCCGACATGACGAGCACGCCGAGGGTGACCAGATGCAGCGCCGCGAGACGCCACCCCAGCCCCCCCGTGAAGCGCGGCGATGCGCCGGCATCCGGCAGCAGCGCAATCCAGGCGAGCAGGTGGTAGGCGACCGCGGCGCCGAAGTAGCGGAACGGAATCGATGCCGGCAGCAGGCGGCTCGTCGCTCCGGCAAGAAATGCGCCGGCAGCGAGCTTCATCGAATCCGCCACGGTGTCGTACCACCCACGGGAGGTCAGCTCTCCGCGGCGACAGCGGTCAGCTTCAGGCGCACTTCGCCCGGCGGCGCGTCGATGCGCTCGGCCTTCCAGCCGATTTCCGCAAGCTCCGGATACAGAATCTTCGGATCTCGCTCATGATGGACGATCACCGCTGTCGCGTCGCCGATCGTGGCGACCAGCGCGAGGATGGCGACCAGTGGCGCCGGCGCGGCGAGTCCCCGCACGTCGATGTGCACGCCGTCCGCATCGACCCAGCGCGTGGCTTGGACGCCATGGCTGCAATCCGCCGGCCCGGGATCAGCCTTCGCCGGGCCGCTCATCGCCCAACGCCGCGCTGCGCTGCCGCGGCGTCCAGCACTTTCGACCCGATGACGAGCTGCAGCACCTCGCTCGCCCCTTCATAAATGCGCAGCGCCCGGATTTCGCGATAGAGGCGCTCGACGGCCATTCCCCGCACCACGCCGAGGCCCCCGAAGATCTGCACCGCCGCGTCGATCACCCCCTGCGCCGACTCCGTGGCGAAAAGCTTCGCCATCGAGGCCTCCCGGGTTACACGTGAACCCAGCACATCCTTGCTCCAGGCCGCCCGATAAATGAGCAGGGCCGAAGCGTCAATGGCAATCGCCATGTCGCCGAACCTGGCCTGGGTCAACTGGAACTCGGCCAGCGCCCGGCCGAACATCTGCCGTTCCAGCGCGCGTGTCGTCGCTTCGTCAAGCGCCCGGCGAGCGAGACCCAGCGCCGCGGCGCCGACGGTGGAGCGGAATGCATCGAGCGTGGCCATCGCGATCTTGAAGCCTTCGCCGCGCCGGCCAAGCATCCGCTCGGAGGGAACACGGCAGCCGGTGAGCCGCAACGTGCCCAGCGGATGGGGCGCGATGACGTCGATGCGCTCGGAGGCATCCAGCCCGGGTGCGTCGGCATCGACGACGAAAGCAGACAGTCCCCGGGTTCCCGGCCCCTCCCCCGTCCGTGCGAAGATGACGTAGCAATGCGCGAGCCCCGCGTTGGAGATCCAGGTCTTGACGCCATCGAGGCGCCAGAAATCGCCGTCGTGCGTCGCCGTGGTGGCGATGGCGCCGACATCCGAGCCCGCGTCCGGTTCCGACAACGCGAAGGCGCCGATGACACTGCCGGCGGCCATCCCCGGAAGAAAGAGGCGCTTCTGCTCATCGCGGCCGAACAGCGTGATCGGGGCGCTCCCCAGGCCCTGCATGGCGAAAGCGAAGTCGGCAAGGCCCGACGCACGCCCCAGGATTTCGCGGGCCAGGCACAGGCTGCGCACGTCGAGCTCGTCGCGGATGCCACCGTACGCGGCTGGAATGCAGTAGCGCAGCAACCCCGCCTTGCCGAGCTCGGCCGCCAGCCGTCCGACGCAGGCATAGACGGCGTCCGAGCTCGCGTCGGCGCCGACGAGCAGTGGCGGAAGGGCCTCTGCCGTCCAGCGCTCGAATTCGCGCGCCTGATCGCGATGGGCGTCGTCGAAGAACGGCCACGCGAGGAAGACTTGGTCGGCCATCAGTTACCTTCGAACACCGGCCTCTGCTTCGCCACGAACGCGTGGTACGCGCGCTCGAAATCTCGAGTCTGCATGCAGATGGCCTGGGCCTGGGCCTCGGCCTCGATGCACTCGCCGAGGCCCGAGCTCCATTCCTGCCACAACATGGTCTTGGTCATCGCGTGGCCGAAGGTCGGACCATCGGCCAGGCTCGCCGCCATTGCGGTCGCTTCCTCGAGCAGCTTCTCCGGCTCGACGAGCCGGTGGTGGAAGCCGAAGCGCTCGGCCTCCTCGCCGCCGACGACGCGGCCGGTGTAGAGCAGATCAGCAGCGCGCGACAGTCCGATCAGGCGTGGCAGCAGCGTGCACGCGCCCATGTCGGCGGCGGCCAGGCCCACGCGGACGAACAGGAAGGCGAGTTTGCTGCGAGCGGTGGCGTATCGGATGTCGGACGCGCAGGCGATCAACGCGCCGGCCCCGGTGCAGACACCGTCGATCGCCGCGATGATCGGCTGCGGACAGCCGCGCATCGCCTTGACCAGGTCACCGGTCATGCGCGTGAACGCCAGCAGCTCCGGCATGTCCATATTCACCAGCTTGCCGATGATGTCGTGCACGTCTCCGCCGGAGCAGAAGTTTCCGCCTTCGCCGGTGAACACGATTGCCTTGACGTCGGTCGCGTAGGTCATTTCGCGGAACAGGTCCCGCAGCTCGCCGTACGATTCCAGAGTGAGCGGGTTCTTGCGCTCCGGCCGATTGAGCGTAATCGTGGCGACCTTGCCCGAAACCGAGTAGTCGAAATGCCGGGACTTGTAGCCTGCGAGCTCGATGCGTTTCATCATGATTTCGTTCCTTCCAGAGATGCCGGGCGATCAGCCGACCATCGTCAATCCGCCACTGACGCTCAGCACCTGCCCGGTGATGTAACTTGCGCGGTCGCTCGCGAAGAACACCACCGCATCGGCGATCTCGGAGGGTTTGCCGAAACGGCGGAAGGGGATCGCCTTCTTGAATGCCTCGAGGTGCTTCTCCGGCACCGCCGCGAGGAGCGGCGTCTCGGTAGGCCCGGGGCAGACGCAGTTCACGTTCACGTTGTAACGGGCAGTTTCGCGCGCCAGCGACTTGGTGAACGCGATGAGGCCGCCCTTGGCCCCGGAATACACCGTTTCGCCCAGACTCCCGACCCGACCGGCATCGCTCGCGATGTTGACGATCTTGCCGCTGCCGCGTTCCAGCATCCTGGGCAGCAACGCCTTGACGAGCCTCATCGGTCCCACGAAGTTCAGTGCGATGAGCCGCTCCCACAGGTCGGGAGGACCCTCGAGGAACGGCAGGGTGCGCCCCCACCCCGCGCCGTTGATCAGGATGTCGACGGCGCCGGCGCGAGCTTGAGCGGCCGCGGCGAAGGCGACGATGGAGTCCTCCCGCGTCATGTCGACGTGAAGGAACTCGGCCTTCTGACCCGTGCCCCGGATGGCGGCGGCGGCAGCCTCGCCGGCATCCGCATTGATGTCGGCGAGCAGGACGCGCGCTCCCTCTGCAGCCAGCGCAAGGGCAGTGGCGTGGCCGATGCCGGAGGCAGCGCCGGTGACGACGGCGGTCTTGTCTACGAAGCTCATGACTGCTCCTTGGCGCGCGGTTGCGTTGTACTCCGGTCGAGAAATGCGGCGACCCTGCGTCGTGTCTCGGGATGGTCGTAGAGGATGCGGGTTGCGACGAGCTCGGCCGCGTAGCCGTCTCGGGATGGCTCGCCTGCGTCGGCGAGGCAGCGTTTGTCCTCAGTCAACGCCGCCTTGGGCATGCCGGCGAGGCGGCAGGCGAGCTCGCGGGTCCAGTCGGCGAGTTGCGCGCGCGGCCGCGCCCACTGGACGATACCCAGGCGCTCGGCCTCGCTGCCGTTGCAGAGCTCGGCGCCGAGGATCAGGCGCTTTGCGACGCCGCGGCCGGCGAGGCGCGTCAGACGTTGCGTGCCCCCGGCCGCCGGCAAGAGCCCCAGCGCAACTTCGGTCAAGCCGAGCGTGGCCTCTGCGGCGGCGACCCGCAAGTCGCAAGCCAGCGCCAGCTCCAGCCCGCCGCCAATGGCCGCGCCCCCAATCTCGGCCAGCGTGACGAGCGGAGCGGTCTCGAGGCGCGCAAAGACGCGCTGCATGCGACGAACCAGATCGACCATCGCCTCGGGGCCTTCCGGTGTCGCAAAGCACGAGCGCATCAGTGCCAGATCGGCGCCAGCGCAAAAGGCCTTCTGGTCGCTGCGGATATGCAGCACCGCAACCTGCTCGTCGGCGCCGGCTTCGTCGAGCACGGCGTCGAGTTGCGCGATCAACGCGTCGTCGAGCGCGTTGACGGGCGGCCGCGAGAGCGTGGCCACGACGACGCGGCCGATTCGTTCGGTGGTCAGCATCCGCTGCTTCCTGTTGCTCGATCTCAGGTGACCGCCAGCAGTCGTTCGAGTATCGCCGCATCCTCCAGCAGCGAGGCGCTGGCGCCGCGATGGGTGACGCGGCCGCGGTTCAGCACGATCGCGTCCTGCGTCAACGACAGCGCGAGCCGGGCGTGCTGCTCGACGATAATCACGCCCAGATCGCCGGAGCGAACCAGGTGGTCGATGACCCTGATGACCCCCTCGACAATCACGGGTGCGAGCCCTTCCATCGGCTCATCGAGCAGCAGCAGGCTCGGATTGGTCATGAGCGCGCGCGCGATGGCCAGCATCTGCCGCTCGCCCCCGGACAACTGATTGCCGCGGTGCCGCTTGCGCTCGTCCAGCGCGGGGAACATCCGGTAGGTCCGCGCCAGATCCCATGGTCCCGGGCGCGCCACCGCCTTCAGATGCTCCTCGACCGTAAGCGAGGGAAACATCAGCCGCTCCTGCGGAGCCCAGCCCAGTCCGGCGCGTGCGCGCCGGAAAGTCGGTACCTGCGTGATGTCTTGGCCCTTCAGGACGAGCCGCCCGCGCCAAAGCCGCGTAAGACCCATCAGCGTCAGGAGC
>JAJXTF010000147.1 GCA_021784125.1 Pseudomonadota bacterium | reverse complement strand
CACGGCAAGGAAATCCTTTCCGAGATGAACAATGTCTGCGTCTGCGGAACCTATTCGCGGATCAAGGACGCGGTCCAGGGTCTGTGAGCCGGAGAGACGTCATGACATTGCCAAACGAGATTCTCGCGGGCGTGCGCGCCACCCCGATGGGCCGCCGCGGGTTCCTGACCCTCGGCGCCAAGGGCCTGGTCGTCGCGTTCGCGATGCCGCTGGTCGGCCGCAGCGCCGCCGTCCAGGCGGCGACGCCGCCGACCGCGCAGCAGCTTGCCAACGCCTACGTGCACGTGGGCACCGACGGGTCGATCGTTCTGTGGTTCGGCGGCTCGGAGATGGGGCAGGGCGCGATGAGCGGGCTCGCCCAGATCCTCGCCGAAGAGCTGATGGTCGACTGGAACCAGGTCACCGTGAAGCAGGCCGGTGTCGATCCGATCGTGTCCTACCTGACCGGCGGCAGCAGCGCCGTCAGCCGCCGCTACGACACGCTGCGCAGCGCCGCCGCGGCCGCACGCGAGCTGCTGATCGTCGCGGCGATGACCAAGACCGGCGACACCCACCGCGACAACTACGCGGCGAGGAGCGCAACGGTCGTGTACACGAACCCCGCCTCGCGGGCGGTGACGACCTGGCCGTACGCCGCGCTGGCCACGCTCGCCGCCTCGCAGGCGGTTCCCGCGGATCTGCGCCTCACCGATCCTGGCCGGTTCCGCCTTATCGGCCAGCCGGTGCCCCGCGTCGACATTCCGTCCAAGGTCGACGGTAGCGCCAAGTACGGCATCGACACCTGGATGCCCGGCATGGTGTTCGCGGCGATCAAGCATTGCCCCGTCATCGGCGGCACGCTTGCGAGCACCCCGGCCAAGCCGTCGGGCGCGATCGCGGTCGTTCCCTGCAAGGCCTCGGACACCCGCGGCGCGGTCACCGCCGGTTCGGTCAATGCGGTGGCGGTCGTCGCGACCAACACCTGGCTGGCGTTCAAGCTTGCCAACGGATTGTCCGTGAGCTGGAAGGCGCCCGCATCGACCGCGGGCGTCGACAGCGCGGCGATTCTCGCGCAGGCGCAGTCGCTGATGGCGAGCGGCCAGGGGCTGTGCGCCGAGCCGGTGCCGCCGGCAGGCACGACCCCCGCAGCCTACGCGTCGGCGATCGGGCCTGCGGTCAAGGCCGCGCTGGGGACGCCGACGGTCGACGCGACCTACACGCTGCCCTATCTCGCGCACGCGACGATGGAGGTCGTGAACTGCGCGGTCAACATCGTCTGGTCGTCGACCGGCGTTGCGCAGAGCTGCGAGATCTGGGCGCCGACGCAGGCTGCCGCCTGGACGCAAGCCACCGCGGCGGGGCTGACGGGCCTTGCGCCCGCGAAGATCACCGTGCACACGACGCTCCTCGGCGGCGGGCTGGGCCGCAAGATCGAGCAGGACTACGTGAGCCAGGCGGTGCAGGTGGCGATGGCCGTCAAGAAGCCGGTCAAGCTCACCTGGCGCCGCGAGGAGGATTTCGCGCACGACCAGTACCGCCCGTTCGCATTGGTGAACGTCAAGGCGAAGCTCGCCTCCGGCCGGATCAGCGCGTGGTCCTACCGCAACGTCTCGCAGGCCATTCTCGGCCAGCGCGGATGGCTGCCGCCGGGTGCCGTCGATTCGCAGGCCTCCGAAGGGTCGACCAACCTTCCCTACGACCTCGGCACGCGTCTCGTCGAGTGGGTGCCGCTGCCCGCGGGCATTCCGGTCGGTTTCTGGCGCTCGGTCGGATCGTCGATCAACGCCTTCGCCGTCGAGAGCATGATCGACGAGCTGGCGCGCGCGGCGGGTGCCGATCCTTTCCAGTTCCGCTACGACAACATGACCGACGACCGCGCCCGCGCCGTGCTGTGGGCGGCCGACATCCTGAGCGCGTCGTGGCGCAACTCGCTGCCTGCGGGGCATGCCTGGGGTGTGGCGATCGCCGAGTCCTTCGGCACCTGGGTCGCGCAGGTCGTCGACGTCTCGCAGCCGTCGAGCGGTTCGCTGAAGGTCAACCGCGTTGCCTGCGTCGTCGATTGCGGCACCGTGATCAATCCGGACTCGGTCGAGGCGCAGATGCAGGGCGGCATCGTCCACGCAATGAACGCGGCGCTGTGGGGGCAGATGACCTTCGCGGGCGGCAAGGCCGCGCAGCTCAACTTCGACCGCTACCGGATGATGCGCATCAACGACATGCCGCAGATCACCGTGCAGATCATCCAGAGCACGAATCCGCCCAGCGGCATCGGCGAACCCGGCGTTCCGCCGTTCGCACCGGCGCTGGCGAACGCCTACGCGCGGCTCACCGGCATCCGCGTGCGCAGCCTGCCGTTATTTGCAGGGTCGTCGGGCGGCGGCGGAGAGGACTGAAAGATCCGGCGCGAGCCGGTTGCAGGTGGGCGGAAGGTGGGCCCGCGGCGTTTCCTCCGGCGCCGCGGGCCCGTCGCTCCGCCCTTTTTCTTTTGACGGCCTGCGAGTCGGCGCGATGCTGCAGGGAACCGTGATCGCGTGCGAAGGCGGCCTGGAAACGGCCTCACGCCGTCGGCATCATCCATCGAGTTCGGGATAATGGCGGAACACATCGTCGTTGTTGAACGGGAGCCGGCGTCCGGACCTCACGTACTCCCTGATGCGCGGGCGGGCGAAGACCTCGTCGTGCAGCGTGCGCAGGCGCGGGCATGCGCGCAGCGCCTTGCGGCTCGCCCGGGGAAACGCGTAGCGCAATCCGGCGACGACCTGCGCCATCGACAAATCGACATACGTGATCCCTGCACCGACCATCCCCGGGCCGCCGACCGGATTGCGTTGCAGGATGCGCTCGAAATAGCCGAGGAACTTGGGCAGGCGGTTGGCCAGAAAGTCCTTCGAGCGGCGCTTCGCTTCCGCCTTCTGCTCGGCGTAGTAAAGGCCGCCGCCGATTGGATGATGCGTATCGTGGATCTCCGTGATGAAGTCGCCTAGGGTCAGCTGCAGTTGATGCGTCCACAGCCTGCTCGCCGCATCGCGCGGGGCAAGGTCCAGGCGATCGCCGAGGAACAGAAGGATATTCGCCGTCTGTCCGATCAACCGCCGACCAGCCTTCAGAAACGGCGGGGCAAAAGGAGGGCACTCGACGTTATCGCCCTCGAGGAATCGCTCCAGCGCCGCGACGCCGCCGCCTTCGCCCTCCGGGAGGAGCGCGGTATCGACGTACTTCGCATCCGCGTCTTCGAGCGCGAGACGCACGAATTCGCCGCGCCCCTGGATGCCGGGCCAGTAGTAGAGCACGTAGATCATCGGGATGCCTCCGAGTTGTCGAAAGGCGGCGGGGAACCGCATCGCGCCAATGGGGGTCCCGGCCACACATCCCCCCGATTCGGATTCGATGTGCGAAACGCGATCCCGGCACCCCATGCCGGTTTCGTGAAGGACACCGCCCTGCTATTCTGGTCTCGCCGGAGCGTTGCTGCGCGCCGGATCGCCAGGCGAGCGGTCCGCCTGCCTTTTCACGAGGGTCGAGCGATGATGAAGCGTATCGCCTTTCTGGTGCTCGTCACCTCCCTCCTTGCCGGACCCGCACTTGCGGTGCTGAAACCGGGCGCGCCCGCGCCCGACTTCAAGGCACAAGCGTCGCTCGGCGGAGAGGTGTTCACATTTTCGCTCGCCGAAGCGCTGAAGAAGGGCCCGGTCGTCCTTTACTTCTATCCGGCGGCGTTCACGACGGGGTGCACGATCGAGGCGCACGATTTCGCGGACGCGGTGGACGCGTATCGCGCTCTCGGCGCCACGGTCATTGGCGTTTCGCACGACGATATCGACACCTTGAAAAAATTCTCGGTCAGCGAATGTCGCAGCAAGTTCGCGGTCGCCGCGGACGAGAACCAACGCATCATGAAGTCCTACGACGCGATTCTGGCGATCGACCCCAGGTACGCGAACCGGGTCTCCTACGTCATCGCGCCCGGCGGACGTATCGTCTACGAGTACACGTCGCTCAACCCTGAGAAGCACGTCGAAAATACCCTTGACGCGCTCCGCAAGTGGGCGGCGCAGCAGAAAAAATAGATCGGGATGAGGTGTGCGGGCCGAGGTCCTCGCTTGAGGGCGACTGCGTCCCCGGGTCCCGTCTCCGTCCCCGGCCGCAGATCGAGTCAGGGGGATCCGAAGGTCTGCTCTGGACGGGGCGCTTCGAGGGCGCCGCAGATTCCAGTCGTGAATTCGGTGCCAATTGGCCGCGTCGCCCCGGGACCCCGCCTACAGGACGCGGCTGAACCAGGCGAGCGAGAGTCCTGCCGCGGCAACCGCGAAGACGGCCGCAGCCGCGGCGAACAGCGCGGTGACCTCGGTTTCCTTGCGCTGCAGGACCACGCGCGCATTCATCCCGCGGTAGACCTTCTCGAGGTCCTCGGCGGTGCCGGCCCGGTAATACTCGCCGCGCGTGATGCCCGAGATCATTTTCAGCGTCTCCTCGTCGATACGCACGCGCATCGACCAGCCCTCCCAGCCGATGACCGCGCCTTCCGCCGTGCCGAGCCCCACCGTGTAGACGCGCACGCCGTTGTCGGCGGCGATGCGCGCCGCTTCGACGGGGTCGGGACCGGTCGTCGTCTGGCCGTCGGTCAGCAGGATGATCGCCGCGGACGCATTCGACCCCGGGACCGCCGGCCTGGGAATCGTCCTCGTGGGCGCACCCTTTCCCGAAAGCGGCAGGTCACGCCGCTCGTCGCGACCGGTGGCGCGGGGGTCCGAGAACCTGAGATCGAACTCGACGTCGGGAACGATCAGCTTCAGCGCGACCAGCAGGCCGCTGCCGACTGCCGTGGCGCGTTGCAGTTGCAGCCGGTCGATCGCGGCGAGCAGGTCGTCGCGGTTCTGCGTGGGTGCCTGGATCACTGCCGCGGTTCCGGCGAAGGACACGATGCCGATGTCGACGTTGCGCGGCTGCTCGTTGATGAACGCCCGTGCCGCCGCCTGGGCGGCCTCCAGCCGCGTCGGCTTGATGTCGTTGGCGCGCATGCTGCCCGAGACGTCGATGGCGAGCACGATCGTCTCGTGATCGGTGGGCAGGGTGACCACGGCGGCGGGCCGTGCAATGGCGATCAGAAGCAGCGTCACGGCGACCAGGAACAGCAGCGGCGGGACGTGGCGCCTAAAGCGTCCGCCCGGCGTCATCGCCTCGCGGACCAGCGCGAGGCTCGCATAGCGCAGCGCGGCCTTCTTCTTTCGCCGCAGCAGCCACAGGTACGCGCCGACGAGCGCCGGCACGAGCAGCAGCAGCCACAGGAGGTCAGGCCACAGGAATCTCATCACGAGGCCCTCTGGTCGCTGGACCTTGGCTGCGCGGCTGTCCGGCAGGCGGCCCTTCGGTGCGTAATCCCCCGGCGCGCGGCAGCACCGCGCCTGCGGTCATCCGGTTGCGCAGCTTGCGCATGCCGGCGAAGCGCAGGATCGCGTCGGCGAGATCGGCGTCGGTGGAAAGCTCGAGCGCATCGACGCCCGCGTCGACGAATGCGCGCCGCAGCGCGGCCTCGCGCCGCTGCGCCGCCTGCTCGAAGCGCTTGCGGAATGCGCGGTCGTGGGTGTCGACGAAGACCTGCTCGCCGGTCTCGGCGTCCTGGATGGTCAGCAGCCCCAGGTCGGGAAGCATCGATTCCAGCGGATCGTGGACGCGCACGGCGATCACCTCGTGCCGCTGCGCGAGCCGGGCCAGCGCGTCGGCGTAGCCGCGCACGCTGATGAAATCCGACACGACGAAGACGAGCGAGCGGCGCGGGATCAGGCGCGCTCCGGCGTCCAGGAATTCGCGCAGGTCGGTGCCGCGCGCACGGGTGGGCGGCGGCCGGTCGAGCATCCGCTGCAGGATGTGCAGCACGTGGCGGCGTCCGCCGCCCGCGGGGATCACCGCGTCCATCGTCTCGCCGTAGAACGCCGCGCCGACGCGATTCCCGTGGCGTGTCAGCACGCGCGCAAGCACTGCGACGAAGTCGAAGGACAGTTGCGCCTTGCGAATCTCGCGCGAACCGAAGTCGAGCGACGGACTGAGGTCGAGCAGGAACCACGCCGTGGCGTCGCGATCCTCGTGGTACTGCCGGACGTAGGGCGTGGCCAGGCGTGCCGTCACGTTCCAGTCGATGTGGCGGACGTCGTCGTGGTACTGGTATTCGCGCAGGTCGGCGAGGTCGAGCCCGAAGCCGCGGAACAGCGTCCGGTAATCGCCATGCAGCAGGCCGTCCAGACGGCGGATCACCGTCCACTCGAGCTCGCGCAGCACGCGCTCAGGATTGCGCGGCGATCCGGACATGGGTGTCGAGGGGCTTGTCGGGGGCGGCCACGCGCTGCATCACCTTGCGCACCAGATCGTCGGCGGTCACGCCGTCGGCGAGCGCCTCGTAGGACAGCACGAGCCGGTGGCGCAGCACGTCGGGGGCGACGTCCTTCACGTCCTCGGGCAGCGCGTAGCTGCGTCCGCGCAGGAACGCCAGCGCGCGCGCCGCCTCGATAAGGTGGATCGATGCGCGCGGGCTTGCGCCGAAGGTGATGTACTTCGATGCGTCGGTTACGCCATGGCGCGAGGGATCGCGCGTCGCGCCTGTGAGCCGCACCGCGTACTGGACGAGCGAGGGGTCGACATAACCGGTACGGCATTGCCGCTGCAGCTCGCCCAGCTCCTCGGTCGTCGCGACGGTGGCGACGTCGGCCGCCGCGCCGGTGACGCGTTCGACGATGACGAATTCCTCCTCCTCGCTCGGGTAGCCGACCAGCACCTTCATCATGAACCGGTCGACTTGCGCCTCGGGCAGCGGATAGGTGCCCTCGGTCTCGATCGGGTTCTGCGTCGCCATCACGAGGAATGGCTCGGGCACGCGGTGCGTCTCGCCAGCGATCGTCACCTGGCATTCCTGCATGACTTCGAGCAGGGCGCTCTGCACCTTGGCCGGCGCGCGATTGATTTCGTCGGCGAGCAGCAGGTGGGTGAACACCGGTCCGAGCGAGGTCGCGAACTCGCCGGTCTTCTGGTTGTAGATGCGGGTGCCCACGAGATCGGCAGGTACCAGGTCGGGCGTGAACTGGATCCTGCGGAATGTCCCGTGGATCACGCGCGCGAGGGTCTTGACCGTCAGCGTCTTGGCGAGCCCGGGGACCCCTTCGACCAGCAGGTGTCCCCGCGCCAGCATCGCGACCAGCACGCGTTCGAGGAAATGGTCCTGGCCGACGACCACTTTCTTCACCTCGTAGAGGATGCGTTCCATCAGCGAGGCGATCGGCGGGGCGGCGCTGGCTCGGGGGTCCATGGGGTCCTTGCGCGAGTGCGGGGGATGGCGGCCCTGGCGGTCCAGGCCGGACTCAGAACGGCGACATGCCGATGGCGGCCGTCGCGTTCTCGATGGGGACGGCGAATCCGATGCCGACGAACACGCGCTGGCTGGTCGGATTCAGGATGCCGGTGACGATGCCGACGACGGCACCGTCCATGGTCACCAGCGGCCCGCCCGAGTTGCCGGGATTGGCGGCGGCATCGAACTGGATCAGGTTGGTAAGCAAGCGCTTACCTTCGGGCGACCGGTATTGACGCCTCATTCCCGAGATGACCCCCGATGTCACCGACGGCCCGATGCCGAAGGGGAAGCCGACGGCGATCACCTCGTCGCCGGCGCCCAAGTCGGCGGTCGAGCGCAGCGTCGCCGCCGGCAGGTCGTCGGGCACCGTCTTCGTTTTGATCACCGCCAGATCGTTCTCCGGCTGCGTGCCGACGACGCTCGCCTCGGATTCGCTGCCGTCCGCGAACACGACGCCGATGCGCTTGGCGCCCGCGACGACGTGCAGGTTGGTGAGGATGGTTCCGTCGTTGACGATGACCACGCCACTGCCGACACCCGCCTCGATGTCGCCTTCGCCCGGCGTGCTCGCGAATTCGCGGACGCGGACGACCGAATCGCGGACCGCATCGTATGCGCGCGCTGCCTGCGAGGGCAGCGTCTTGGTCCGCAGGGTGTCCTGCACTGCCTGGTCGACGTCTTCCTGCGTCAGCGGGCGCGGAGGAGGATGCAGCACGCCCCAGCCGTAGAGCATCGCCGCCG
>JAJXTF010000146.1 GCA_021784125.1 Pseudomonadota bacterium | reverse complement strand
CGCGCCAGGGCCGGCCAGTTCGGCATTCGCAGCGGCATTTCGCTTCCGCTGGGGAGCGAGCAGCCGGCGTTTGGTGCGCTCTGCATCTATTCGACCGACCCCGCCCGGTTCAACGACGACGAGGTCAGGCTGCTGGTCGAGCTGGCCAGCGATCTCACCTACGGCATCGAATCGCTGCGCGCCGAGGCGCGCCGCCGCGAGTCGGAACGCGGCCAGCACGAGAGCGACGAGCGGCTGCGGCAGATCGCGGAGAACATCAGCGAGGTGTTCTGGGTGACCGATCCGGTGAAGGACACCCTGCTCTACGTGAGCCCGGCATACGCCGACATCTGGCAGCGCAGCGTGACCGATCTCTACCTGCACCCGCAGCAGTGGTTCGAGGCCATCCACCCCGACGATCGCGACCGCATGGCGAAGCTCGGCCTCGAGCAGCAGGCGGTAAGCGGGTACGACGAGGAGTACCGGATCCTGCGGCCCGACGGCAGCCTGCGCTGGATACGCGATCGCGCATTCCCCGTGCGCGACGGCTCGGGCAGCGTCTACCGGATCGTCGGTACCGCGCAGGACATCACCGACCGAAAGCTTGCCGAACTCCACATCAAGAACCTCAACCGCATCTATGCGGTGCTCAGTCAGACCAACGCGCTGATCGTGCGCGTGCGCGACCGCAACGAACTGTTCCGCGAAGCCTGCCGTATCGCCGTCGAAGCCGGTCTCCTCCCGATGGCCTGGATCGGCCTCGTCGACCGCGCGGCGATGCGGATCAAGCCAGTGGCTTGGGACGGGGACGTCCGCGATTTCTTCGACACCGCGCCAGTGGCGATGACCGAGCTCGGTGCGGAAGGTCCCGGGCTCGTGCGGCGTGCGATCGCCCGGATGCAGCCGGTGATCTCGAACGACGCACAGAACGATCCGCAGATCGTCACCAAGCGGGAGTTCCGGGAACGGGGCATCCGCTCGGTCTGCGTCATCCCGCTGCGCAGCGGTGACGAAGCGGTCGGCGTGATCGCGCTGTATTCGCGGGAGGTCGGCTTCTTCGACGACGCCGAGATGAAGCTGCTGCTCGAGCTCGCCGGCGACATCGCCTTCGCGCTCGACCACATCGAGAAATCCGAGCGCCTCGATTACGTCGCCTACTACGACGTGCTGACCGGTCTGCCGAACCGCACGCTGTTCGGCGAACGGCTGACCCAGCGCCTCCGCGATGCAGGCCCCGAGCACGCGCGGCTCGCGCTGGTGCTGCTCGACATCGAACGCTTCAAGGCCGTCAACGATTCGCTGGGACGCCAGGCGGGCGACGAGCTGCTGAAACAGGTCGCGCGGCGCCTGCTGCACTGCGCCGGGGACAGCAGCCGCGTCGCCCGCTTCAGCGCCGATCACTTCGCGATCGCGCTTCCGGCCATCGGACCCCGCGAGGTGCTGGCGCGCGCGATCGACGAGCAGTTGCGCAGCTGCTTCAGCGAGGGCTTCGAGATCGGGGGCGGCCACTCGTTGCGGGTCTCCGTGCGCGCCGGCATCGCGCTGTCACCCGACGATGGCGCCGATGCCGAGACGCTGCAGCGCAATGCCGAAGCCGCGATGAAGAAGGCCAAGACACTGGGCGAGAGGCAGCTGTTCTACCAGCGGCACATGACCGAGAGCGCCGCCGAGAAGCTGTCGCTGGAGAACAAGCTGCGGCTCGCCCTGGAGCGCGACGAGTTCGTGCTCCACTACCAGACCAAGGTCGACGTCCAGACGCGCCGGATCTGCGGTGTCGAAGCGCTGATGCGCTGGCAGAGCCCGGAACTCGGGCTGGTGCCTCCGGCGCAGTTCATCCCGCTGATGGAGGAGACAGGGATGATCCTGGAGGCGGGCGAATGGGCGCTGCGCCGGGCCGCGCTCGACCACCGCCGCTGGCGCGAGGACGGCCTGGATGCGCCGCGGATCGCCGTCAACGTATCGCCGATCCAGCTGCGCAAGGCCGATTTCGTCTCCACCGTGCACGCCGCCGTGCTGCACGGGACCGATGCCTGCGCGATCGACCTCGAGATCACCGAGAGCCTAATCATGGAGGACGTCGGGGAAAACATCAACAAGCTCGCCGCGATCCGCGCGATGGGCGTCGGCATCGCCATCGACGACTTCGGGACCGGTTACTCGTCGCTGAGCTACCTCGCGAAGCTCCCGGTGCAGACGCTCAAGATCGACCGTTCCTTCATCAGCGCGATGCTGGAGGATGCCAACACGATGCTGCTGGTGTCGACGATCATCTCGCTCGCGCGCTCCCTCGGACTCAGGGTCGTGGCCGAGGGTGTCGACGCCGAGCGGCAGGCGGAGATGCTGCGCCTGCTGAAGTGCGACGAGATGCAAGGCTACCTGATCGGCCGTCCGGTGCCGCCCGATGAGCTCGAGGCGCTGCTGCGCGCAGAAAGCGGGCCGCGGTCCACCCCGTCGCGTTGACGGGCTTGCGTATAATCGGGCATCGAAGCGATGATGAATTGCCAATGATCCCAGCCCACGAAGCACTGAACCGCCTGATCGAGGGCAATCGCCGATTCGCAGCGGGAACCCGCAGCCGCGACCGGCCCACGAGCCCCGAGCGCCGCGACGAGCTCGTGGCGGGCCAGGAGCCCTTCGCGATCATCCTCGGTTGCTCGGATTCACGCGTGCCCGCCGAGATCGTCTTCGACCAGGGACTCGGCGATCTGTTCGTCATCCGTGTTGCCGGCAACGTCGTCGCCGCGTCGCAGGTGGGGAGCGTCGAGTTCGCCGCGGCGCGCTACGACACGCGGCTGGTCGTCGTCCTGGGACACTCGCAGTGCGGCGCCATCCTGGCGACCCTCGAGGAACTGCAGCAAGCCACCGAGAACCGGTCGCACAACCTGCGCTCGATCGTCGATCGCGTCCGGCCATCGGTCGAGACGCTGCTCGCGACCGAGCTGCGGCACGATCCGGTCGCACTCGTCCAGCAGGCCGTCCGCGCCAACATCCGCGCCTCGGCCAACCACCTGCGCCACGGCTCGGCGATTCTCGAGCAGCTGATCCAGGACAATGGCCTGATGGTCGTTGGCGCCGAATATGCACTCGAAACCGGGGTCGTCGAATTCTTCGACGGCGTCCCCTCGCGGTCCTGAACCCCGCGGCGCCCTGCCGCCCGATCGCGTAAACTCGGGTTTCGCCGCGCGGGTGCAAGCGCCCGCGCGCGAACCAAAACTATTCGACCAGGGAGGATTCAAGATGAAGTCGCTATGGGCGAGGCTTTCCGCTGTCGTGGTCCTGTCGATGCTGGCCGCGTCGCCGGCAATTCCACCGGCTGCCGCCGCACCGCTGGTGCTCAAGATTTCCCATCAGTTCCCCGCCAACACCGACTTCCGCGACCAGGTCGCCCAGAGGTTCGCCAAGGAGGTCGAGAAGCGCACCAACGGCCAGATCACTTTCCAGATCTATCCGGGCTCGTCGCTCTACAAGGCCACGCAACAGTTCGACGCGATGTCGAACGGAGCGCTCGACATGGCGGTCTATCCGCTCGCCTATTCGGGTGGCAAGCTGCCCGCGACCAACCTGACGCTGATGCCCGCGCTGATCCGGAACTACGAGCAGGCCTACGCCTGGCAGGGCGCGCCGATCGGAAACTGGCTCGAACAGTATCTCGACGAGCACGGCGTCAAGATCATCACCTGGATCTGGCAGGCGGGCGGCGTTGCGTCGCGCGACAAGGCGATCCTTCTGCCCGCCGACGTCAAGGGGCTGAAGACCCGCGGCGCGGGCAAGGAGATCGAGCTCATGCTCCAGGCGGCCGGCGGCTCGATCGCGACGTTCCCCTCGAACGAAACCTACAACGCGATGCAGTCCGGCGTCGTCGATGCGCTGTGGACCTCGAGCGCATCGCTGATGAGTTTCCGCCTGCCGGAGGTCGCCAAGCACGTGACGACGGCGCGCGACCACACCTTCTGGTACATGTTCGAACCGCTGCTGATGTCCAAGGCGACCTGGGCGAAGCTCAGCCCCGAGCAGCAGAAGATCGTCGTCGAGGTCGGGCACTCGCTGCAGAGCTACGCCCTCGAGGCCTGCAAGGCCGACGACCAGAGGGCAGCCGAGGTCTTCGCCAAGGCCGGCGCCCAGGTCCACGACATGAACGCACAGCAGTTCGAGGTCTGGAAGAACCTCGCCGAACAGAGCGCATGGAAGAGCTTCGGCGACAGCGTCAAGGACGGCAGGCACCTGATCGAGATGGCGAACGCCGTCAAGTGACCGTCCGCTGAAGCAGGTCGGAGGCGGCGGGACCCCGGGTCCCGCCGCGCACATCGCTCGCCGTCGGGGGGACTGCCGTGCATACCGCGTGGTTCGCATTCCGGCGCCTGATCAACCGGTTCAATGCCCTGATGGGGCTCGTCGCCGGCATATCGATCGTGGTGTCGTGCGTCTCGATCTCCAATGAAGTCGTCTGGCGTTACTACCTGAAGGCGCCGCACACCTGGTCGCTGGAGTTCAACATCTTCCTGCTGATCGGCGCGACGTTCCTCGCCGCCGGGTACACGCAGATGCGCCGGGCGCACGTGGGCACCGAAGTGCTCGATTCACTGATGTCGGCGCGCTGGAATCGCCGGCGCATCCTCTTCGGCGACGTGCTCTCGTTCCTGCTGTGCGCGTTCATCGCCCTGAAGGTCTGGCAATACACCGGCCAGGCATGGCGCGAAGGCTGGGCGACCGACTCGGTGTGGGCGCCGCCGCTGTGGATACCGTATTCGATGATGGGATTCGGCATGACGCTGCTCACGGTCGAATACGTGGTGCAGATCGTGGAGGAAGCGGTGGCCAGCCGCCACGTCGACAGGACGGCGACCCATGACGCCCCATGAGATCGCAATCCTCTTCGTCGCCTGCGCCCTGATCCTGCTGCTGTCGGGCATGCCCGTTGCATTCGCGCTGGGCGGTGTCTCGGTCGCGTTCATGCTCGGCTTCATGCCGGCTGCGAACATCTCCGACGTCGCCGAAACCCTCTACCACGGCATGAGCGACTTCACGCTGCTCGCCATCCCGCTGTTCCTGCTGATGGGCGATGCGATCGGCAAGACCCGCGCCGCCACCGACCTCTACGAATCGGCCTATCGCTGGCTCTACCGGCTGCCCGGAGGCCTCGGCATCGCCAACATCATCGGCTGCTCGATCTTCGCCGCGATGTGCGGGTCGAGCACGGCCACCGCGGCCGCCATCGGCGCGATGGGCATTCCCGAGATGCGCAAGCGCGGCTATTCCGGCGGGCTCGCCGGCGGACTGGTCGCCGCCGGTGGAACGCTCGGCATCCTGATCCCGCCGTCGATCACCTTCATCCTGTACGGGATCGTTGCCGAGCAGTCGATCGGCAGGCTGTTCATCGCCGGCGTCGTCCCGGGGGTCCTGCTCGCCCTGCTCTTCGCGATCTGGGTCGGCTACAAGGCGCAGCGCGACGGCCGACACGCGGCTGCCGGGAGCGCCGGCGTCCTAATTCCGCAGGAGAGTTTCACCCTGCGCGAGCGCGTCGAGTCGTTACCCCGGCTGCTTCCGTTCCTCGTCATCATCGTCATCGTGATGGTCACGCTCTACGGCGGCTTCGCGACGCCGTCCGAGGTCGCGGGGGTCGGCGCACTGGCGACGCTGGTCATGGTCGCGATCGTCTATCGTTGCTGGCGTTGGTCGGACATCAAGCCGATCCTGCTCGGCACCGCCGCGGAATCGTGCATGCTGATGATGATCATCGCAATGTCGGTGCTGTTCACCTACGTGATGAGCTACCTGCACGTCACCCAGGACGCGACGCAGTGGCTGGTCGGTCTGCAGATGTCCAAGTGGCAGTACCTGTTCTGGATCGACCTCCTGATCGTCCTGCTCGGGTTCTTCCTGCCGCCGGTGGCGATCATCCTGATGGTGACGCCGGTGATCCTTCCGGGGCTCCTCGCCAACGGCATCGATCCGATCTGGTTCGGCGTCAACATGACGATCCTGATGGAGACCGGCCTGATCCACCCGCCGGTGGGCCTCAACCTGTTCGTGATCCAGGGCATCGCCCCCGACATCCGCCTGAAGGAACTGGTGCTCGGGGTGATGCCTTTCATCGTCATCATCCTGCTGTTCGTGGTCCTGGTCTCGGTGTTCCCGCAGATCGTGCTGTGGCTGCCCAACGCATCCCTCGGCCGCTGAACGGGCACGACGGCGCTCCCCACCCACCGACACGAAGGCGACGATGCACATCGAGGAAAGACTCGCTGCAATGGGGCTCGTCCTGCCCCCGCCGCTGAAGGCCCCGCCCGGCGTCCTGCTGCCGTTCCGGTTCGTCCACGTCGTCGGCACGCGGGCGATCATCTCCGGACACGGCCCGCAGGGCCCCGACGGCGCGATCGCCCTGCCGCTGGGCAAGTTGGGCCGCGAGCTCGGCGTCGAGCAGGGCTATGCCGCAGCGCGCCTGATCGCGCTCTCGATCCTGGGCAGTCTCGCGCGGACGCTGGGTGACCTCGATCGGGTGCGCAGCTGGGTCCGCGTCTTCGGAATGGTGAACTCGGCTCCGGGATTCAACCGCCAGCCCGCGGTGATCAACGGCTTCTCGGACCTGATCCTCGCGCTCTACGGCCCGGGGGCGGGGGCGCACGCCCGCAGCGCCGTCGGCCTCGCCGAGCTTCCGTTCGACATCCCGGTCGAGATCGAGGGCGAGGTCGAGATCGCCGATTGAACGCGCCTGCGACCGCGTCGATGCATGCCGGTCCGCCGCGTCGAAACATCAGTCGACGAGCAGCTTCAGCGATCAGTCGACGAGCAGGTTCAGCGCATTTGCAGGAAAGCTGACCGCCAGCGCACGTCCGGGCGCGAGCTCCAGCTGCCGGCACTGCGCGCGCGTCACGCAGGCGGTCAGCGGAAAGCCGCAATCGCAGGCGATGCGGACCAGCGGGCCGTGGTGCACGACCCGCAGGATCTTCGCGGGAACGGCGACGTCCTGCACCGATGGCCCCTGCCCGCCCGGCGACAGCGACAGCTCCTCCGCGCGGATGCTGACCGATACGCGCTGCCCGACCGCGACGACGCGCCCGCGCAAGGGCACCGGCAGCTCCGATGCACCAAGCGCGACGATCGCGTGGTCGCCGACCTGCCCCCGGACCTCGCCGGCGACGATGTTGTCGATGCCGAGCATCCGCGCGATGCGGACGGTGCTCGGCGCCGTGAACACATCCTCGGCGGGGCCGGACTGCACGATGGACCCCGCGTCCACCACCGCGACCCGGTCGGCGAAGGCCATCGCTTCGGCGTAGTCGTGGGTGACGTAGACCGCAGGCACCCGGGCTTCGCGCAGGAAGCCGGCGAGCTCGTCACGCAATGCATCGCGGGTCACGGCATCGAGGGCGGAGAACGGCTCGTCGAACAGGAACACCGCGGGGTCCGTCGCCAGCGCGCGCGCGAGGGCGACGCGCTGTTTCTCGCCGCCACTCAAGTCGGCGGGCCGGCGGCCGGCAAGCCGGGTGAGGCCGAAGCGCTCGAGCAGTTCCGCGATCCGCGCCTCGGCGCCGGAGTGCCGCGCCCGTGCCGGAGCGCGCGCCTCGATCGCGAAACGGACGTTCTGCGCCACGCTCAGGTGCGGGAACAGCGCGAAGTTCTGGAACACGTAGCCGACTTGCCGCGCTTCCGGAGGCAGCGCCGTCACGTCGCGAGCGCCGATCTTCACGCGGCCCCGCGACGGGCGGTGAAATCCCGCAATCGTCTCGAGGATCACGCTCTTCCCCGCGCCGTTCGACCCCAACAGCACCAGGATCTCGCCGGGCTCGACGCGAAGCGAGACCTCGCGCAGCGCGAAGGCGCCCAGCACGAGCGAGACGTTCTCGACTGCCAGCGGCTGCGCGCTCACCGGCCGAATCCGCGATTCCCGCCGCGGCCATAGGCGAACCGGCGCAGCATGACGAACAGCAGCAGCACGATCGCCAGAAACAGCACCGCTGCGCCGGTGGCATCGTCCAGGCCGAAACGCAGGAATAATTCGTAGACCTTGATCGGCGCGGTCATCGGGTAGTACGCGAGCAGCGCAACGGTCGCGAACTCGCTGATGGCCCGCGCGAAGGTCAGG
>JAJXTF010000145.1 GCA_021784125.1 Pseudomonadota bacterium | reverse complement strand
CCGCCGCTGTCGATCGCCACGGCGCGTGTTGCAGGAAAGGACATTTCCCATGCTGAACGACCCCATCGTCATCGTCGGCGCCGCACGCACGCCGATGGGCGGATTCCAGGGCGTCTTCGCGCCACTCGCCGCCAGCGAGCTCGGCGCGGTCGCGATCAAGGCCGCCGTCGAGCGCGCCGGCGTCAAGCCGCAGGACGTCGACAAGGCGATCTTCGGCTGCGTGTTGCCGGCGGGGCAGGGTCAGGCGCCGGCGCGACAGGCATCGATCAAGGCGGGACTGCCGATGTCGACGGGCTGCACGACGGTCAACAAGATGTGCGGCTCGGCGATGGAGGCGGCGATCCTCGCCCACGACGCGCTGACCGCCGGGTCCTGCGAGGTCATCGTCGCCGGCGGCATGGAGAGCATGACCAATGCGCCTTACCTGATGCCCAAGGCCCGCGCCGGCTACCGGATGGGGCACCAGACTGTCTATGACCACATGTTCCTCGACGGCCTCGAGGATGCATACGACAAGGGACGGCTGATGGGGACCTTCGCCGAGGACTGCGCGGCGAGCTTCGGCTTCTCGCGCGAGGCGCAGGACGAGTTCGCGCTGGCGTCGCTGTCGCGCGCGCTGGCGGCCAACAACGACGGGACTTTCGCCTGGGAGAGCGCCCCGGTCACCGTCGGCGGAAGGAAAGGCGACGTGGTCGTCGACCACGACGAGCAGCCCGCCAAGGCCGCGCCCGACAAGATTCCGACGCTGAAGCCCGCGTTCCGCAAGGACGGCACCGTCACTGCGGCGAACTCGAGCTCGATCTCGGATGGCGCCGCCGCGCTGGTGCTGATGCGCCGTTCGACCGCCGAAGCGCGCGGCCTGAAGCCGCTGGCGATCGTCGTGGCCCATGCGACGCACTCGCAGGAGCCCGCGCTGTTCACGACCGCGCCGGTGGGGGCGATCCGGAAGATCTACGCGAAGACCGGGTGGACGACGCGCGACGTCGACCTGTTCGAGGTCAACGAGGCTTTCGCCGTCGTCACGATGGCGGCAATGAAGGAGCACGGCATTGCCCACGACCGTGTCAACGTCCATGGCGGTGCCTGCGCGCTCGGCCATCCGATCGGCGCCTCGGGCGCGCGCATCGTCGTCACGCTTCTCGGTGCGCTGCGCAAGCACGGCGGCAGGCGCGGCATCGCGACGCTGTGCATCGGCGGCGGCGAAGCGACCGCGCTGGCGATCGAGCGCGTCGGCTGAAGATGTCCGCGCAGCCCCTCACCCGCTCGATGCTCCGCATCCCGCTCCGTCTCCCCGCCCCGCGGGGAGAGGGTCGGGGTGAGGGGAAGGAAAGCTGAAGATGTTCGCCAACTATTCGCTGTTCCTCGTCGCCTGCGTCCTGCTGGTGCTGACGCCCGGCCCGAACCTTCTCTACCTGATCTCGCGCACGCTCTGCCAGGGCAGGGGCGCCGGGCTCATCTCGCTTGCGGGAACCACCAGCGGCTTCGTCGTCCACATCGTCGCCGCATCGCTCGGCCTTTCGGCGGTGCTGATCGCCGTGCCGGTGATGTTCGATGCCGTCCGCTTCGCGGGCGCCGCCTACCTGCTGTGGCTGGCCTTCGATTCGGTGCGCTCGCGCGGTGCGGGGCTGTTCACGCCGCGCTCGCTCGTTCCGGAGCCGCCGGCGAAGCTCTACCGGACGGGACTGCTGACCAGCATCCTCAACCCCAAGGTCGCGCTGTTCTACCTGGCGCTGTTTCCGCAGTTCATCGTTCCCGCGCACGGCCACGTGCTCCTGCAGTCGCTCGCGCTGGGTGCGACGCAGATCGTCATCGCGGTGGTCGGCGACGCGCTGTTCGTGCTCGCCGCGGCGAGGATCTCGCGCTGGCTCGCGAAGCGCCCGCTGTGGATGGTGGTGCAGCGCTGGGTGCAGGGCGGCGTGTTCGCGGCCATCGCGGTGAAGCTCGCGCTCACCGAGCGCGGCTGACGCAATGCTGCTGACGGAAGTACAGGTCCAGATTCGCGACACGCTGCGCGCCTTTGCGCAGGAGGAGCTCGCGCCGCACGCCGCAGCGTGGGACCGCGAGCACAGGTTCCCGCGCGAAGCGCTGCGCAAGCTGGGCGAACTCGGTGCGCTGGGCATCGTCGTGCCGGAGGCCTGGGGCGGTGCGGGGCTCGATTACGTGTCGCTCGCCGTCGCGCTCGAGGAAATCGCGGCGGGCGACGGCGCGACGTCGACGATCGTCAGCGTCCAGAACTCGGTCGTCTGCGGGCCGATCAACGCCTTCGGCAGCGACGCGCAGAAAGCGACCTGGCTGCGCCCGCTCGCCCGCGGCGAGCGCCTGGGCTGCTTCTGCCTGACCGAGCCGCAGACCGGATCGGACGCGGGGGCGATCACCACGCGCGCGCAGCGCCGCGGCGAGGGCTACGTGCTGAACGGCGTCAAGCAGTTCATCACGACCGGTGCGAATGCCGACGTCGCGATCGTTTTCGCGGTGACCGACGGGGCTGCGGGCAAGAAAGGCATCTCGGCGTTCATCGTCGACACGAAGACGCCGGGCTTCGTCGTCGCCCGGGTCGAGGACAAGCTCGGCCAGCGCGCCTCCGACACCGCCCAGATCAGCCTCGAGAACTGCGAGATCGATGCCGCCGGGCTGCTGGGACGCGAGGGCGACGGCTACCGGATCGCGCTGGCGAACCTCGAGAGCGGCCGCATCGGCATCGCCGCGCAGTCGGTGGGAATGGCACGGGCGGCGCTCGAGGCCGCGCTCGCGTATGCGCGCGAGCGCCAGACATTCGGCAAGCCGATCATCGAGCACCAGGCCGTCAACTTCCGGCTCGCCGACATGGCGACGCAGATCGAAGTCGCGCGCCAGATGGTGTGGCATGCCGCCGCCCTGCGCGACGCCGGCCTGCCCTGCCTGAAGGAAGCCTCGATGGCCAAGCTGTTTGCCTCGGAAATGGCCGAGCGCGTCGCCTCGGACGCGATCCAGATCCACGGCGGCTACGGCTACGTCGCAGACTTTCCGGTCGAGCGCATCTACCGCGACGTGCGCGTGTGCCAGATCTACGAAGGCACCAGCGACATCCAGCGGCTGGTCATCGGCCGCGCACTCTGCAGCTGAACGCCATGGCGACCCCAGCGAAGAGCGCATCGAAGACGGCGTTCAGGACGTCGCGCCCGGAAACGCCGTTCCGGATCGGCGAGCACGTCAGCCGCCGCGTCGGCTTCGATGCCGAATCGATCCGGCGTTTCGCGACGCTGTCCGGCGACATGAATCCGCTGCACCACGACGATCGCGCCGCCGCCGCGGGGCCGTTCGGCACGCTGATCGCGAGCGGGACCCAGATCGTCGCGCTGATGATGGGGCTCGACGCGACGTTCTTCTCCGAGCGCAACGAGGCGCTGGGGCTGGGTTTCGAATTCAGCTTCGTCAAGGCGGTGCCCGCCGGCGCACAGCTCACGCTGGAGTGGGCCGTCGCCGATTCGACGTGGAAGCCGTCGCTGTCCGGGTACGTCGTCACCGCCGAGGGCCGCGCAGTCGACGACGCAGGCCGCGTCTACGTGACGGCGATCGGGCGCAACCTGGTGCGGGTGAAGGCGGCGAAGGTGGTGAAGGCGGTGAAGGCGGCGAAGCGCCGCAGCGGCAAGGCCCGACCGGCGAGGACATCGAAATGAGCGCCCCCATTGTCTTCCACTTCGATTTTTCGTCGCCTTACGGCTACATCGGCTCGGAGAAGATCGAGGCGCTCGCGGCGCGCCACGGCCGCGGCGTCGACTGGCGGCCGATGCTGCTGGGCGCCGTGTTCAAGGTCGCGGGGACCGCGCCGCTGACCTCGGTGCCGCTCAAGGGCGACTACAGCAGGCGCGACATCGTGCGCAGCGCGCGCTTCCACGGCGTGCCGCTGCGGATGCCGTCGAAGTTCCCGATCGCCACGCAGGCCCCGGCGCGCATCGTCGTCTGGCAGAGAGGGCGCGATGCCGGCACGACGCCACGGCTGGTCAAGGCGCTCTATCGGGCGTATTTCGTCGACGGCCGCGACATCTCGGACCCCGAGGTCGCCGCCGACGTCGCCGGGGAGACGGGAGTGGAGCGCGCGGCCGCGCGCGCGGCGATCGACGATCCCGTCGTCAAGGACGCGCTGAAGCGCGACGTCGACGCCGCGATCGCCGCCGGCGTGTTCGGATCGCCGTACATCATCGTCGACGGCGAGCCGTTCTGGGGTGTCGACAGGCTGGATCAGGTCGCCGCCTGGCTCGAGCGCGGCGGATTCTGACGAGCCCGGGACCAGGCATGGCCGAATACACGCTGCACTGCTTCGCACAGTCGGGCAACGCCTACAAGGCCGCGCTGATGCTCGAGCTCGCCGGCGCGGACTGGGCGCCGCGCTACGTCGACTATTTCGGTGGCGAGACGCGGACGCCCGCCTACCGCGCGATCAACGTCATGGGCGAAGTGCCGGTGCTGCTGCACGAGGGACGCCGGATTTCGCAATCGGGCGTGATTCTCGACTACCTGGCGGAGAAGCTCGGCCGTTTCGGCGCCGGGGATGCCGACGAGCGTCGCGAGATCCTGCGCTGGCTGCTCTTCGACAACCACAAGCTGACGAGCTACACGGCGACGCTGCGTTTCATGCGCACGTACACGAAGGATCCGGATCCGGCGGTGGTGGCCGAGTTCCGCCGGCGCGCCGGGGCGGCCTGGAGCGTCCTGGACGCGCACCTCGACGGACGCAGCTTCGTCGTCGGCGACCGGCCGACCATCGCCGACCTGTCGCTGGCAGGCTACCTGTTCTGGCCGGAGGAAATCGGCGTCGACTGGGACGACCATCCGCACGTCCGCGACTGGCTCGACAGGCTGCGCAGCCTGCCGCACTGGATGCATCCCTACGCGCTGATGCCCGGCCATCCGCGGCCGGAGGGCGCCTGAGCGCGGGCCCGGTCGCGCCGGTTGCACCCGTCGACCCGCATCGCAACGCAACGCCACGCAACGCTCCAGGTACACACAGGATTGCCATGCCGACGATCGAATCGAAGCTCTCGCCGCGTGATCCGACGTTCGCGGCCAACCGCGACGCGATGCTGGCGCTGTGCGCCGACCTGCGGGCGAAGATCGCGGCGGTCGAGCAGGGCGGCGGCGACGTCGCGCGCGCCCGCCACGTCGCGCGCGGCAAGCTCCTTCCACGCGAGCGCGTGCGCGCGCTGCTCGATCCGGGCAGCCCCTTCCTCGAGCTGTCGCAGCTCGCCGCCTTCGACATGTACGGCGACAACATCGCTTCGGCCGGAATCATCACCGGCATCGGCCGGGTCGCGGGCCGCGAGTGCGTCGTCGTCTGCAACGACGCGACGGTCAAGGGCGGCACCTACTTCCCGATGACGGTCAAGAAGCACCTGCGCGCACAGGAGATCGCGCGCCAGAACGGCCTGCCCTGCATCTACCTCGTCGATTCGGGCGGCGCCAACCTGCCGAACCACACCGACGTGTTTCCGGACCGCGACCATTTCGGGCGCATCTTCTACAACCAGGCGACGCTTTCCGCCGAGGGCATCGCGCAGATCGCCGTGGTGATGGGCTCGTGCACGGCGGGGGGCGCCTACGTTCCCGCGATGTGCGACGAGTCGATCATCGTCCGCGAGCAGGGCACGATCTTCCTCGCCGGCCCGCCGCTGGTGAAGGCGGCGATAGGCGAGATCGTCACCGCCGAGGAACTGGGCGGCGCAGACGTCCATACGCGGATCTCGGGGGTCGCCGACCACTTTGCGCAGGACGACCACCACGCGCTGGCGATCGCGAGGCGCATCGTCGCCAACCTCAACCGGCGCAAGCAGGTGGATCTGGACGTCGCCGATCCCGTTCCGCCGCGCTATCCGGCGGAGGAGATCTACGGCGTCATCAACGCCGACATCCGCAAGCCCTACGATGCGCGGGAGGTGATCGCGCGCATCGTCGACGATTCCGCGTTCGACGAGTTCAAGGCGCGCTACGGCGCGACGCTGGTCACCGGCTTCGCCCGCATCTGGGGCTATCCGGTGGGGATCGTCGCGAACAACGGCGTGCTCTACTCCGAGTCGGCACTGAAAGGCGCGCATTTCGTCGAGCTGTGCTCGCAGCGTCGCATACCGCTGGTGTTCCTGCAGAACATCACGGGATTCATGGTCGGGAAGAAGTACGAGGCCGGGGGGATCGCGAAGGACGGCGCCAAGATGGTGACGGCGGTGTCCTGCGCGCAGGTTCCCAAGTTCACGGTGATCATCGGCGGCAGCTACGGCGCCGGCAACTACGGCATGTGCGGCCGGGCCTTCAATCCGCGCTTCCTGTGGATGTGGCCCAACGCGCGGATCTCGGTCATGGGGGGCGAGCAGGCGGCCACCGTCCTCGCGACGGTTCGCCGCGACGGCATCGAGGCCAAGGGCGGCAGCTGGAGCGCCGACGACGAGGAGGCCTTCAAGGCGCCGATACGCGCGCAGTACGAGCACGAGGGGCATCCGTATTTCGCGAGCGCGCGGTTGTGGGACGACGGCGTGATCGACCCGGCCGACACGCGGCGCGTGCTGGCGCTCGCGATCTCGGCGTCGCTCAACCGGCCGATCGAGGCGACGACCTTCGGCGTCTTCAGGATGTGACGCAGGCCATGGCAGACGACGACGCAATGCAGCCGCGCGGCGCGGGGTCCGCGCCCGCGAGCATCCACGACACGCCCGAGCGCATGCTGCTGCGCGAGCAGGTGCAGCGTTTCGTCGCGCGCGAGATCGAGCCCCGCGCCGAACGCTGGGAGCAGGAAGGCAGCGTCCCCCGCGAGGTGCTGCGCAGGCTTGGCGAGCTGGGCTGGCTGGGCCTGATGGCGCCCGAGGCCTTCGGCGGCGCCGACGTCGACGCGGTCACCAACTACGTCTTCACCGAAGCGCTGTCGCAGTCGACCTACGGCGGATTCGTCGTCACGGTGCTCGTCCACACTGACATGGCCTCGCCCCACCTCGTGCACGCGGGCAGCGACGAGCAGAAGCGGCGCTGGCTGCCCGGCATCCTGCGCGGCGAGGTCCTGACCGCGGTCGCGGTCACCGAGGCGGATGCGGGCTCCGACGTCGCGCGCATGCGCACGCGAGCCAGGCGCGACGGCGACGCCTTCGTGCTCGACGGCAGCAAGATGTTCATCACCAACGGCGTCAACGCCGACCTCTACTTCGTCGCGGCGAGGACCGCGCCGCTGGAAACGGGCGCACGCGGCGTCTCGATGTTCTGCGTCGAGCGGGGAACGCCGGGATTGCGCGTCGGGCAGGTCCTCGACAAGGCCGGGTGGCGCTCGTCGGATACGGCGGAGCTGGTGTTCGACGGCTGCCGGATTCCGGCCTCGCAGCTGCTGGGCGTCGAGAACCGGGGATTCTTCGCGCTGATGGAGAACTTCCAGCGCGAGCGCCTGGCGCTGGCGGCGATGGCGATCGGAAACGCGCAATCGGCGTTGCGGCTGGCGCTCGCCCACGTCAGGCAGCGCAGCGCTTTCGGCGGCGTGCTGTGGGATCGCCAGGCGATACGCCATCGGCTGGCGTCCCTGCATGCCCGCACCGAGGCCGCGCGCAGCTTCGCGCTCCATTGCGCGTGGCTTTCGGCACAGGGCCGCGAGTGCGTGCGCGAGGTGTCGGAGCTGAAGGCGCTGTGCGGCGAGCTCGCGAACGACGTCGCCTATGCCTGCCAGCAGTTTCACGGAGGGATGGGCTATATTCGCGAGACGGCGATCGAGCGGCTGTGGCGCGATGCGCGAATCCTGGCCATCGGCGGCGGCGCGACCGAGGTGATGCTCGAGGAAGCCGCCAAGCGGCTCTGACCGACCGAACCGCGTCACGAGCGATGCGCCCACCCTTGCTGCAGCAGCCAAAGGATCACCCGCGATGACTCGTACAACCACCTCGCCCGAGCCGGGCCCGAACCCGCCCTGCAGCGTGTCGATCCGCGATGCCGTCGCGACGGTCACGCTCACGCGGCCCGACATCCACAACGCGTTCGATGAAACGCTGATCGCGCGGCTGACCGAGACTTTCGTCGATCTCGACGACGATTCCGCCGTGCGCGCGGTGGTGCTGGCCGGGGAGGGCAGGAGCTTCTGCGCCGGGGCCGACCTCAAC
>JAJXTF010000144.1 GCA_021784125.1 Pseudomonadota bacterium | reverse complement strand
CAGATGCTCGACGCGCTGTTCCGCGGCAACCCCGCGGCGTTCGAGGGCGAGAACATGAATCGCCTGCGTGCCGGGGCGATCGTGACGATTCCCGCCGCGGCCCAGGTCCAGGCGATTTCTCCGGAAGAAGCGACCCGCGTCGTCCACGTGCAGGCGACCGACTGGCGCAACTATCGCGACCGCATTGCGGCGGCGGCGCCGGCGACCGGTGCAGGCGCGACGCGCGAAGCGTCAGGGAGGATCGGTGTCGCCGTCGAGGACAAGACGCCGGCCGGCGCGCCGGGGAGCGACAAGCTCGAGGTCTCGCGCGAAGCGACCGCCGGCAAATCCGCCGTGTCGGAAGACAGGATCGCGCGCGGCCAGGAACTGAAAGACGCCGAAACGCGGATCGCGCAACTCGAGAAGACCGTTGCCGAGATGCAGCAGGCGCTGGACCTCAAGAACCAGACGCTGGCGCAGCTGCAGAGCCAGGCCGAGGCCGCCAAGGGTGGCGCGCCGGCGGCCGCGGCGACGGCCGCCGGCGCAGCGACCGCAGGGGTCGTGCCCGCGACGCCCGCACCCGCCACCCCGGCATCGGCCGTGACTGCGCCGGCCGCGGAGGCACCCAAGGCCGCGGAGGCACCCAAGGCCGCCGAGGCACCCAAGGCCGCCGAGGCCAGGAAGCCTGCCGCCGCGCCGGCCAAGCCGGCAGAGGCGCCGGGGTTCTTCGCCGACCTGCTTTCGAACACACCGAACTGGGCGCTCGGCGCAGGTGCGCTGGCCGTGCTCGGCGGGATCGCCGGGCTGATCGCCGCCCGCCGCCGCAAGGGGACGAAGTTCGAGGACAGCATCATTTCCGGCACCGACATCAAGACCAACACCGTCTTCGGATCCACCGGGGGCGGCGTGGTCAACACCGGCGACAATTCGCTCGCATCGGACTTCAGCCGCGAGGGCCTGGGCAACATCGACACCGACGAAGTCGATCCGATCGCCGAAGCCGAGGTGTACCTCGCCTACGGCCGCGACGCGCAGGCCGAGGAGATCCTGAAGGATGCGCTGCGGAAGGATCCGCAGCGCCAGGAGATCTACCTGAAGCTCCTGGAAATCCATTCGCAGCACAACAAGCCTGCGGCCTTCGAGACCGTCGCTTCCGAGCTCTTCGCGGTAAGCCATGGGCAGGGCGACGTCTGGCACAAGGCGGTGATGCTCGGTCGCCAGCTCGATCCGGCCAATCCGATGTTCCAGGACGAAGCGCCGGCGGCAGCGCAAGCCGCCGCGGCGCCTTCTGCCGTACCGACCGCCGCAGCCGTCGCAGCGCCTTTCGGCGCCGGAGGAAGTGCGCTGGGTGCAGCGACGCTTCCGCTCGCAGGCCAGGCAGCGCCGTCGCGAACGACTGCGCAGTTCAGCGACGACGACATCTCGATCATCTCGCCGTCGTCGGCCTCGCTCGGAACAGCCGCCGACATTTTGGCTGGCGCCGAAAACGCGCTGGCGCGCAGCTCGAGTACGCCTGTCGCCGCAGTCGCCGCCGCCGAGAAGAGCAGGCTCGCGGCCGGGGCTGCCGCCGCAGGGGTGGCCGCTGCCACGAGCTTTGGCGGATCCTCGGGCGCCGCCGGCGCCGGTTTCGGGACGCCGGGCAGCGACCTGTCCGAACGCGTCGACAGCAGGACCGCACCCCCGAGCTTCGATCTCGACTTTCATCTCGACGACGCCGAGCGTCCGGCACCGCTCCAGCCCGTCGCGGAGGCGAAGGCCGAACCGGTCCTGTCGGGGACCGCGTCGCCGTTCGCCGCGCCCGCGGCGCCGCTCGATCTCGACAAGCTCGACCTGTCGTTCGACCCGGACCGTCCTGCTTTCGAGGACGCGACCCCGTCGGTGATGGACGGGCAGTGGCACGACGCGGCGACCAAGCTCGACCTCGCCAAGGCCTATCAGGAAATGGGAGACCGGGAAGGCGCCCGCGAGATCCTGCAGGAAGTCCTGCACGAGGGCGACGAGCAGCAGAAGTCGGAAGCGCAGTCGCTGCTCGCCAAGCTCGGCTGATTCGCGCCCACCGCCCAAAGCGCCGCGTGGCGTCATGCGCTACGCGCTGGCACTCGAATACGACGGGGGCCCGTTCTGCGGCTTCCAGTCGCAGCCGTCGGCCTGCGCTGTCCAGGACGCGCTCGAGCGCGCGCTGGCAGCGATCGCAGGCGAGCCGTTGCGCGTCTCCGCCGCGGGTCGGACCGATGCCGGGGTGCACGCCACCTCCCAGATCACCCATTTCGACACCCGGGTGCTGCGCCCGCAGGTGGCGTGGGTGCGCGGCGTCAACGCGCATCTGCCCCCCGCGGTCTGCGTGCTGTGGTGCTGCGCGGTCGGCGACGATTTCCACGCGCGCTTCGCGGCCACCGCACGCCACTACACGTATCTGCTGCTGAATCGGCCACAGCGACCCGGGCTCGCGCACGGTCGCGTCGGCTGGCATCACGCGCCGCTGGACGCGGACGCGATGCGCGCGGCGGCGGGGCAGCTGCTCGGTACCCACGATTTCTCCGCGTTCCGTGCCGCCGGCTGCCAGGCGCGCACGCCGGTGAAGACGCTGCGGCGGCTCGATGTGACGCGCATCGGCCTCGCGCGCGACGCCGCGCTGCTGCGTTTCGACCTTTGCGCCGACGCGTTCCTGCATCACATGGTTCGCAACATCGTCGGCGCGCTGGTCGAGATCGGCGCCGGCAAGCGCGAACCCGGATGGATCGGTGAGCTCCTGGCGGCGGCCGACCGCAGTCGCGCTGCACCGACTTTTGCCGCCGCAGGGCTCCATTTCACCGGCGCGGACTACGACCCGCGTTTCGGGCTGCCGGCGACGCGGCGCGATGTGGCAACATTCCCCGGATGACCCTCCAGCGCACGCGCATCAAGATCTGCGGCATCACGCGCATCGACGACGCCGTCGCGGCAGCGCGGGCGGGTGCCGATGCGATCGGTGTCGTGTTCTGGCCGGGAACGCCGCGCCTGGTATCCCACGCGCAGGCCCGCGCGATCGTCGCCGTGCTGCCGGCCTTCGTCACAGTCGTGGGCCTGTTCGTGGACCCCGAGCCGGAAGCGGTGCGCGCGGCGCTGGCGGCGGTGCCGCTCGACCTCCTGCAGTTCCACGGCAGCGAGCCCGCGGCGCTGTGCCGCAGCTTCGGCCGCCGCTACCTGAAGGCGATTCCGGTGAAGGAGGGGGTCGATTTGCTAGAATGCACTCGCCCCTACGGCGATGCCGCAGGGCTTTTGTTCGACACGCATCTCGCAGGGGACCTTCCCGGCGGCACCGGGCGGGTCTTCGACTGGCAGCGGCTGTCGGAAGGGGTCCGGCGGGAGATCGGGTCCCGGCTCATCCTCTCCGGCGGGCTCGATGCAGGCAATGTCGAGCGCGCCATACGCGAAATCGGCCCCTGGGCGGTCGATGTTTCCTCGGGCGTCGAGGAGCGCGACCACGACGGCAGGCCGCGCCGCGGGTTGAAGGATGCAGGGCGGATTGCGGCGTTCGTGCAAGGAGTGCGCAGTGCAGATGGCAGAGTTGGCACCGGAGCGTGAGCTGCCCGACGAGCGCGGGCATTTCGGTCCGTACGGCGGCGTGTTCGTCGCCGAGACGCTGATCGGGGCGCTCGACGAGCTGAAGACGCAGTACGCGCGCTATCGCGACGACCCCGAGTTCGTCGCCGAGTTCGAATACGAGCTCGAGCACTACGTCGGGCGCCCGTCACCTGTCTATCACGCCGAGCGCTGGTCGCGCGAGCTCGGCGGCGCCCAGATCTGGCTCAAGCGCGAGGACCTCAATCACACCGGCGCGCACAAGATCAACAATTGCATCGGCCAGGCGCTGCTGGCGCGGCGGCTGGGCAAGCGCCGCGTCATCGCCGAAACCGGCGCCGGCCAGCACGGCGTCGCCACCGCGACGGTGGCGGCCCGCTTCGGCATGGAGTGCATCGTCTACATGGGGTCGGAGGACATCCGGCGCCAGGCGCAGAACGTCTACCGGATGAATCTGCTCGGCGCGAAGGTCGTCCCGGTCGAATCGGGGTCGAAGACGCTGAAGGATGCGCTGAACGAGGCGATGCGCGACTGGGTGACCAACGTCGACTCGACGTTCTACATCATCGGTACCGTCGCGGGCCCGCATCCGTACCCGATGATGGTGCGCGATTTCCAGAGCGTCATCGGCCGCGAATGCCTGACGCAGATGCCCGAGGACGCCGGTCGGCAGCCCGACTACGTGATCGCCTGCGTCGGCGGCGGCAGCAACGCGATGGGGATCTTCCACCCCTACGTGCCGTACGCGGACGTGAAGCTGGTCGGCGTCGAGGCGGCCGGCGAGGGGCTCGCGACCGGGCACCATGCGGCGTCGCTTTGCGCGGGACGCCCGGGCGTGCTGCACGGCAACCGCACCTACCTGCTGCAGGATGCCGACGGCCAGATCATCGAGACGCACTCGGTGTCGGCGGGCCTCGACTATCCGGGCGTCGGACCCGAGCATGCGTGGCTCAAGGACAGCGGCCGCGCCCAGTACGTCGCGATCACCGACGACGAGGCGCTCGCGGCGTTCCACGCCTGCTGCCGCATCGAGGGCATCATCCCGGCGCTCGAGTCGTCGCACGCGCTCGCCTATGCGACCAAGCTCGCGCCGACGCTGCCGCGCGAGGCCATCCTGCTCGTCAACCTCTCGGGCCGCGGCGACAAGGACATGGCGACCGTAGCCGAGCGCGACGCCGCGAAGAAGGCGACGGCGTGAACCGCATCGACGCGACCTTCGCCCGGCAGCGTGCCGCCGGCCGCACCGTGCTGATTCCCTACGTGACCGCAGGCGATCCCTCGCTCGCGGCGACCGACGAGATCCTCGACGCGCTGACCCGCGCGGGTGCCGACGTCATCGAGGTCGGCGTGCCTTTCTCCGACCCGATGGCCGACGGCCCGGTGATCCAGCGCGCGTCCGAGCGCGCGCTCGCCCAGCACGTCGGGCTGCATCACGTGCTCGACCTGGTCGCGCGTTTCCGCAAGCGCAACGCGACGACGCCGATCGTCCTGATGGGCTACGCCAACCCGGTCGAGGCAATGGGCGCGACCGCCTTCGCCGAGCGCGCCCGGACGGCAGGCGTCGACGGCGTGATCATCGTCGACTATCCGCCCGAGGAGGCTGCGGCGTTCGCGGCCCTGCTGCGCGAGCGCGACATCGCGCCCATCTTCCTCATCGCGCCCACCACGCCCGCCGAGCGCATGGCGAAGGTCGCCGAGCTCGGATCGGGCTACGTCTACTACGTATCGCTGAAGGGCGTCACCGGTGCGGGCCACCTCGATCCCGATGCGGTCGCCGCCAAGCTGCGCGAGATCCGCGAGCACGTGGCGCTGCCGGTCGGCGTCGGCTTCGGCATCCGCGACGCGGCGAGCGCGCAGGCGATCGCGCGCCATGCCGACGCCGTGGTCATCGGCAGCCGCATCATCGCCGAGATCGAAACGGGCGCACCCGCCGACGCGGCGGTGCGCGCCGGGGCGTGGCTCACGACGATCCGCCGCGCGCTCGACACGATGGCCGTCAAGCCGACCGCTGCCGGCGCGCGCGAGTCGATCACCTGACCGGGAGGTCGCCGACATGAGCTGGCTGCAGAAACTGCTTCCGCCGCGGATCAAGAGCACGCCGGGGGTGCGCAAGACACCGGTCCCCGAGGGCCTCTGGGTCAAGTGCCCGTCCTGCGAGGGGACGCTGTACCGGACCGACCTCGAGAAGAACCTGTCGGTGTGCCCCAAGTGCGGTTTCCACAACCGCGTCTCCGCGCGCGAGCGGATCGACCTCTTGCTCGACGCCGAGGGGCGTTTCGAGATCGGCTCGGAAGTCGTGCCGATCGACAGCCTCAAGTTCAAGGACCAGAAGAAGTATCCCGAGCGTCTCGAGGCGGCGCTCGAGGAAACCGGCGAGACCGATGCGCTGGTCGTGATGCAGGGCAGCGTGCGGAGCCTGCCGCTGGTCGTCGCCGCGTTCGAGTTCAACTTCATGGGCGGTTCGATGGGCTCGGTCGTCGGCGAGCGCTTCGTGCGCGGCGTGCGCGTCGCGTTCGAGAACCGCATCCCCTTCGTCTGCATCTCGGCCTCCGGAGGCGCGCGGATGCAGGAAGGCGTCAGCTCGCTGTTCCAGATGGCGAAGACGACTGCGGTGCTGCAGGAGCTGACCCGCGCGCGCCTGCCTTTCGTGTCGATCCTCACCGATCCGACGATGGGCGGGGTGTCGGCGTCGTTCGCCTTCGTCGCCGATCTCGTGCTCGCCGAGCCCGGCGCGCTGATCGGCTTCGCCGGCCCGCGCGTCATCGAGCAGACGGTGCGCGAGAAGCTGCCCGAAGGCTTCCAGCGCGCCGAATTCCTGGTGGAGAAGGGCGCGCTGGACATGATCGTCGATCGCCGCCAGCTGCGCGACGAGCTCGCGCGCCTGCTGGCGATGCTGACCCGGCAGCCGGCGCTGGCGAGCTAGGGCCGGTTCGCCTTTCCGGGTCCGGCGTGGAGCAGGATCGCTCGGCCCGTCCCTCGAGCCTCCCCGGGTGGCTCGCCTACCTCGAGACGCTGCATCCGAAGCCCATCGCGATGGGTCTGGAGCGCGTCGCCACCGTCGCCGCGCGGCTGGACATCCGACTCGCCTGCCCCGTCGTCACCGTCGCGGGAACGAACGGCAAGGGATCGACCTGCGCGATGCTCGAGGCGATCTACCGTCACGCCGGCTATCGGACCGGGCTGTACACGTCCCCGCACCTGCTGCGCTTCAACGAACGCGTGCGGATCGGCGGCGAACCGGTGGGGGACGAGGCGCTGGTCGCGGCTTTCGACGTGGTGGAGACGGCGCGCCAGCGCGCGCCCGGGGTGTCGTTGACGTACTTCGAGTTCACGACGCTCGCCGGGCTGGTGATGTTCCGGCAAGCGATACCCGACGTGCTGATCCTCGAGGTCGGCCTGGGCGGGCGGCTCGATGCGGTGAACGTCGTCGACGCCGACGTCGCCGTCGTCACCACCGTCGACGTCGACCATGTCGAATACCTCGGTCCGACGCGCGAGGACATCGCGCGCGAGAAGGCGGGCATCATGCGCGCGGGCAGGATCGCGGTATGCGGCGAGCCGGATCCGCCGGAATCGCTGCTCGCGCACGCGCGCTCGACGGGAGCGACGCTGTGGCGCATCGGCGGCGAATACCGGTACGAAGCGCAGGCGCTCCAGTGGCGCTACCAGGGGCCCGGTGGGGCGCGCTACGGACTGCCGCAGCCGGCACTGCGCGGCGACTATCAGATCGCCAATGCCGCGACGGCGCTCGCGGTCATCGATGCGCTGCGTGAGCGGCTGCCGGTTTCCGCGGGCGCGGTTCGCGACGGACTCGTTCACGTCGAGCTCGCGGGACGGTTCCAGGTGCTGCCCGGGCGCCCGACGATCATCCTCGACGTCGCCCACAACCCGCATGCGGCGCGTGCGCTGGCCGGCGTGCTCGGCAGCATGGGCTATTTCCCCCGCAGCCTGGCGGTGTTCGGCATGCTCGCCGACAAGGACATCGACGGCGTGATCGCGGCGATGCGCGCGCGCATCGACCTCTGGTACGTCGCCACGCTCCCGGGACCCCGCGGCGCGACTGCGGGCGAGCTCGCGCGACGCCTGCGCGGCGCAGGGGTGGCCGACACCGCGGTGCGCAGCTTCGACAGCATCGCGCAGGCGTTCGTCGCCGCGCGGGCCGAGGCGCAGGAGGCTGATAGAATCGCGGCCTTCGGCTCGTTTCTCACCGTTGCCGCTGTGCTCGACGCCGCGCGTACCCGCGGTTGACGACCTCCGTCAGGACGGATTCGATGGCAGAACCTGCAGACATCAATGTCGACGAACTGCGTCGACGCGCCCGCCGGCGCCTGGTCGGCGCCGTCGTACTCGCGCTGGCCGTTGCCGTCATCGTTCCGATGCTGCTGGAAAGCCAGCCGAAGCCGCTGGGTGACGACGTCTCGGTGAAGATCCCGCCGGTCGACGACGGCAAGTTCGTCAACCAGCTTTCCGGCAGCGCAGGCGACGCCGCCACGGCGTCGGGGGCGGCCCGCAGTCCGGCTGCTGCGGGCGAGCCGGCGGCAGCGGCAACGGATGCCGCCGTCACCCCGGTGACG
>JAJXTF010000143.1 GCA_021784125.1 Pseudomonadota bacterium | reverse complement strand
GATTGCGGCCGTCGCAGTGGTCGCCCAGGCGGTGTGGAGCATGGGACGGCAACTGTGCCCCGACCGGATGCGCACCAGCTTCGCGATGGTCGCGGCGGTCGCGGTCCTCGCCCGGCCGGGTGCACTTATGCAGATCGCAACGATCGCGCTCGGGGGTCTCGCCGGCTGGCGACTGCTGCGGGCCGTCGGCAACGGATCGGGCGAACACGTCGATTTCCGGATCGGGCGGCGATCGTCGGCGATCGCATCGGTCCTGTTCTTCGCCCTGCTCGCCATGCTCCCGGTCCTTTCCCGCATCACCGGCGACCACGCCGTCGCCCTGTTCGACAGCTTCTATCGCGCCGGCTCGCTGGTCTTCGGCGGCGGGCATGTGGTGCTGCCGCTGCTTCGAGCCGAGGTCGTCCCGTCCGGGTGGGTCTCGGACGGCGATTTCCTCGCCGGTTACGGCGTTGCGCAGGCGCTGCCCGGCCCACTGTTCGCTTTCGCGGCCTACCTGGGCACGGTCGCGCAGGGGAGTCCGGGCGGCTGGGCAGCCGGGCCCCTGGCGCTTTGCGCCATCTTCCTTCCGGCGTTCCTGCTGGTGTTCGGAGCCTTGCCGCACTGGAGCGCGTGGCGCGCGAAGCCCGCAATGCGCAGGTCGATGATGGGGATCAATGCAACGGTCGTGGGCATCCTGCTCGCGGCGCTCTATGACCCGATCTTCGTGAGCGCGGTGCGCAGCCCGGGCGATTTCGCGCTCGCAGTCGCCTGCTTCGGGCTGCTCGCGTTCTGGAAGTTGCGACCCTCATGGATGGTCGTGCTCGCGGCGCTGGGCGGTATGCTGCTTTCGCGCGGGTGACCGCGATGCGCCGTGCGGTGCGGCGCGGCCCGGTCAGACTCCAATCAATCGGGCGACGGCCTCGGCAATGGCCGCGTTGACGTCGATGCCGTTGCTCGCGTGGGAAACCGTGTCGCAGGTGACGATGCGCGCGGCGCCCGCCGCCTTCAATTCCTCGTAGGCGTTCGCAGCGAACAGCGCGTGCACGCCGATGCAGATGGCGGCGGCGAGGCCCGCCTCGCGCAGGCGCCCGACGGCGGCGATCATCGTATGCGCGGTCGAAACGATGTCGTCGACGACCACCGGAGTCCGATCGCGGTAGTCCTCGATCTGCGGAACCGAGACTTCGACGTCGCGATCCCCGCGGCGGCTCTTCTCCAGGACGATCCACGGTGCGTTCGCCGCCGCCGCCACCTGCGCCACCCACTGCGCGCTCTCGCCGTCGGGCCCCACCAACAAGGGCTTCGCGACGTTGGCGGCGACCCACGCCGAGATCGCGGGCGCCGCGGGCACGACCGCGGAGGGAATCGAGTAGACGGCGTCCAGCGACGCATGGCGGTGCAGGTGCGGATCGACGGTGACGAGCCAGTCGGCGACGCCGGAAACGAGCTTGCCCACGGTCGCCGACGTGATCGCTTCCCCCGGCCTGAAGCGCGTGTCCTGGCGCATGTAGGCGAGATACGGCGCGACGATGCCGACGCGGATCGCACCGAGGCCTTTCGCCGCATCGACCGCGAACAGCAGCGGCAGGATCTTCACGTCCGGATGGTCGAGCGTGCAGACGAAGACGGCCTCGCAGCCCTCCACCGGCGTATCGAGGCGAACGTAGGCTTCGCCGTCGGGAAAGCGATGCAGGACGAGCGCGCCCGCATCTGCGCCGATGCGGACGGCGATGCGCTGCATCGCCATTTCATGGCCCGGAAACGCGAAGACGACCGCCCGGCGCGCACCCGGCGGTGGCCTTTCGCGCTCGCGGCCGGTCGCAGCGCCGCTCATGGCTCGCCCGCGATGCCGACCACGTCCTCCTGGCCGGCGAGATATTCGAACGCGTAATCGAGCTCGCCCCGGGCCCGCGCGTGCACGAAGAACAGCGGCTGACCGCGCTCGACCTCGGTCCCGATCGGCGCGAGGAATTCGATGCCCGCCGCCGGCGCCTGGGGCGCGCCCGCGAGCTTGGCGGCGCGCGCCAGGCGGCGATTGTCGACCTCTACGACGCGTCCACGGAACCCGGCCTCGAACGCGCGCCGATGCGCTGCCTGCGGCGGCTCGCGCATCCCGCCCTGGCTCTCGCAGATCGCCACGAACTTCTCCCACGCACGACCATCCTCGAGAATGCCCGTCGCGAGCGCCAGGCCGGTCCCATGCGGCACCGCCGCCGAGTATTCGAGGATGCTGCCGGCAAGGCGCAGTGCGCGGTCCTGCAGGTCCTGCGGCGCGCCGGCTTCGCGCTTGAGGACGGCCAGCACGTCCCTGGCTTCCAGCGCAGGCCCGATGCCGCGCCCGACGGGCTGGCTGCCGTCGGTAACCATGACCCGAACCTCGATGCCGATCGCCCGCCCGACCTTCTGCAGCTCGGTGCTGAGGCGCGCCGCCGCCTCGGGAGAACGCACTTTCGCCGTGGGCCCGACGGGCATGTCGACGACCACGTGCGTCGAACCCGCGGCCGCCTTCTTCGACAGCACCGACGCCACCAGCTGCCCTTCGCTGTCGAGGTCCAGCGGCCGCTCGACGCTGATCAGCACGTCGTCGGCAGGACTCAGTCCGACCGAAGCGCCCCACACGATGCAACCGCCCTCGCGCTCGACGACGCGCCGCATCCCCGCGCCGTCGAGCGCCACCGGTGCCAGCACTTCCATCGTGTCCGCGGTGCCCGCCGGCGAGGTGATCGCGCGCGACGATGTCTTGGGAATCGTCAGTCCTGCCGCCGCGACGATCGGCACGACCAGCAGCGTCGTCCGGTTGCCCGGAAGGCCGCCGACGCAGTGCTTGTCCATGATCATCGGCTGCGGCCAGGTGATCCGCGTGCCGACGTCGATCATCGCGCGGGTCAGCGCGACCGTCTCGCGTGTGTCGAGGCGGTCGCCGGCGCAGGCGGTGACGAACGCCGCGAGGTGCAGGTCCGAATACTGCCCGGCGACGATGTCCCCCATGATCTCGCGCATCGCATGGTCGTCGAGGCGGTGGCCATAGACCTTCGCCCGCAGGTGCGAGAGCGATGCGATCGGCGGAGCGTGGGAGACCACGATCGTGTCGCCTTGCTTCGCCACGAGCGCATCCCAGGCCGCTTCCGAAAGCCCCGCCTCGCCGCTGTCGAGAAGCTCCGGACCGACCATGTTGACCGTGGCGACCAGCCTGCGGTCCCCGAGCGCCACCAGCACCCGCGACTGGACGGTGAAACCGACCGCGCGACAGATGTGGCAGTCGCTGCGCATGAACAGGACCTTTTCCCGGTAGGTGTGGATGCCGAGGTGCCGGAGCGCGAGGGAATTCGGGGATGGGCCCGCATGATCGGTCGCGCCCGGGGAATGGATCGTCATCTGGAATCTGCCGTTTCGAGTGGGTCGCACAGTCGCGCATCGTATCCGAGCGCGTCGCGCGATGCTGCTGCGCAATGCGTACGGGTCGGCGCGGGGATCAACGGTTCCGGCCCCGCGATCTGGCGACCGCCCCCCAAATCATCGCGATGGCCGCGACAGCGAGCAGAACCAATCCGGCCGGCGGGAAGAACACCGTGACGACGACCAGCGTCAGGATCGCGAACAGCAGAGGCGGCGTAAGCATTGGATCCCGACGGGCAGGCGCGACGATGGCAGGATTCTAGCCGCGGCGACGGCCCGACGGGCGCCGTCCGCCCGCCTCCCGCGCCGTCGATAATTTTGCTATCGTGCGTGGCCGTCGCCACATTTCCGGATTCGAGTCTACGCAGGGCCACGATCATGGACACCAAGGCAGACACCTCCGCCCGATCGCCTCGCCGCCCGGACGCCCTGGGCGTTCACTCGCTCGATCGCTTCGTATTCAGCGTTCCCGAGCTCGGTGCAGCCGAACGCTTCTACGAGGCGTTCGGCCTCGATGTCCGCCGTGACGGCAATCGGCTCGACCTCTACGCGCACAGCCACCCGCACTGCTGGGGAAGCGTGCATGCGAACGGGCAGCCCAAGCGGCTCCAGTACCTCTGCTTCGGCGCCTACGAAGAGGATTTCGATCCGCTGGCGCGGCGCATCCGGGCGTACGGCAGCTGCGCGCCGCATCCGCTCTCCGATGGCAAGGGGATCTGGCTGCGCGATCCGGATGGAACGCCGGTGCAGGTTGTCGTCGCGCCCAAGGTCTCGCCGTCGGTCAAGGCGCAACCGGGGCTCGCGCCGCCAGTCGCCGCGGGCAAGGGCGCCGCGCCGAGCCGCAGCGCCGCACCCAGGGTCAAGCCGCGCCGGCTCGCCCACGTGCTGCTGTTCACGCCGGACGTCCCGCGCCTGCTCGCCTTCTACACCGACGTCCTCGGCCTGCGGCTGTCCGACCGCTCGGGCGACATTATCGCCTTCATGCACGCGCCGCACGGCAGCGAGCACCACCTGGTCGCGTTCGCCAAATCCGGTGCGCCCGGACTGCACCATTCGAGCTGGGACGTCGGAAGCATCGACGACATCGGCCTGGGGGCCGAGTACATGAGGGCACAGGGCTACGCCAGGGGCTGGGGCGTCGGCCGGCACGTCCTCGGTTCCAACTATTTCTATTACGTCCAGGACCCGTGGGAGAGCTGGACCGAGTATTCGTTCGACATCGATTTCGTCCCCGTCGACGTCGACTGGCCTGCGGCCGATCACCCGGCCGAGGATTCGTTCTACGTCTGGGGGCCGTCGGTCCCCGACGATTTCGTCATCAACCGCGAGCAACCGATACCCGTGCCTGCCTGACCGACCGTCCCGGGGTCGGAATCCCGGGCATCTCCGATTCGCACAACGGCGCTCCTCGTGGACGGCGCCGCCAATCACCATACGACGACCGGGAGGAATGAACGATGAGCATCATTGCACGCGTGGCCCGCTGGGCCGGCGCGACCTGCGTTGGTCTCGCCTTGGCATCCGGCGCATGGGCGCAGGGCGGACAGCCGCCGATCCGCATCGGCAGCACGCTGGCACTCACCGGCCCGCTGGCCGCCACCAGCATGATCCACAAGGTGGTCGGCGAGATCTACGTCGAGCAGCTGAACAAGCGCGGCGGCCTGCTCGGCCGCCCCGTCGAGTGGATCGTCAAGGACGACCAGTCGAAGCCCGACCTTGCCCGCACGCTCTACGAGCAGCTGATCACGGCCGACAAGGTCGACCTGCTGATGGGTCCGTACGCGACCGGCGCGATCCTGTCGGCGATGGGCGTCGCCCAGCGCTATCACAAGGTGCTGATCCACCACACCTTCGGCATCCCGGCGATGGCCAAGTACGACATGCAGTTTCCCGCATGGTCGCTCGGCCCGAATCCGGGAACCACGGTGCCGACGACGGTGCTGAAGGCGCTCGCCGCGTCGCCGAAGCCCCCGAAGACGATCGCGATCGTGACCAGCAAGTTCCCGTCGGTGCACTTCATGTCGCTGGGTGCCCGCGGGATCGCGAAGAAGATGGGCGTCAAGGAAGTGCTGTTCCTCGAATGGGATTTCGGCAACCTCGATTTCGGCCCGATCGCAGCACGGATCAAGGACGCGAACCCCGACTTCCTGTGGGTCGGCGCGATCGGTCTCGAAGGCAACCAGCTGCTCGAGGCGATGCACAAGATCGACTACACGCCGCACGAGCACTTCTACCTCTATCCGGCACCCGGCCCGATGGCGAAGTCGCCGCTGGCGAAGAATGCGATGTCGGTGACGCTGTTCGAGGAGCACCCGCCGTTCACCAGCGCGCCGGGCGCCGAGGAGTTCATCAAGCTCTACCACGAGCGTGCCGCCAAGGCGGGGATTCCCGACCCCACGGTCGAGGTGCAGGCTGCGGCCTCCTACACCGCGTGGCAGATCCTCGAAGCCGGCGTGCGCGGCGCAGGCAGCCTCGACGACAAGGCGATCGCCGCCTGGATCAAGACCCATCACATCCCGACGATCACCGGCAACCTGCGCTTCGACGGCCCCAACAACTACGGGGACGACCTGATGCGGGTCAAGCAGGTGCAGAACGGGCACTGGGTCACCGTCTATCCGAAGGATTTCGCCGCACCCGGCGCGACGCTGCAAGTGCAATGACGCAAATGCAATGACGTTTCCCAGCGGGACGCTGCTCGCGCAGTCCGCGCTGTCGGGGGTGTTCATCGGCAGCCTCTACGGGCTGCTGGGGTTGGGCGTGGGGCTGGCCTGGGGCCTGCTCCACGTCATCAACCTCGCGCACTTCGCGTTCGCGTTCCTCGCGGCGTACCTGTGCTACCAGCTCGCGAGCGTCGGCGGCATGGATCCGCTGCTGACGCTCGCGCTGATCGTGCCCCTGTTCGCGGCGCTCGGCGTGGCCCTGCAATGGCTGCTCGAGCGCTTCGACGTTTCGCCGCTCAACTCGCTGCTCGCGACCTTCGGCGTCACCGCGATCATCGAGGCCGGCATCCAGTGGAAGTGGACTGCCGACTTCCGCAAGCTCGAGTCGACCTATGCGGGACAGACTTTCAAGGTCGGATCGCTGTTCGTTCCGCTGCCCGAGCTGCTGACGCTGCTCGCATCGGTCGCCCTGGCGCTCGGCATCTGGGCCGCGATGCGCTACACCCGCCTCGGCCGGGCATTGCGGGCGCTGGCCGAGGATGCGCCGATCGCCGCGGCCTTCGGCATCAACCGCCGCGCGCACGCGCTGCTGCTCGCAGCCGTATGCGGGGCGCTCGCCGGCATTGCCGGCGTGTGCCTCGCGCTCGGTTTCACCCTCACCCCATCGCAGATCTATGCCTGGGTCGGTGTCGTCTTCGCCGCCGTCATGCTGGGCGGGCTCGGCTCGGCGATCGGTCCGCTCATCGGCGGCATCGTCATCGGCGTCAGCGAGGCCCTGACGATGGCCTTCGCCTCGCCGTCGTGGGCCCCGATCGTCTCCTTCTCGCTGCTGATCGGCCTGCTGCTGCTGAAACCGGGGCGAACCTGAGACCCGACCGCACGCTCGTCGCCATCGTCGCCGCCGGAAGCGCCCTCGCGACGGTTCCTTTCCTCCATCTTCCGGCGTTCTACGAGTCCCTGCTCTACCTGGTGTTCCACTGGGTCGTGCTCGCGACGTCCTGGAACATCCTGTCCGGGTACTCCGGGTACTTCTCGTTCGGCCACGGCGCGTTCTTCGGCGCGGGCGTCTACACGAGCGCCGTGCTCGCGGGCAGCTACGGCATGCCGTTCCTGTGGACGCTGCCGATCGCCGGCATCGTCGCGGCGGCGCTGGGCGCCGGGCTGGGCGCGGTCGTGTTTCGCGTGCGCAACGTCCGCGGCGAGCTCTTCGCACTGCTGACCCTCGCGGTCACCTTCGTGCTCGCGACGATCGTTCTCAACACGCCCATCGACGGCGGACCCGGGGTCTACCTTTCGGCGGTGCCCGTTCCGGTGCTGGCGCCGTCGGAATCCGGCAGCTTCTACATGCTGGCGCTGGTGCTCGCCGTCGTCACCCTGATCACGGCGCATGCGATCCCGAAGGCGCGCCTCGGCCTCGGCCTCTACGCGATCCACGACGACGAGGACGCCGCCGAGGTGATGGGCGTGCCGACCTATCGCTACAAGCTTCTCGCCTTCGCGATATCCTGCGCGCTCGCGGGCGTGGCCGGCGGCATCCAGTCGCTGTTCGTTTCCTACGTCACGGCCGGCAGCACGTTCAACATCACGGTACCGCTCACCGTCGTGCTGATGAGCGTCCTCGGCGGAACGCGACATTGGGCGGGGCCGGCGCTGGGCGCGACCGTAATCACGCTGCTGCTCTACGCGGCGACCGCCGCCGACCAGGCGGTGACGGGCAAAGCCGTGACCGGGCTGATCCTGGTCGCCGCCGTCCTGTTCATGCCCAACGGCATCTTCGCGTTCCTGCGCCGCCGTCCGGGGCTCGCGCCCGCGGCGACCCCGGCCGACGCCGCCCCCGCCCTCCGCATCGACGCCTTGCACCCGGCGGGTGTCGCGCCGGCGATGCGCAGCGGCGCGACGCTGCTGGCGGTGCGCGACCTGCGCAAGTCGTTCAAGGGGGTGCGCGCGCTCGACGGCGTCGATCTCGACGTGCGCGAGGGCGAGATCGTCGGCGTCATCGGACCCAACGGCTCGGGCAAATCCACGCTGATCAACGTCGTCAGCGGGCACTACCGCGCCGACACCGGCAGCATCCGCTTCGCCGGCGAAGAGCTTGCCGGGCTGCCCGCGCATC
>JAJXTF010000142.1 GCA_021784125.1 Pseudomonadota bacterium | reverse complement strand
TGACCAGGTGCGCGATCTTCGCGGTGATGACGCGCGTCTTGCCGCTGCCGGCGCCCGCGAGGACGAGCAGCGGCCCGCTGTCGTGGCGCACCGCTTCGCGCTGCGCAGCGTTGAGGGAGGGAGTCAAGGGGGGAACGCTATTGGGGTTGTTACAATGCGCCGCGATTATAGTTGGCGAACCATGGCGCTCTACGCAATCGGCGACATCCAGGGCTGTCACGCGGAATTCTGCGAGTTGCTTTCGCTGGTCGGCTTCTCGCCGGCCTGCGATCGCCTGTGGCTGGTCGGCGACCTGGTCAACCGCGGGCCCGATTCGCTCGCGGTGCTGCGCGAGGTAAAGGCGCTGGGCCCGGCTGCGACGGTGGTGCTGGGCAACCACGACCTGCACCTGCTCACTGTCGCGGCGGGACATCGCCGTCCGCACCGCAGCGACACCCTCTCCCCGATCCTCGAAGCCCCCGACCGCGACGAGCTGCTGCACTGGCTCGCGCGGCGTCCGCTCGCGGTCGCCGAGGACGGTCTGCTGATGGTGCACGCCGGCGTGCTGCCGCAGTGGAGCGTCGACGACGTGCTCGCGCGCTCGCGCGAAGTCGAATCCGTGCTCGCCGGCGACCGAGCCGAGGATTTCCTTCAGGCACTCTACGGCGACCATCCCGACGCGTGGGAGGACGACCTTGACGGCTACGACCGGCTGCGGATCATCGTCAACGTGTTCACGCGTATGCGCTTCTGCACCCCGGACGGCCGGATGGAGTTCAGGGAAAAGCGCGGCGCCGCGCATGCGCCTGCGGGTTTCGCGCCGTGGTTCGCGCACGAAGCGCGGCGGACCGCGGGTACCCGCGTCGTCTGCGGGCACTGGTCCACGCTGGGGCTGATGCTCGCGCCGACCGTGCTGATGCTCGACTCGGGCTGCCTGTGGGGCGGAGCGATGACGGCGATGCGCCTGCCCGATGGCCATGTCTGGCAGGTCGGCAGCCACTCGCCGGTGGTCCCCGAGCCGCGCGACTGAAAACCCGGGTCAGACCCGGTTTTCCGAAAACCGGGTCTGACCCTGTTTTATTGGGCATGCGACGGCTTCCGTGCTGCTCCCCTACAGCCCCAGCGCCTCGCGGATCGCGGCCTCGGCGCTGCTCGCAAGCTCGCGCCGGTGCCGTCCCTGGGCCGCGAGCGCCGGCGGCATGATCAGCTCGACCGCGATGCTGCGCTCGCCGCAGATGCGCCAGAACGACGCCAGGAAGGTCGTTTCGCCTACGTACGCGACGGCAGTCGACAGCGCACCGTCGGCGCCCCGATAGCGCATCGCGACCGGCTGCAGGGCGCCCTGCGCGTTGACGATCGGCTGCAGCAGCGAGCTCTTGAACGGCAGCAGCTGCGTGCCGTCGGTCGTCGTGCCCTCGGGAAAGACGGCGACGATGTCGCCCGCGGCCAGCGCCTCGCGCGCCTCGACCGCGACGCGGTGCGCGTCGTGGCGGCGCGCCCGCTCGACGAAAAGCGTGCCGACGTCGCGGACCAGGCGGCCGAGCAACGGCCAGCGCGCGAGCTCGGACTTGGCGACGAAGCGCATCGGCCGCACCGAGTTCAGCACGAAGATGTCGAGCCACGACACGTGGTTCGCGACGATCAGCACGTTGCCGCCGTCGTGCAGCGCGCCGACGACCCTGATCTCGACCTTGAGCATGCGCAAGAGGCGCGCGGACCAGTGGCGCACGCGGTGGCGCCGCGAATCCGGCGACAGCCACGGGAACACGACGACCGTCGTCGCAAGGCCTTCGCACAGGTGCAGCGCGGTGCGCATCGCGCGCGCCGCGCGTCGATGCCGCGGCAGGGGCCGCGTGGTCACCACGGACGGGTGCCGAAAGCCTCGTGGTGGAGCGCTGCAACCCGTTCGCGGTCGACCGCGTGATTCTGGCCGCCGCGGCTCGCAATTTTCAGCGCCCCCATGACCGAGGCGAGGTTGCCCGTGGCCTGCCAGTCCCAGCCCTGCGCGATGCCGTGGAGCAGGCCTGCCCGGTAGGCGTCGCCGCATCCGGTCGGGTCGACGATCGCGGCAGGACGCACGGCGGGAATCGCGTAGGTCACGCCGTCGGCGTGGATCACCGAACCCTCGCCGCCCATGGTGATGATCAGCGCCTCGACGCGTTCGGCGATCCCGGCGATCGACCAGCCGGTGCGCTCGGAAAGCAGCTTCGCCTCGTAATCGTTTACGGCGAGATAGGTGGCACGCTCGATCAGCTCGGCGAGCTCCGGGCCGCTGAACAGCGGAAGGCCCTGGCCCGGGTCGAACAGGAACGGGATCTTCGCGGCCGCGAACTGCGCCGCATGCGCCTGCATCCCCTCCTTGCCGTCGGGCGCGACGATGCCGAGCCCGACGTCCCGGACGTCGGCGACGCGGTTCACATGGGAGGCGTTCATCGCCCCCGGGTGGAACGCGGTGATCTGGTTGTCGTCGAGGTCGTTGATGATGAACGCCTGCGCCGTGTAGGCGTTGTCGATCACCGCGAGGCCGTCGGTCGCAATGGATAGCGAGGCGAAACGCTCACGGTATCCGGACCCGTCGTGGCCCAGCGTCCCCATGACCACCGGGTTGCCGCCGATCGCCTGCAGGTTGTAGGCGATGTTCCCGGCGCAGCCGCCCCACTCCCGCCGCATGTCGGAGATCTGGAACGCGACCGACAGCATGTGCGTCTGGTCGGGCAGGATGTGCCGCGCGAAGCGGTCCGGGAACACCATGATGGTGTCGAATGCAAGGGAACCGCAGATCAGCGTGCGCATCGGGAGTGTCGGCCGGTGAAGTGAGCGAAGGGGCCCCGCGAAACCGCGCGAAGTTTACCCCAGGCTGCCGGGCCGAGGCGCCCGGCGTCCGGGCACGGACCTGCGATCAGGCCGCCGCGCCGTTCACGACCTCGCGGCCGATCTCGCGCACCACGTACTGCTGGCGCCGCGAGACGGGGAGGGTCTCCGGGATCCCGTGCAGCAAGACTTCCCAGTGCGCGTCGCCGTCGTCGTTGGCGCGCCGCTCGAACCCGCGGATGAAATCCCGCGCCACCAGGCAATTGCGGTGCACACGGACGAAGCGCGCCCCGAATTCCTGCTCGAGCTTGGTGAGCGACTCCTCGAGCAGGTACTCGCGCTGCTGGGTGCGGATGGTGATGTACTTGAGCTCTGCCTTGAGGTAGACGACCTCGTCCATCGGGACCAGGACCACGCGCGAGCGCTCGGTGACCGACAGGAAGCGCCGCGCCGAGGCGGGGAGCTGGGTGAGTTTTTCGACGGTCATGGGCTTCAAACGCGGCACCTTCTGCAATGCGGCGAGCAATCGCTGGACCCGGACCGGCTTGACCAGGTAATCGACGGCGTTGACGTCGAAGGCAGCCAGCGCGTGCTCGTGGAATGCCGTCGTGAAGATCACGACCGGCGGATGCGAGAGCTTCAGCAAATGCTGGGCCAGCTCGATGCCGTCCATCCCCGGCATGTGGATGTCCGTCAGGACGAGGTCGGCCGCGACGGCGTGGAGGATGTCCAGCGCCTCGCGTCCGTTCTGGGCCTCCCCGACCACGGCCAGCGGCAGGACCGCGGCGCAGTCGTCGAGCAATTCGCGCAGCCGGTGCCGCGCCGGCGCCTCGTCGTCGACGATCAGTACGCGCAGCGGAGACTCATCCATGGCTCACCTTGGCTGCCTGCAGGCCGGGCAGGGCCCGGATCGGTTGCGGCTCGTGCCGCGAATGGCTGCCGTCGGCGGCGAAGGCACCGCGGCGCTTCTGCGTTGTGCTTCCCGAACGGGGCTCGTCCCGCTTCTGCGCGCCCTCGCCGACGTAGGGCTCGCGCCGCGGCGTCTTGCTGCCGTCGGCGCCCGCACCGGCCTTCGCCGTCCGATAGGGAATCCGGATGTGGACCTCGTAGCCGTCGCGGGTCACCCGCGAATCGAGGCTCGCTTCGGCGTCGAAGTGCAGCGCGAGGCGCTCGCGGATGTTGGCGATCGCCATCTTGTTGCCGGCGCGATGGCCTTCGCTGTTGGCGACGTAGGGGTTCTTCAGCACCGCGTGCACCTCGTCGCGCGAAGCGAAGATGTTGATCGAAATGACGCCCTGCTCGGTCGACGGCTCGATGCCGTGGTAGACGGCGTTCTCCAGCAGCGGCTGCAGCACCAGCGGCGGCACCAGCGCATCGCCGGGCATGCTCTTGACGTTCCAGTCGACGACCAGCCGGTCGCCCAGGCGCAGCTGCTCGAGGTCGAGGTACTGGCGGCAGAGCTCGACCTCGTCGGTCAGCGGTGTCAGGTCGCGGTTGTCGCGCATCAGCACGCGAAACAGCTCGGCCAGGTCCTCGAGGGCGGTCTCGGCGCGGCGCGGCTCCTTGCGCATCAGCGACAGCACGGCCGTGATGCTGTTGAACAGGAAATGGGGACGGATCCTGGCCTGCAGGGCCTGGAGGCGCGCCTCGGTGATCGCCGGCGACAGTGCCCGCGCGCGCAGGCGGAAATAGGCGAGCAGCACGAACTGCGCGACCAGCGCGAAGACGAGACCGCGCAGCGGCAGGGTGAACGGCTCCCCGGTCAGCCGCAGCATCAGGAGCTGCACGCCCATGGCGACGGCAACGGTGACCACGGTCACCGCCGCGACCCCCGCGGCGGGGCGCAGCCGCGACACCCAAGGGGCGACGATCCACAGCAGCAGGAGCTCCCCGAAGAGCTGCGGCTCGACATAGCCCGAGACCACCGCCCATTCGTCGGCAAGCGCCGCGAGCCGGGGCTCGCGGGCGAACGCGATCGCCAGCGCGGCGCCGTTGACCGCGACCAGGATGCGCAGGATCGTGCCCAGGTTGCGGAAATCCGGCAGCGCGGGGGATTCCGTCGGTTGCTTTATAATCCGCGGCATAGCGGACGTATTATGCAATCATCATGCCGGATAGGGGCATGGCTGCCGCCGCAACGGGCACCGCGGGCACTCGGGATTGCGGATTCGCCACACCGGACGACCGCAGCCGGCCGCGGGATGCGGGCGAAATGGCGAGATCCGCTCCCGTCGTGCCCCCTGGGCCCATTCTTCCACCCGCGCCATCTCCATGAAGACCCCGACGCCACCGGCAGAGCCACCCAAGCCCGGCCCCCAAGACCCGGCGGCGGGCTCCGGGCTGCCGCAGCACGGCACCTGGTCCGGCCGCTTCTCGGAACCGATGTCAGAGCGCATGCGCCGGTTCAATGCCTCCATCGGCTTCGACCAGCGGCTCGCAGGCGTCGACATCGCGGGGTCGCGCGCCCATGCGCGGATGCTCGCCGGGGCCGGAATCCTGTCCAAAACCGACTTCGACGCCATCGAGAGCGGCCTTTCGACGATTTCCGACGAGATCGCCCGCGGCGAATTCGCCTGGAAGCTCGAGGACGAGGACGTCCACTACGCCATCGAGAAGCGCCTGACCGAGCTGGTCGGTGACGCCGGCAAGCGCCTGCACACGGCACGCTCGCGCAACGACCAGGTCGCGACCGACGTGCGGCTGTGGCTGCGCGCCGCGATCGATGCGCTCGCCGCACAGCTGGCGGCGCTGCGGCGCGCCCTGCTCGACCTGGCCGAGCGACACGCCGCGACGATCATGCCGGGCTTCACCCACCTGCAGGTCGCGCAGCCGGTCACCTTCGGCCACTACCTGATGGCCTACGACGCGATGTTCGCGCGCGACATGGAGCGCTTCGCCGACTGCCGGCGCCGGGTCAACCGCCTGCCGCTGGGCAGCGCAGCGCTCGCCGGGACGAGCTTCCCGATCGACCGCGACGCGGTCGCCCGCGAGCTCGGTTTCGACGGCCTCGCGCCCAATTCGATCGACGCCGTGTCCGATCGCGATTTCGCGATCGAGTTCGAGGCCGCGGCGGCGCTGGTCGGCGTGCACCTGTCGCGCTTCGCCGAGGAGTTGGTACTGTGGTCGACGCCCCGCTTCGGCTTCGTCACCCTGTCCGACCGCTTCTGCACCGGCAGCTCGATCATGCCGCAGAAGAAGAATCCCGACGTGCCGGAGCTGGTCCGCGGCAAGAGCGCGCGGATCATCGGCGCGCTGACCACCCTGCTCGTCCTGATGAAGGCGCAGCCGCTCGCCTACAACAAGGACAACCAGGAGGACAAGGAGCCGCTGTTCGACACTGTCGACACGCTGACCGACACCCTCGCGATCATGACCGACCTGGTGGCGACCGGGCTTGTCGCGAACGTCGAGCGGATGCGTGCAGCCGCGCGCGAAGGCCACGCGACGGCGACCGACCTCGCCGACTACCTGGTGAAGAAGGGGCTGCCGTTTCGCGACGCCCACGAGGCGGTCGCGCGCGCCGTGCGCGAAGCCGAGGCGCGGCGCTGCGACCTCGCCGAGTTGCCGCTCGTCGACCTGCGCGGCTACTCGCCGCTGATCGACGCCGACGTGCTGGACGTGCTCACCCTGGAGGGATCGGTGCAATCCCGCGATCACCCGGGAGGCACCGCGCCGCGGCAAGTGCGCATCGCGATCGCGGCCGCGCGCGCGTCGCTCGAGTGACGCTAAGCAATAGACCGCAAAACCCGGGTCAGACCCGGTTTTCCAAACCGGGTCTGACCCGGGTTTTGCGGATTTCGTCTACCTTGGAGCCGACATGAGCAGCAAGAAACTCGCTTTCCTGGGCCTCGGCGTGATGGGCTATCCGATGGCGGGACACCTCGCCCGGGCCGGCCACGCGGTGACCGTCTACAACCGTAGCCCGGCCAAGGCCGCGGCCTGGGTCGCGCAGCACGGCGGCCGCTCGGCCGCAACGCCGGCGGACGCCGCGCGCGATGCCGACGTCGTGATGATGTGCGTGGGCAACGACAACGACGTGCGCGAAGTCGCGAACGGCGCGCTGACGGCGATGGGCAAGGGGGCGATCCTCGTCGACCACACGACCGCCTCGGCGCAGGTCGCGCGCGAGGTCCACGCCGCGGCGGCGGCCCGTGGCGTCGCGTTCCTCGATGCGCCGGTCTCGGGCGGCCAGGCGGGCGCCGAGAACGGAAAGCTGACGATCATGGTCGGCGGCGACGCCGCGACTTTCGACCTGGCGAAGGACGTGCTCGCCCACTACGGGCGCGCGGTCACGCTGATGGGCGCGTCCGGCGCGGGGCAGCTCACCAAGATGGTCAACCAGATCTGCATCGCCGGCCTCGTGCAGGCGCTGTCCGAAGGGATCAATTTCGCGCAGCGCGCCGGCCTCGACGCCGAGCTCGTCCTCGACGTGATCAGCAAGGGCGCGGCACAGTCGTGGCAGATGGAGAATCGCGGCAAGACGATGGTCGCCGACAAGTTCGATTTCGGCTTCGCCGTCGACTGGATGCGCAAGGACCTCGGGATCTGCCTCGACGAGGCGCGCGCCAACGGTGCCGCCCTTCCGGCGACCGCGCTGGTCGATCAGATGTATTCGCGCATCCAGGCCCATGGCGGCGGACGCTGGGACACGTCGAGCCTCATCCGCCTGCTGCGCGACAAGGCCTGAGAAAGCGTGGTTCGAAGATGGGGTCTGACCCGGTTTTCCGGGTCAGATCTTGCGCTTATGCGGCCGGCGCCGGTTCCACGCGATCGCCGTCGACGATCGCCACCTCCCAGGTGATCTCGGCGACGCGCTCCAGCATCATCGTCGCCGAGCAGTACTTCTCCTTCGACAGCTTGACGGCGCGCTCGACCTGGCGCGCGTCGAGCCCGTGCCCCGCGATCACGTACTTGAGGTGGATGCGGGTGAAGACCTTGGGTTCGGCGGGCGCGCGCTCGGCCTCGGCCTCGACGACGCAGTCGGTGACCGGCTGGCGGGCCTTCTTCAGGATCCAGACGACGTCGAAGGCCGTGCACGAGGCCGCCCCGGCGAGAACGAGCTCCATCGGACGCATCCCGAGGTTTCGCCCGCCGGCCTCCGGCGCGCCGTCGACGACGATGGCATGGCCACTGCCCGTTTCAGCGACGAAGGACACGCCTTCGACCCATTTGACCCGAGTTTTCATTGAAATCCTGCCTCAAGGAGCCGCGGCGCGACCCAATGGATAGAAACGCCCTCAGTGCTGCAGTGCAAAAAGTCGCCCGCGGGAGTTGCATTGTGCGCCGCAATATGAAATCATTGGAACTGTTCGCGGCCCCGCCGCTTCCTCCTTCGGCACCGCGGACACATTCCTCCATTCTCCTCCTATGGCGGAATC
>JAJXTF010000141.1 GCA_021784125.1 Pseudomonadota bacterium | reverse complement strand
ATACCAGGATGCGATCAACGCGTTCCGCAAGGCGAAGCAGCAGGCACCGACGGACAAGACCCTCGACGTGGCGATTCGCGACGCCGAGCGGGGACTGGTGACGCAGTTCTTCAATCGATACGGCCGCTGATCGCCTGTCGCGGGAGCAGACGATCGCCATCGGATGATCGCCCTCAGGTGATCGCCGCGAGCCACATCGGCAGCGTGAACACGGCCAGCAGCGTTCCGCTGGAGATCAGCAGGGCCACCGGTGCGCCCACGCCGTTCATCTGCACGGCGAGGATGTACGCCGACGTCGCCGTCGGCACCGCCGCCAGCAGCACCGCGACCTGACGCTCGAGCGGCGAGAGCCCGAACAGGGTCGCCAGGCCCAGGGCGACGGCGGGAAGCACGCCGAGCTTCAGCAGGTTCCACCAGACCAGGCCCGACAGCGGAAGGGTGCCGCGCAGGAAAGCAAGCCCGGCGCCGGCGGCGAGCAGCCCCAGCGGCAGCGCTGCGGCAGACAGCGATGCCAGCACCTGCGCCAGCAGCGCGGGCATCGGAATCCCCGCCGCGCTCCACAGCAGTCCACAGGCGCAGGCGATGACCAGCGGATTGGTGGCGATCGCCCGGGCGATGCCCTTGCCGTGGCCGCGGACGAGCATCGCGACGGCCGCGACGTTGACCAGCGGCACCAGCACGCCGATCAGCAGGCTCATCGCAGCGACGCCTCGTGCGCCACCCAGGCTGCTCGCGCCCGCGAGGGCGACGTAGCTGTTGAAGCGGAATCCGCACTGGAAGCAGGCGGCGAACGTCGGCTGCGGCAGGCGCAGCAGCGGCCGGACGGCGATCGATGCGACCATCCCGGTGGCGGTGAACAGAATGCCGACGACGATCAGCCTCGAGGCTTCGGCGGGAGCCAGCGACGACGTCGCGAGCGCGCGGAACAGCAACGCGGGAAACAGCACGAAATACACGATGCGCTCGACGCCGCGCCAGAATGCCGCATCGAACCAGGGCGTGCGCTTCAGCATCGCCCCGAGGGCGATCAGCAGGAAATCCGGCAGCAGCAGCAGCGCGGGCGTCATCGGATGGGCAGTGGGGCCGCGGGTACGTGTCCCGCGGGTCGCGGCAGGCAGGCTGAGCGTGGGTGGCGCCGCGGCAGGCTGTGCAATGATATCGGCGTGCGCCTCGATCCGCTGCCGAAATTTGACTTTGCCGCAGGTGCGGATCGCGGGCGAGCAGGCGCATGCGTCGCCGGCGGAGGCTGACCCGGATGCGCCGGGCTTCGTGGCTGCTCGCGATCCTGGTCACCGGCGCCGTGACCGGCGGCGCCTTCGTCTGGGTCGTGAACGCGATCGGCGTGCCGCCGCGCAGGCTCGCACCCTATGTCGAGCGACGCGCGGAAGGACACGATCGCGTCATCGTCGAGGCGGGCAGGCTCGCTTCGCGGATGCTCGTCGCCCTCGATCGCGGCCGCAGCGAAGCCCGCGGGCGGCTGCCCATTCCCGCGAGAGACGATGCGCTGGCAAGAACCGTGGCCAGTCCGGCATCGTCCGGTGCCGGAAGGGTCATCGTCGTCGCCACGCCGGGCGAGGCCCTGCAGGCGATCGCCGGCGCCGAACCGGGCGACGTGATCAGCTTCGCCCCGGGGACCTATCGCTTCAGGGGTCCGTACATCGACGTCCGGCGGCCGGGTGCGGCAGGGGCGCCGATCACCGTGCGGGCCGCCCGCGCGGGAAGCGTCGTGCTCGAATTCGACATGACGGAGGGATTCCTGGTCTCGGCCCCGTACTGGAACTTCGAGGGCCTGACGATCCGCGGCGCCTGCGCCGCCGACTCCGGTTGCGAGCACGCGTTCCACGTCGTCGCCGGCGCGTCGCATTTCGCTGCGCGCGACAACACGATCTTTGACTTCAACGCGCAGTTCAAGATCAATGCGAGTGCCGGGCAGGTACCGGACTCGGGGGTCATCGAGGGCAACGTGATCGCCGACACGCGGCCGCGGCAGACCGCCAACCCGGTCGCGAAGATCGACCTGGTCGCGGCCAGCCACTGGCGGATCACCGGCAACCGGATCGCCGACTTCGTGAAAGCACAGGGCGACGGCATCAGCACGGGCGCCTTCGCCAAGGGCGGGGGCGCCGACAATCGCTTCGAGCGCAACGTCGTCGTCTGCGAACGCCACCTGCGCGGCCTGCCCGGCCAGCGCGTCGGCCTGTCGCTGGGCGACGGCGGAACCGGGCATGCGTACTGCCGCGACGGCCGGTGCATCACCGAGCAGGACCGGAGTGTCATCGCATCGAACCTGATCGTGTCGTGTTCCGACGATGGCATCTACCTCAATCGCGCCGCCCGGAGCCGCGTCGCCGACAACACGCTGATCGACACCGCGGGCATCGTACTGCGCTTCGGCGAAACCGGCGCCGAGGTGACGGGCAACCTGGTCGACGGGCCGATCCTCGCGAAGGATGGGGCGGCATTGCACGCGAGCGGCAATGTCGACACCGGCCTCGCGCAGATCTACCTCGGTTCGCACCCGGTCCGGCGGCTGTTCGAGGACCCGCTCGCGCTCGATCTGCGCTGGCGCAGGACGGCGCCGCGGCAGGGCCGGGCGGCGGAAGCGCCGGTCGACCTCTGCGGGGCGACGCGGCCCTCGCGTCCGGCCTACGGCGCGTTCGAGGACATCGGGCGCTGCCCGGCCGCCGCGCAGTGAGCGCCGGCGGCGCTCGGCTGAAGCTCAGCCGCGGATGCGGCGCAGCAGGGAGGTCGTCGAGCGATGGTGGCGGAAAGGTATCGCGACGAAGCGCCCGCCGCGGGCGATCACTTCGGCTGCGCCTGCAGTCGTCGCGCTGGTGTAGTCGCCCCCTTTCACCAGCACGTCCGGTGCGCAGGCGATGATCAGGTCGCGGGGCGTGTCGGCATCGAAGGGGACGACGAGGTCGACGCAGGCGAGGGCCGCCAGCACGGCCATCCGGTCATCGAGCGCGTTGAGCGGCCTGTCGTCGCCCTTGCCCAGGCGCCGCACCGATGCGTCGCTGTTGACGGCGACGACCAGCGACGTCCCGAGGCCTTTCGCCTGCTCGAGGTAGGTGACGTGACCGCGGTGCAGGATGTCGAAGACGCCGTTGGTGAAGACCAGCGGCCGCAGCAGCGCCGCGATCCGCTGCAGCGCATCGCCGGGCTGCGCGATCTTCGCCGGGTACCGGGGCTCGGGCAGCGCGTCGCCGGCTGCACCCTGCGCCATCGGGCGATCAGTCGATGTACTGGAACAGCTTGACGACCCGGGTGACGCCCGAGGTCGTCGCGGCGATCTGCGTCGCGGCGTCGGCTTCGGCGTGGCGCACCAGGCCCATCAGGTAGACGATCTGGCGCTCGGTGACGACCTTGACGTGGTTCGCCGCGAACTTGTTCGCCTCGACGAAGCGCGACTTGACCTTCGCCGTGATGTACGAGTCGTTGGTGCGCGAGCCGATGCTGGCGACGGGCCCGACCAGCAGCTCGTTGTCGACGTTGCGCACCTTCGGCGTCCTGCGCGCGATCTCGACGATCGAATTCATCGCGTCCTGCGTCGGCACCTCGCCGGTCAGCAGGACGGCGCCGTTGTAGCTCGTCACGTTGGCGTGGACCTGGTCGCCGAAGCCGGCGCCGATGTTGTTGGCGATCTTGAGCTCGATCGACTCGTCGTCGAGCTGGGCGCCTGCGGAGCGGCGGTCGGCCGCGACCAGCGCGGAACCGCCGACGGCGCCCGCGACGAGCACGGGGGCGCAGCCGGCGAGCAGGGTCGAGGCGCCGGTCACGGCAGCGAATACGGCGAGCAGCAATCGTTGGTTCATGCATCGTCTCCCAGGAGCGTGGCGTCGATGACGTCGCAAAGGCAGTGAATGGTCAACAGGTGGACTTCCTGAATGCGCATCGTGCGTCCGTGAGGGACGCAGAGATGGACGTCGGTGGGGGCGAGAAGTTCACCGATGCGGCCGCCGCCCTTCCCGGTCAGGGCCACGACGGGCATCTCGCGCTCGTGCGCGGCATCGAGGGCGGCGATCACGTTCGGAGAATTGCCGGAGGTGGAGATCGCGAGCAGGACGTCGCCTTTCCTTCCCAGCGCACGCACCTGCTTGGCGAACACCTGCTCGAAAGCGTAGTCGTTGGCGACGGCGGTGAGCAGCGAGGTGTCGGTGGCCAGCGACATTGCCGGCAGCTCGGGGCGCTCGCGCTCGAACCGGCCGACGAGCTCGGCTGCAAAGTGCTGCGCGTCGGACGCCGATCCGCCGTTGCCGCAGGCAAGGATCTTGCCGTCGGCCAGAAGGCAGTCGGTCAGGAGCGCGGCTGCGCGCGCGATCGGCTCGGCCATCGACACGGCCGCTTCCTGCTTGAGCTTTGCGCTGTCGGCGAAATGCCCGCGAACGCGCTCGACATGATCGATCATGGCCCGTGATTCTAGCAGGGCGCTCGCAACTGCCGTCACCGCGCCCGCCGATCGATCGTCCGCAGCGGGCGCATGGCGCTGCGCATCAGTCGACGCCGAGGATGTCCTTCTGCCACTCGATCGTCCGCGGATCGAGGCCCTGCATGACGACGGCGTCGAAGCGACAAGGCGGTTCGTGCCCGATCATCGCCAGGTAGCCGCCGGCGGTGGCGACGAGGCGGGCGCGTTTGGCGGCAGTGATGCTGGCGAGCGCGCCGCCGTAGCGCCTGGATCGACGCATGCGGACTTCGACGAAGACCAGGACGCCGCGATCGCGGGCGACGAGGTCGATCTCGCCAAAGCGCGTGCGGTAGTTCCTCGCGACGATCGCGAGGCCCTGCTGCATCAGGTAACGCGCAGCCAGCGCCTCGGCGCGCGCGCCGGTGACGCCGGGGGGCGCGTCGTCATGGGGCAGGTTCGAGCGGGACGAGTTGGCCGTCACGGTACACGCCCAGCGCGCCTTCACGAACGAAGCGGCGGCCGTCGAGGGAAATGCGGCCCGTGGCGCCGTCGAGATCGAATTGCCCGGGCGGCTCGGCATGGAATGCCGATGCGATCCGGTAGGCATCGAAGCCGAATGCATAGAGCCGAATCAGCGCGTCGCTGTCGACATCGGGAGGCTTGAGGGCGGCGAACGCCGGCGCGTCGGGGGTCAGCAGCCACGGGACCTCGACGACGCGGATGCCGTCGAGGTCGTGGGCGGTGGCGAGCGACGGGCGGTCGAAGATCAGTCCGCTGGCGTAGGCCCTCACCTCGCCGAGGTAGGGTTTCACCAGCGCCGCGTGCTCCCCGTTCATCGCCAGCAGCACGGCATCGGGGGGTGCCTTGGCGAGCGTGCTTCGCAGTCCGGTCAGCGCATCCGGCGTCGCGTCGAACGGAAGGTCGGCCGGGGCGCTCCCGCCATCGCGGACCCAGGCCCTGGCGAACGCCGTGGCGAGGCGCGTCATCAGCGGGGAGTCGCCCTCGACGACGTCGATCGAGTGCGCACCGTCCTGCGCCGCGCGCTTCGCGATCACCCGCGCGTCGCTGTCGACCGAGAGCGGGAACGTGTAGACCGCCCGCGGCAGCGCCGCGCCGTCCTCGAGCTGGTTGAGTGCGAGTGTCCACGGCAACGAGGCTCCGGACAGTGCGAGCGTCTTCAGGTCGTCGCGGACCAGCGGGCCGACGGCCACCCGCACGCCGCGCTCGCGCGCGGTTTCGAACGCCGAGATGACGCCGTCGATGCCGTGCGGGATCACGACGACCTGGTCCTTCGCACCGGCGGCCTCGGCGGCATCGAGGAAACCGTCGCGCACCGCCGTGGCGGCGCGCGCGAACTCGGGGACGTCGAGGGGGAGGATCAGCGCAATCAGGTCGCTGCTCGGGGGCGGGGGGATTCCATCACCCGGGGCGATCGTGGTTTCCTGTCCGGGCGCCGTCGCTTCCCCTTCCGGCATCCCTGCGGCCGGCGGCTGCACCAGGCCGGGCGCAACTTCTCCGCTTGCGCCGGAGGCCGCCTCGGGCGCCCGTTCCGGGCCCGGTACGGGCGCCGGCGATCGCGCAACGGGCGGTACGGTCGAACGCTCGGTGACGGGCGCGCGTGTTGCCGGACCGACCTCGGCACAGGACAATGCGCCGGCAGTCAGCACGACGATGACGCCCGCACGGACGATCCGTCGCGCGGCGCGTCGCAGGACATCGAACTCGAGCTTCGGAGTGCGCATGACGGAGAGGGTGATGGAACCGCGTCACAGCGGTGGCAGTGGCGCCGACGCCGGGGCATTCCGCGCCGAGCCCGGCTCATTATATGTGGTCGCCACGCCGATCGGGAACCTGCGTGACCTGACCTTGCGGGCGCTCGACATCCTCGCGAGCGCCGACGTCATCGCGGCCGAGGACACCCGCGTCACCGCGAAGCTGCTGTCCCACTACGGCATCGCCACCCGGCCTCGCGCGCTGCATGCGCACAACGAGGCGAGCCGCAGTGCCGCCATCGTTGCCGACCTCGCAGCCGGGCGCAGCGTCGCGCTGGTCAGCGACGCCGGGACGCCCGCGATCAGCGATCCCGGCGCCAAGCTCGTGCGCGCCTGCGCCGAGGCGGGTCATCGCGTCGTCCCGATCCCCGGCGCCAGCGCGTTCGCTGCCGCCGTCTCGGCGGCCGGACTCGTCGCCGAGCGTTTCGCGTTCATCGGCTTCCTGCCGACGCAGGCCAAGGCGCGCCGCGATCTGCTCGGAGCTTTCGCCGCATTGCCGATCGCGCTGGTGTTTCACGAGGCGCCGCACCGCGTGGCGCAGACCGTCGCGCTGCTCGCGCAGGCGCTGGGCGGCGAGCGCACGCTGGTGATCGCGCGCGAGCTCACCAAGACCTTCGAATCCATCGCCCGACTGCCGTTGCGCGACGCGGCGCCGTGGATCGCCGAGGATGCCAATCGCTCGCGCGGGGAGTTCGTGCTGATCGTCGATGCGCCGCCACCGCTGCAGAAGGCGGAGGCGCTGCCGCCGCAAGCGGATCGCCTGCTGGCGGTGCTGCTCGACGAGCTCGCGCCGGCGCGGGCCGCTCGCGTCGCGGCCGCGCTGCTCGACGCACCGCGCGGCGCACTCTATGCGCGCGCGCTCGAGTTGCGGGGCGGCGGCAGCGACGAGGACGAGGGTGTCCGCGACGGCGACGGCGAGGATCCGGCGGGCGAATAGCCGGGGTCGGGCGCAGCAGCGGGCGACCGGCGCTGCGTGCCCGTGCCGAGCAGCCCACTATAATCGCCGAGCGCGGGTCTGCCTGCGCCAGCGGGTCGCGGGAATCGATGAAAGGACTTGCATGACGTGGTCGATCGTGGCGCGCCATCCCGACGGCAACTTCGGCGTGGCGGTCGCCAGCAGGTTTTTCGCAGTCGGGGCACTGTGTCCCCATGCGCGCAGCGGCGTGGGCGCGCTGTCGACACAGGCACTGATGAATCCCACCTACGGGCCTGCGGGAATCGACCTGATGGCGCGGGGGCAGGATCCGAGGCAGGCGATCGACGCGCTGCTGGCCGGCGACGCCGGGCGTGAATCGAGGCAGGTGCACGCGATCGACGTGCAGGGCCGCATTGCCGCGCACACGGGCAGCCAGTGCATCGAGTGGTGCGGGCAGCTCGCAGGCGAAGGCTTTTCCGTCGCCGGCAACATGCTCGCCGGGCCGCAGGTGCTGGAGCGGACGGCCCGGGCCTATGCCGGGAACGCAGGACTCGATTTCGCCCTGCGGCTGATCGTCGCGATGGAGGCGGGCGAAGCGGCCGGCGGCGACAGGCGCGGCAAGCAGGCCGCCGCGCTCAGGATCGTCACCACCGAGGTGTATCCGGCGCTCGACCTGCGCGTCGACGACCACGACGAGCCCATCGCCGAGTTGCGGCGCCTCTACGACAAGAGTCTCGAGCGCTACCAGCCGTTCATCGCCTGTCTGGCCACGCGCAGCCATCCCGCCGGCATCACCGATCGCGCGGTGATCGAGCGCGAGATCGAGCGCTTCAACGCGCGGCGGCAGGCACCGTCTGCGACGGTGTAGTGCCCGCCGCCAGCCGCGCCGCGCCGCGAGGGGAGAGCCGCGGGGTCGAAGGGCACTGGGATGCGCGTCTTGCGCTCGGGTTCGCGCGCGTCGGGGAGCGGAGCGTGATGACGCATCGCGAGCCGCTGGTGGTCCGGAAGGCACTCCACCCGGAAGGCCCCGGCGTCTGCCAGAGCGTGATCGTGCATCCCCCTGCCGGCATCG
>JAJXTF010000140.1 GCA_021784125.1 Pseudomonadota bacterium | reverse complement strand
GCGCGATCCACGATGCGACGCCGCACGCGCTGGGACCCGGACTCGCCGGCTTGCGCCTCGCGGACGGACGCGTCGTCACCGAGGACGCCGTCGTCTGGCTGCCTCCGGTCGTTCCGGGAACGATCATCGCCCTCGGACTGAACTACGCGGACCACGCCAAGGAGCTCGCCTTCGCGGCACCGCAAGAACCGGTCGCATTCCTGAAGACGCCCGGCAGCCTCGTCGGCCACCGCGGTCTCACGCCGCGCCCCGCGGGCGTTCGCTGCATGCACTACGAATGCGAGTTGGCGGTGATCGTCGGGCGGCGTGCGCGGCGCATCGACCATCGCCGTGCGATGGAGCACGTGGCCGGGTTCTCGATCGCCAACGACTATGCGATCCGCGATTACCTCGAAAACTGGTATCGGCCGAACCTGCGGGTCAAGAATCGCGACGCCTGTACGGCGCTCGGGCCTTGGTACGTCGACGCAAGCGACATCGAAGAGCCGGAGGCGCTCGAACTGCGCACCTGCGTCAACGGCGTCGAAACGCAGCGCGGCAATACCCGGGACCTGATCCTCGGCATCGGCGAGTTGCTCGCGTACTTGACCGAGTTCATGACGCTCGAACCCGGCGACGTGATCTTGACCGGCACGCCGAAGGGCGTCACGAACGTCGATATCGGGGACGAGGTCGTCTGCGAAATCGAAGGGCTCGGCCGTTTGCAGAACACCATCGTCGGCGACCTGCCGCCCGACCGCGGAGGCACGGAAACGACATGCGCATCGACCATCTGATCGGCGGCCATCCGGTGGCCGGCAGCGATTACTTCCCAACCGTCGATCCGGCGACCCAGACGGTGCTCGCGGAAGTCGCACGCGGCGGCGAAACGGAAGTCGAGGCCGCCGTCGCGGCCGCCAAGGCGGCCTTTCCCGGATGGTCCGCGACACCCGCCGCCGAGCGCTCGCGGCGTCTCCATGCGCTCGGCGAGCTCATCACGGCGCAGGTTCCCGAGATCGCGAACACCGAGACCCGGGACACCGGTCAAGTCATCGCCCAGACCGCGAAGCAATTGGTCCCCCGCGCCGCCGACAACTTCCACTACTTCGCGGAAGCCTGTCTTCGTGTCGACGGGCAAACCTACCCGACCCCGACCCATTTGAACTACACGCTGTATCATCCGGTCGGCGTGTGCGCGTTGATCTCGCCGTGGAACGTGCCGTTCATGACGGCGACCTGGAAGGTCGCCCCCGCGCTCGCGTTCGGCAACACCGCGGTGCTCAAGATGAGCGAATTGTCGCCGTTGAGCGCCGCGCGCCTCGGGGAACTCGCGCTCGAAGCCGGCATCCCGGCGGGCGTGTTCAACGTCGTCCATGGTTACGGTCAGGAGGTCGGCGAGGCCTTGTGCCGCCACCCGGACGTCCGGGCGATCTCCTTCACCGGATCGACGGCGACCGGCAATCGGATCATCCGCACCGCGGGACTGAAAAAGTTCTCGATGGAGCTCGGCGGCAAGAGCCCGTTCGTCGTTTTCGACGACGCCGACTTCGAGCGCGCGCTCGATGCGGCCGTCTTCATGATCTTCTCGAACAACGGCGAGCGCTGCACCGCAGGCTCGAGGATTCTCGTCCAGCGGTCGCTCTATCCCCGTTTCGTCGAGCGTTTCGTCGAGCGGGCGCGGCGGATCGCGGTCGGCGACCCGCTCGACGAGCGGACGATCGTGGGGCCGATGATCAGCGCCGATCACCTGGCGAAGGTCCGTCGCTACATCGAACTCGGGCGCAGCGAAGGAGCGGCGATGCTCTGCGGAGGCAGCGAGGTGCCCCGGCTGCCGGGCGCTCTCGCCCGGGGCAATTTCGTCGCGCCGACGGTGTTCGCCGACGTCGACAACCGGATGCGCATCGCCCAGGAAGAGATCTTCGGTCCGGTCGCCTGCTTGATCCCGTTCGGCGACGAGGCCGACGCGATCGCGAAGGCGAACGACGTCCGCTACGGGCTCAGCAGCTACGTCTTCACCGAGAACCTGGGCCGCGCGCATCGGGTCGCCGCGGCGATCGAGGCCGGCATGTGCTTCGTCAACAGCCAGAACGTCCGCGACCTTCGCCAACCTTTCGGCGGAACGAAGGACTCGGGGGTCGGTCGGGAAGGCGGCCACTGGAGCTACGAAGTATTCCTCGAACCGAAAAACGTTTGTTTGAGTCTCGGATCGCATCACATCCCGCGCTGGGGCGCCTGAATGCGGAGATCGCGGGATTACGGAGGCAGGCATGGGTAAACTCGCTTTGGCCGCGAAGATCACGCACGTCCCGTCGATGTACTTGTCGGAGCTCGACGGGCCGCACAAGGGCTGCCGACAGGCGGCGATCGACGGGCATCGGGAGATCGGCAAGCGCTGCCGCGAGCTCGGCGTCGATACGATCGTGGTGTTCGACACGCACTGGCTGGTGAACTCCGGGTACCACATCAACAACGCGGCCCGCTTCCAGGGCGTCTACACGAGCAACGAGCTGCCGCATTTCATCAAGAACATGGCGTACGAGTACCCGGGCAATCCGGAGCTCGGCCAGCGGATCGCGGCGCGGGCGACCGCGGAGGGCGTACACACGCGGGCACACGAACACACCACGCTGACCCTCGAATACGGGACGCTGGTGCCGATGCGTTACATGAACGCCGATCGACGTTTCCGGGTCGTATCGATTTCCGCGCTGTGCACCGTCCACGACCTCGCCGACAGCGCAAGCCTCGGCCGCTCGGTACGCCGCGCCATCGAGCAGGACTACGACGGCACCGTCGCGGTCATGGCGAGCGGCTCGCTGAGCCATCGGTTCGCGCAGAACGGCCGCGCGGAGGAGTTCCTTCACAAGATCTGGAGTCCGTTCCTCGAGGAGCTCGATCATCACGTGATCGGCCTCTGGCAGCGCGGCGACTGGCGCACGTTCACGCGGATGCTTGCCGAATATGCCGACAAGGCCCACGGCGAGGGTCACATGCACGACACGGCGATGCTCCTCGGCGCGCTGGGTTGGGACGAATACGCCGCACCGGCGGAGATCGTCACCCCTTACTTCGGCAGCTCGGGCACCGGCCAGCTGAACGCGGTCCTTCCGGTAACCCCGGTCGGGGGCTGAGCGACGCATGCCGCACCTGGTCGTCCTCTACACCGCGAATCTCGATGCCGAAAGCGACATCGCGGCGCTGTGCCGGTCGCTTGCCGACGCGATGCTCACGATCCGCGACGAGGTCGATCGTCCGGTCTTCCCGACCGGCGGGGTGCGCGTGCTGGCCTACCCGGCGACCCATAGCGCGATCGCCGACGGCCGGGACGACTACGCGTTCGTGTATTTGAACCTTCGTATGGGGCGCGGACGCAGCGACGCGGTCCATCGCCGCGTCGGCGACCGGCTGACCGCGGTTGCGAACGCCCATTTCGCGCCGCTGCTCGCGAGCCGGCCGCTGGGTCTCACGCTGCAGATCGACGAGGGCTCGGAGACGTTCGACGCCAAGCTCGGCAACCTGCACGCGCGATTCGGCGCGCAGCGCCCGTGCTGAGCCCCGAGCTGGTCGAGGCGCTCGCGCGCCGGCTCTACGAGGCCCGCAAGCGCCGCGTACCGCTCGAACAATTCTCCAAGTGCCACCCGACGATGACGATCGAGGACGGCTATGCGATCCAGCGCGCCTGGGTTCGCCTCGAACTCGCCGACGGCCGCAGGATTCGCGGACGCAAGATCGGACTCACCTCTCGGGCGATGCAGCAGGCCTCCCAGATCACCGAGCCGGATTACGCGCCGTTGATGGACGACATGTTCTTCGAGGCCGGCCAGGACGTACCGATCGATCGATTCATCGCTCCGCGCGTGGAGGTGGAACTGGCGTTCGTCCTCGACCGACCGATCGCGGGTCCGGACGCGACGCTGCTCGACGTGTTGCGCAATAGCGGATATGTGTGCCCCGCCGTCGAGATCATCGATGCGCGGATCGAGCAGCACGACCGGGAGACGAGGGCGCCCCGCAAGGTCTTCGACACCATCGCGGATTTCGCCGCGAACGCGGGCGTGATCGTCGGCGGACGGCCGGTCGCGCCCGACGCCGTCGATCTGCGCTGGGTCGGCGCAATCCTGCAAAGGAATGCGGTGATCGAGGAGACCGGGCTCGCAGCCGGGGTCCTCAATCATCCGGCGAACGGCGTTGCCTGGCTGGCGAACCGCCTATACGCCCACGATGAACGGCTCGAAGCCGGCGACGTCGTGCTCGCCGGCTCGTTCACGCGGCCGACGCCGGCCCGCCGCGGCGACGTGTTCCACGTCGATTACGGGTCCCTCGGCAGCATCGCGTTCCGGTTCGTCTGATCAGCCGCGCGCGAATCGATAACGGGCGTCCCGCCCGCTTCCCTCGACCGAGAGATCCGTGAACGGATTGCGGCCGGAATCGACGACCACCTTGTAGAGATCGTACAGGCGCGGCAGGAACACGCCCCAGTTGCCGATTTCCTGCGCGCAATGCGCCGCCCAGATCTTGCCGTCCTCGACGGTTTCCTTGCGCCGCGTGCCGATCGCCGAGGACTTGCCGACGACGCCCTCGTCGCTCTTGCTCCACTGATGGATCCGATAGCCCATCGGATCCGGGTTCACGAGACACTCGTCGCCGAGTCCGAGTCCGGCCGCGACGATCACGTGTTCATAGCGGATGTAGTCGCGAATCTCGGGCTTGATGTCCTCGAGACGTTCGAATCGGATGTACAGGTTCTGGCGGCGGCCGTCGCTCCAGGTCTGCGGCGCGATGTGAATCGCGCCGAGCGGTGCTCCGTGCTTCGGCGCCACGGCCCATTCCAGGGCCTCGTGCTGTTCCGGATGCCAGAGGATGAATCCTTTCTCCATGTTGCTCCAGAACCAATCGATCATCCGCGCCGTCACGCCGTCGTGGCGCCAGTCGATGTGTGTGCCCATGGTGTCGTGAGAAATCGTATGTTCCATCGTGGTCGTTCCTCGAGACTGTCGAAAACGATCGGACGTGCGCCGATCCGCCAAAATCATCGGGCGCCGGAGCCCCGCCGGAGCAGCATTCCGATGAGAAATAAGATCGTCCGCCAATCGAGCAGTTTCAGTGCGGCGCGCGCCTCGGCGGGCCTGAGCTTCGCGGTCATCGGCATCGCCCCGAATATCCGCCCGCGGATGACGAGCGTGTCGCCGTCGCGCACCAGTTCGTTGATCGTCATCAATTCACGGTTGTCGGCGCCGTAGAGTTTCATGGTTTCGCGCTCGCTATTTCGTCGAAATTGAGCTTCAAGTCGTCACAGACGCGGATGGCGGTGCCGCGTCCGGCGCCGAACACGCCGCCGCCCGGATGCATGAACGGGCCGACCAGATAGAACCGGTCGACCCCGGGTACCGTGTAGTTGCCGAGTTCGGGAATCGGCCGGTAGTTCCCGGTCTGGTGAAAGAACGGTGCGCAGCCGTGCATGTCGCCGGCGACGAAGCTGTTGGGGGAGAACCGCTCGTGATCCAAGGGACTGTCGAGGTGACGCCCGAGGATGTTCGCGTCGGTGAGATTCGGCGTGAACTGGCGATAGAACGCCAGAACCTCGTCGCCGACCCGCTCCTTGATCTCGTCCCAGCGGGCCGCGCCGCCGTCGGCCAGCGAATACGGCGCGAAACAGACGATGTAAGCCGTTCCCCTGCCCGGCGGCACGCGGGTCTTGTCGTTGACGCTGTTGTCGCCGCCGCTGACGATCAGCGGCTGCGGCAGCCGCCCCCGCCGCAGCGCATCGTATCCTTCCAGGAACGTGGTCAGATCGGTGGTACCGACGACCTCGAGCATCGTCGGACCGGTCAACTCGGGACCCGCGTGATAACGCAGCGGCTCCGCGAGCGCGTAGTGGCTCAAGAACAACGAAAACGACGACGGCTGCACGGACCGCGCCCGGCGCAGCAGATCGGCGTCGAGTCCGTCGATGAAATTCCCGAGGCGCGCCGGGTGGATCGCGCCGATCACGGCGTCCTTTGCGAGATATCGCTCGCCCGCTTCCGTCTCGAGGCCGACGGCGCGGCCGCCGCGCGTCAGCACCTTGCGCACCGGCTGACGGGTCGCGACCGTTCCACCATGGTGCCGGATGCAACGTACCAGTGCTTCGGACAATTCGCCGCTGCCGCCGATGGGCTGGCCGACGCCGAACCGGTGCAGCAGCGCCGGCATCAGGAACACGCCGACTCCGGTGCCGAGTTCTTCGGGGGTCTGCAGGTTCTCCGAGACCAGCTTCAACAGGTGGATCTTGACCTTGTCGTGCTCGAACCATTCGTTGACGACCTGCAACGAATTCTTGAACATCGTACACAGCAAGTCGCGCCCTTCGGGACTCTGATCGAGCATCGCCACCATCGCGCCCATCGGGATCGGCGGCGAGTAGAGTCCCTGCATGAACACCGGCAGCATCTGACTGCTGAGTGCGACGAAACGCCGGTAACTCTCGGCGTCGTGCGGCGAGATCCGCGCGATCGATTCGCAGGTCTTGTCCACGTCCCGGTGCGTGATCAGGGAGGTCTGATCGGAGAAGATCGTCGCGTACGGCACGTCCGCGTAGTGATAGCGAAGTCCGAATTTCGCGAACAGGCCGAGTTCGTCCGCCTGGATCATCGGATTGCCGGTCAGCATGATGTGGGCCGTCGAGTGCTGATCGTGACGGAATCCCGGCAGCGTGAGCTCGCGGGTGACGACTCCGCCGCCGACGAATTCCTTCGCTTCGAGGACCAGCACCCGCTTGCCGGCCTTCGCGAGATAGGCCGCGGTCACCAGGCCGTTGTGTCCGGCCCCCATGCAGACGACGTCGTATTCGTTGCTCATCGCGTCTTTTTCCCTCATCGTCGGTTCCCGTCGTTCAAGTCCGCGCTTGTCCGCCATCGGCGACCAGGGTTTGTCCGGTCATGAACCCCGCGTCGTCGGAGACCAGGAAGGACACGACACCGGCCTGATCGGCCGGCGTGCCGTTGCGCTTGATGCTTTGCGTCTCGGCGATCCGCGCGAAGAACTCCGCAGGCAAATCGGTCTCGGCCTTCGCGGTGCGCGTGAGGCCGGGCGCGACGCAATTGATCGTGACGCCATCGGCCCCGACCTCCCCGGCGAGCCCGTGCGCGAAACCGATCAGCGCCCCCTTGCTCGTCACGTAGTGCGTCATGCCGACGCCTCCGACGAAGAACGTCGAGGAAACGATCAGCACGATACGGCCCCAGTGCCCGGCCCGCATCGCCGGCAGCAACGCTTGAGCCAGGTGGAACGCGCTGTCCTGATTGACCGCCTGGACGGTGCGCCATTCTCCCGCCGAGATCGCCTCGATCGGTTTGACGAATTGAACCGCGGCGGCATGCACGAGTATCGTCGGCGCCCCGAGGCGCACGCCGACCGATTGTGCGGTCGCGCGGATCTGCCCGGCATCGGACAGGTCGCAGCGGAACCAGTGGACCGTACCGCCGGCGTCCCGTGCCTGCGCGACCGTGGACGCGCCGTCGGCGACGTCCAGGACCGCGACGACCGCGCCCTCGGCGGCAAGACGTACGGCGATCGCCTGGCCGATGCCGGCGCTGCCGCCGGTGACGATCGCGATGCGGCCGTGATGCCGACCCTGCATGGCGGTTCCTAGCGCGCGCCGGGCGCTTCGCCCGGGCGCCGCGGCACGTTGAATTCGGCGTAACCCTGGGCGTCGATCATCGACTCCAGGGTTCCCGGCGTAAGCACGGCCGGTCGCGGCGTCTGCCGACCCGGCGTCACGTAATCGAACACGACCCGTTCGGTCGTCACCATCGAGAACGAACCGCTCTCCGCCGTCAGACTGCGCTCGCTGTCGCGGATCGTCGTCCACGCCGCGTCGGCATTGCGCAGACGGCCCAGCGCGTCGGGATCCTCGAACCAGAACTCCTCGATGCCCGCGTGCTGGCCCACGCCGCCCGCCTCGAACAGGGTGCCCCGGAACAGCGAGGCATCGAGGGGCAGGCGCGGGTTCTGCACGTACTTGCGCAGCAGCCCCAGCGGCCGCAACGCATCGAGCACCCGCGGTGCATGCACGTCCCGCCAGCGCCGTTCGAACTCCTCGTCGCTGAGCCGCGGGTGCTTGCGCAGGAAGTGGATCAGCTTGACGCCGCCGTTTCGAAACTCCGGCGCTTCATAAATCACGCGTCCATCGGTCAATTCGACGGCGAAATGCTCGTCGCCGAACTTGTGCGGCTGCAT
>JAJXTF010000139.1 GCA_021784125.1 Pseudomonadota bacterium | reverse complement strand
CGCGCTCGACGGCGGCCTTGATCGCGACCGCGCCGAGCTCGCTGGCGGCAAGTGGCGCGAAGACGCCCTGGAATCCGCCCATCGGCGTGCGTGCGGCGCCGACGATGACGATGGGGTCGTTCAGCATGGGAAATGTCCTTTCCTGCAACACGCGCCGTGGCGATCGACAGCGGCGGCTCGGGTCGCCCGCGGCTCGTGGTATCCGCGCAACATGGAGGGCGGCAGCCTGCACCCGGGGATCGTCCTTGCCTCCCGGTCTGTGGCCCGATGAGGATGGGTAAAAACGCCTGAAAAGGCTGACAAATGATCCACGAGGGAGCCCAAATGAAACTGAAGGTCAAGCGCAATGCCGCGATGCTCGCGGCTGGAATGCTGCTTGCATCCACGGCATGGTCGGCGGCGACCCTGCCGTCGATCGAGATCACCGGGATTACCGGCGGTTCCTCGACCTGTGCCGGTTCGGGTGGCCTCGGGGCCGACGCCGACATCATCGACAACCTGCCGACCGGCAACGTGCATTCCGACAACTACGAGGTCTACAACGGCGCGACGCTGCTCTACCGATGGATCGGGGAAAGCTACGATAACGTGGGCCCCACCACCTATGGACTCGGCACGACGCCGGGCATCACGGTCCCCGCGAACACGGTCCTGACCGCGGTGATCTACACTTTCCCGACCGCCACGAACCCGGCGATCCCCTACACGTCCGACAAGTTCAGCTACCGCTCGGAAGTCCAGTGGGACTGCACGACCGGCACGGTGGTCTCGATCACCAACACCATCGGCACCGCCGGCGGCGGCACTCCGGCCGCGACGGCGATTCCCGCGCTGCAGCCCGCGGCACTTGCCGCGCTGGTGCTGCTGCTCGGCGCGGGCACCTGGTACGTCCGCCGGCGCAGCTGAGCGCCGCACGCAGTACCGACGCGACGGCGCCCCTGCGGCGCCGTTCGTCGTTTCCGGCGGCTCATTTCGTGTCATTGAAGAGCTCCCGGCCGATCAGCATGCGCCGGATCTCCGACGTGCCGGCGCCGATCTCGTAGAGCTTGGCGTCGCGCCACAGCCGGCCGGTGGGGAACTCGTTGATGTAGCCGTTTCCGCCCAGACACTGGATCGCCTCGCCCGCCATCCACGTCGCCTTCTCCGCCGCGTAGAGAATCGCGCCGGCGGCATCCTTGCGCGTCGTCCGGCCGCGGTCGCAGGCGCGGCCCACCGCATAGACGTAGGCGCGGCAGGCGTTCATCGTCGTGTACATGTCGGCGAGCTTGCCCTGCATCAGCTGGAACTCGCCGATCGGCTGGCCGAACTGCCAGCGCTCGTGCACGTAGGGCAGCACCTCGTCGAGGCAGGCGGCCATGATGCCCAGCGGGCCGCCGGCCAGCACCGCGCGCTCGTAGTCGAGGCCGCTCATCAGCACGCTGACCCCGCGTCCCTCCTCGCCCAGCACGTTCGCGGCGGGCACGAAGCAGTCGTCGAACACCAGCTCGCAGGTGTTCGACCCGCGCATGCCCAGCTTGTCGAGCTTCTGCGCCGTCGTGAAGCCGGGCATTCCCTGCTCGACGATGAACGCCGTGATGCCGCGCGGACCCGCCTGCGGGTCGGTCTTGGCGTAGACGACCAGCGTGTGGGCATCGGGGCCGTTGGTGATCCACATCTTGGTGCCGTTCAGCACGTAGCCGTCGCCGCGCCGCGTGGCGGCGAGCCGCATCGACACGACGTCGGACCCCGAGCCGGGCTCGCTCATCGCCAGCGCGCCGACCTGCTCGCCCGAGACGAGGCCGGGCAGGTAGCGTCGCTTCTGCGCCTCGCTGCCGTTGCGCCGGATCTGGTTGACGCAGAGATTCGAGTGCGCGCCGTAGGACAACCCGACCGCCGCGGACGCGCGCGAGATCTCCTCCATCGCGACGATGTGCGCGAGATAGCCGAGCCCGGAACCGCCCCAGGCCTCCTCGACGGTGATCCCGAGCAGCCCCATGTCGCCGAGCTTGCGCCAGAGGTCGGCGGGAAACGCATTGTCGCGGTCGATGTCCGCCGCGCGCGGCGCGATTTCCATCGCCGCGAACTGGCGCAGCGACGCGCGCAGCATGTCGATGGTTTCGCCCAGTTCGAAATCGAGTGTAGGGAATGCGTCCATGCCTCACCTCGCCTTGACGATCGCCCGCCCCCTCGCGGTCGCGATTCCAGTCAGCCTGCCTTCGCCACCCGACTGCCGGCGCCGGCGGTTGCGCCCTCGGCCCTGCCGCGAATCACGATCAGCGTCTGCTGCATCATCGCGACCAGCACCCGTTCGCCGCCGCGCTCGGCATGCACCTCGCCCCGCGTGATCGCGAGCGTGCGTCCCGGCTTGATCACGAAGCCTTCGGCGACGATCCGCTCGCCCTGGGCGGGTGCCAGCAGGTTCAGCTTGAACTCGACCGTCAGCACCGAGCTGTCCTCGGGAAACAGCGTGTAGCCGGCGTAGCCGCCCGCCGTGTCGACCAGCGTGGCCAGAATACCCGCATGGACGTAGCCGTGCTGTTGCGAGATCTCCGGCCGCGGCAGGAGCGAGATCGCGCAGTAGCCCGGGCGCACGTCGCCAAGTTGCGCGCCCACCAGCGCCATCGCGCCCTGGCGCGCGAAGCTCTCGCGTACGCGCGATTCGAAACCTGCGAAGGCGGGCGTGAACGACGCCGTCACCGATGCTGCCATCCCCTGCTCCAAGCCCGGTCGACTCGCTGCGCGGATCGTCCGCTGATTGTCCATGACGTTTACGTAAACGTCAATCAGCCTTCCCTGCACTTCCCCTGGCCTCGGCGGCGAGACGCCGCCGGCACTCGCGCTCGATGCCGTCGATCTCGGCAAGCACGATCTCGATGTCCTCGCGCTGCTGCAGCAGCCGCGTCCGCCGGTCGGCGAGCAGCGCCAGGAACGCCGTCAGCTGCGCGCGCTCGTTGCGGCGGACCTCGTAGAGGTCGAGCAGCTCGCCGATCTCGGACAGTGCCAGCCCCAGGCGCTTGCCGCGCAGGATCAGCTTGATGCGCACGCGCTCGCGCTCGCCGTAGATGCGGCTCTGCTTTTCGCGACGCGGCGCGATCAGGCCACAGTCCTCGTAGAAGCGGATCGCGCGGGTGGTCAGCGCGAACTCCCGGGCGAGGTCGGAAATCGTGTAGGTCGCCGCCCGCGCCGCCGACGCGGCGGCTTCGCGGCCGCTGGAGGACACTCTGCTGGACATGGCGTTCGGAGCGGGGACTGCGCGCCGGCACCGGCGCAGCGTCTTCGCCACGATACCATAGCGAAATGGAAGAGCTTGCGCTGCACCCGCCCGCACCCGGGCACGCGGTCGAGGTCGCCCCCGGCGTGCTGTGGCTGCGGATGCCGCTGCCTTTCGCGCTCGACCACGTCAACCTGTGGCTCGTCGCCGAGCACGACGGCTACACGCTGGTCGATTGCGGCTACGGCGACGCGGTGACGCGCGAGCACTGGCGTACGCTGTTCGAGACGACGCTGCGCGATGCGCCGATCCGCCGGATCGTCGCCACGCACTGCCATCCCGATCACGTCGGCAACGCCGAATGGCTCGCTGCGCACTTCGGCTGCACGATCGCGATGACCCAGGCCGAGTACCTCGCCTCGCACGCGCTGGTCGCCGGATCCGCGGGCTACGGCCACGCCGACGTCGGCGGGCTGTACGCGCGGCACGGCATGCCTTCCGAGCACCTCGCGGCCATGGCGGCGCGGGGCAACCACTACCATCGCGGCGTACCCGAGGCGCCGCATTCCTTCGTGCGGATGATCGACGGCGACCGCATCGCTGCCGGCCCCTGGCAGTGGCAGGTCATCGCCGGCTACGGGCACTCGCCCGAGCACGCGGCGCTGGCCTGCACCCCCGCGAGGCTGCTGATCTCGGGCGACATGCTGCTGCCGAGGATCTCCACGAATGTCGCCGTCTGGCCCGGCGAGCCCGACGGCGACCCGGTCGCCAGGTTCCTCGCGTCGCTGGCGCACTTCCTGCCGTTGCCGCCGGACACGCTGGTCCTGCCTTCGCACGGTCGGCCGTTCCGCGGCATCGCCGGGCGCGTCGAGGCGCTGCGCCGCCACCACGTCGAGCGCCTCGCCGAGCTGCACGCGGCCCTTGCCGCGGCGCCCTCGCCGCGCTCGGCGGCAGACATCGTTCCGGTGCTGTTCCGGCGCGAGCTCGACCTGCAGCAGCGTTTCTTCGCCATGGGCGAGGCGATCGCCCACCTGAACCATCTGTGGAAGACCGGGCGCGCGACGCGCCACGTCGCCGCCGACGGCGCGATCCGCTACGCCGCGTAGAATGTCCGGACACCCTTCCTGACGACCCTGCGAGAGTCTCGATGGCAACCCCCGCTCCGCCCGCGTCCCCCGCTGCAGCCTCCGGTCCCGCCTCCTACGATCCGATGGCGCTCGCCGAGTCGCTGGCGGCGGCGGCCGAGAAGAGCGCGAAGCTGATGGGCGATTTCGCCGCCCGCCACGCCGGCAGCAAGTCGGTGGTCCCCGGCGACGAGCTGGGCCTGGGCCAGGCGTTCATGGAGCTCGCGGCCAAGATGCTGACCAATCCGGCTCGCCTCGCCGAGGGGCAGATGAACCTCTGGCGCGATTACATGAACCTGTGGCAGAGCTCGATGTTGCGGATGATGGGCGCGCCGGCCGTCGCCGTCGCCGAGCCGACCAAGGGCGACAAGCGCTTCAAGGATGCCGGCTGGCAGGAGCATTTCCTGTTCGACTACGTCAAGCAGTCGTACCTGATCGCGGCACGCTGGATGCACGAGCAGGTGGCGAGCGTCGAAGGCATGCCCGAGCCGATGAAGAAGAAGATCGACTTCTTCACCCGCCAGTACATCGACGCACTGGCGCCGTCGAATTTCGCGCTCACCAATCCCGAGGTGTTCCGCGAGACCGTCGCCAGCGGCGGCCAGAATCTGGTGCGCGGCCTGCACAACCTGCTCGACGACATCGAGCGCGGCAACGGCCAGCTCAGGATCTCGATGACCGACTCGAAAGCCTTCGAGCTCGGCGTCAACATCGCGACTACGCCGGGCAAGGTCGTGTTCCAGAACGAGCTGATGCAGCTGATCCAGTACGAGCCGACGACGACGAAGGCGTGGAAGCGGCCGCTGCTGATCATGCCGCCGTGGATCAACAAGTACTACATCCTCGACCTGCGCGAGAAGAACTCGTTCATTCGCTGGGCCGTCGGCGAAGGCATGACGGTGTTCGTCGTGTCGTGGGTCAATCCCGACGAGCGCCTCGCCCACAAGGATTTCGAGGACTACCTCGTCGAGGGTCCGCTGGCGGCGCTCGACGCGATCGAGAAGGTCACCGGCGAGCCCGACGCCAACGTCATCGGCTACTGCCTCGGCGGCACACTGCTCGCCGCGACGCTCGGCTGGCTCGCGGCCAGGAAGCAGAAGCGCATCGCCAGCGCGACGTTCATGACTTCGCTGATCGACTTCAGCGCGCCCGGCGAGCTCGAGGTGTTCATCGACGAGAGCCAGGTCGGAGCGCTCGAGAAGAAGATGAAGGAGCGCGGCTACCTCGAAGGCAGCGAGATGGCGAACACCTTCAATCTGCTGCGCGCCAACGACCTGATCTGGTCGTTCGTCATCAACAACTACCTGATGGGTCGCGACCCCTTCCCCTTCGACCTCCTGCACTGGAACTGCGACTCGACGCGGATGCCCGCGAAGATGCACAGCTTCTACCTGCGCAACATGTACATGAACAACCGGCTGCGCGAGCCCGGCGGGCTGACCCTCGCGGGCGTGCCGATCGACCTGTCGAAGGTGACGACGCCGACCTATTTCGTTTCCGCGATCGAGGACCACATCGCGCCCTGGAAGGCGACGTACGCGGGGCCCCGGCTCGTGAAGGGAAAGTCGCGCTTCGTGCTTTCGGGCTCCGGCCACATCGCCGGAATGATCAATCCGCCCGCGGCGAACAAGTACGGCTACTGGACCAACGACCGGTCCCCGAAGAGTGCCGACGAGTGGCTGGACGGGGCCGCGGCGCACGAAGGATCGTGGTGGACGGACTGGCGCGCATGGATCGCCGCACACACCGGCCGCGAAGTCCCGGCGCGCGTGCCGGGCAAGGGCAGGCTGCCGGTCATCGAGGCAGCGCCGGGCGCGTATGCCCGGCAACGCGCCGACCCGGCCTGAAGCGGCGCGACCGCCGCCGCCAGACGTCGACCGGGCGATGCCCCCGCCGCGCCCGGTCGATCGGCGGTCCCGACTGGCATCCTGCGGCACCCTGCGATTAGAATGAAGGTCCCCCTTACGTCTAGGGTCTGCGCCGGGTCATCCGCTCGGCTGCCTGATCCGATTGCGCATCTTCCGCCGTAGCGTCCACCGGCTTTCATCGAGGAATCCCGTCATGCGTCCCATCCGTGCCACTCTCGTTGCGGGCGGCATCGCGCTCGCCCTGTGCGCGACCCCGGCATTCGCGCAGTTCACGAATCTCTATGCCTTCGGCGACAGCCTGAGCGACGCCGGTTCTTTCCGACCCGTGCTTCCTCCGGGCACCGGACTGTTCACGACCAATCCCGGCCCGGTGTGGACCGAGGTCCTCGGACAGCGCTACGGACTGACGATCACCCCCGCCGACCAGGGCGGCACCGATTTCGCGCAGGGCGGCGCCCGCGTCATGAACCTCCCCGGCGTGCCGGACAGTCCGCCGACCGGGACCGCGACGCCGATCGCCGGGCAGGTCTCGCAGCTCCTGGGGCAGGGGCCCCTCGACGGCAATGCCCTCTACACGGTCTGGGGGGGCGCGAACGACATCTTCTACCAATTGGGCGCGCTCGGCGCGGGCGCGATCACCCCGGCGCAGCTGCAGGGGAACGTCGGCACGGCCGCCGCAGGACTCGCCGGCCAAGTCGCGATCCTGGGGTCCGCCGGTGCGCGCTACATCGTGGTGTTCAACCTCCCGGACATCGGCGAGACGCCATTCGGCGTCGCGTCGGGCGCGGGACCGCAGATCAGCGCGATCTCCTCGCTGTACAACAGCGCGCTCGTCGCGAGCCTCGATGCGCTGCACGTGCCGACGATCCGGGTCAACATCTTCGAGTTCCTGAACGAGGTCGTGGCCAACCCGGCGGCCTACGGCATCGCGAACACCAGCATTCCCGCCTGCGGCGCAACGCCCTCGCTGCTGTGCACGCAGGCCAATCTGGTCGCACCGGGCGCCGCGAGCACGTTCCTGTTCGCCGACGGCGTCCATCCGACGACGGCGGGCCACGCGATGATCGCGCAGGTGGTCGCATCGATGCTCGAGGGTCCGTCGAAGATCGCCGCGCTCGCCGAAGCACCGCTCGCCGTCGAGCAGGCGAACTTCCAGGCGATCGACAGCCGGATGACGTCGAGTCTCGCCACGCCCGGCGCCCGGGACCGACTCGAGGCCTGGGCTTCGTACGGCTACGGCCACGACGACGTCGGCGGACGCTTCCTCTCGGGCAATGCCGATGTCAACGCCATCCACGCCGGCGGCGACGTCCGGCTTTCGGATCGCCTGCTCGCAGGTGGGGCGTTCGGCTACGCCGAGGACAAGGGCGACTTCGGCAGCGGCAGCGGCGGCTACAAGCTCAAGGAGACATCCGGCACCGCGTACGTCGGCTATGGCACGGCACCGTGGTACGTCGGCGCGACGCTGGGCGCGGGCGACCTCGATTACAGCGACGTCCACCGCAACATCCAGATCGGTGCGATGAACCGCGTCGAGTCCGGAAACACGCGCGGCTGGCAGATGACGGGCAGCGTGCTGGGCGGGTACTGGTTCAGCCATGCCGGCTGGCTGCACGGCCCGTTTGCGCGCCTCGCCTATCAGAAGATCCACGTCGATGCCTACGCCGAGCGCGGCAGCGACAGCACGGCGCTCTACTACGGCGAACAGGATCGAAGCTCGCTCGTTTCCGAGCTCGGCTGGCAGGTCGCCGGCCAGATCGCCAACGTCCGGCCCTTCGCCCGCGTGACCTGGGAGCACGAGGGCCGGGCCGATGCGCGCACGGTGTCGGCGTCGTCGGTATCGCTCGGCGGCACGTACTCGATGCCCGTGCTCGCGCCGGACGACAACTACATGCGCTACGAGCTGGGTGCGAGCACCGACTTCGGGAAGCTCACCGGCTACCTGACCGGATCAGCGACCTCGGGGCGGAGCAACGGCAACGGCTACACGATCACCGCGGGATTGCGCGTTCCGCTCTAG
>JAJXTF010000138.1 GCA_021784125.1 Pseudomonadota bacterium | reverse complement strand
GTCCATGCGCCGGGCTCCCGTTCAGCTGCGCCGCGCCAGCGCGCGATGGCCGATGTCGCTGCGGTACTGCATGCCGTCGAAGTGGATCGCCGACACCGCGGCATACGCCGTACGCTGCGCCTGACGGATCGAATCGCCCAGTGCCGTGACGCCGAGCACCCGCCCGCCGCTGACCCGGACGTCGACGCCCTCGAGCGCGGTGCCGGCATGGAACACGATCACGCCCGGATGCGCATCCTCGGTGATGCGCTCGAGGCCGCCGATGACGTCACCCTTGCGCGGCGATGCCGGATACCCGGCTGCCGCCAGCACGACGGTCAAGGCGGCGCGGCGATCCCATTCGGCCTCGATGCGATCGAGCGTTCCCGACAGCGCGTGCTCGAACAGCACGACCAGGTCGGAGCGCAGGCGCGCGATGATCGGCTGCGTCTCCGGGTCGCCCAGGCGGCAATTGAACTCGAGCACGCGCGGCGCGCCCGTCGCGTCGACCATCACCCCGGCGTAGAGGAATCCGCTGTACGGCATTCCTTCGGCCGCCATGCCGTTGACGGCGGGGAGGATGACGTCGCGCATGATCCGTGCGTGGACCGTCGGCGTGACGACGGGCGCCGGGGAATACGCGCCCATGCCGCCGGTGTTCGGGCCCTGATCCCCGTCGCGCAGGCGCTTGTGGTCCTGCGACGAGGCAAGTGCCAGCACGTGGGCGCCGTCGGCCATCACGATGAAGCTCGCTTCCTCGCCGTCGAGGAAGTCCTCGATCACGACGCGCGCACCGGCCTCGCCGACCGCATTGCCGGAGAGCATCGCATCGATCGCCGCATGCGCTTCCGCGACGTCGGCGGCCACGACCACGCCCTTGCCCGCGGCGAGGCCGTCGGCCTTGACGACGATGGGCGCCCCGCGGCTGTCGACCCAGGCGTGCGCGGCCGCCGCATCGGTGAACGTCCGGTAGCCAGCGGTGGGAATGTCGTGCCGCAGCATGAATGCCTTGGCGAAATCCTTGGAGCTCTCGAGCTGGGCCGCGGCGCGCGTGGGCCCGAAGATCCGCAGGCCCGATGCGCGAAAGGCGTCGACGATCCCGGCGGCGAGCGGCGCCTCGGGGCCGACGACGGTCAGACCGACCGATTCGCGTTTTGCGAACGCGACGAGCGTTGCGATGTCCTCGACCGGGACGTTGGTGAGGTCCGGGTCGCGCGCAGTGCCGGCGTTGCCAGGCGCGACGAACACCTTGGCGACCCGCGGCGACTGCGCGACCTTCCAGGCGAGCGCATGCTCGCGACCGCCGGAGCCTACGATCAGGACGTTCATCTTGCGATGGCGCTCATTTGAAAAGCACGCGGCCGAATATGTACACGGTACTGCCGTGGTTGATCCCGCCGTTCAGCGTCGGGATGTACACCGCCGACAAGGTTGCGTCCCCGTAGCGCAACGATCCGACCGGCACTACCGCGGGAAACGGGACGCCGTTCGCGATGTCGGGTCGCTGGACGATCGCCACGGTGAATCCCAGCCCGGGCTGCAGGCCGCTGCGTGGCCCCCAGTAGGTCTCGTACTCGTAGCCGAGGTTGAACTGCGCATGACTGTGCGAATCCTTGAACACCAGGAAGTACACCGAATGCGTGTCGCCGTCAGGATCCTCGGTGGTGCGGATGGGACCGCCGCCCCAGGCATTTGCGTTGAGCTCGGCGCGCCGCTCCGGCGTCCAGGTGAACGGCAGGTGCCACGAGTAACCGGAAATCAGCACCCCGTTCCTGCCGTTCTCGTAGGTGTCGACCAGCCGCGTGCAGCCCCTGGAAATCCATTCCGGCCAGTCGCCGCAGGCGGCACGGGCCGCGGGAACGACGGACATCCACACCAATCCCGCGAATGCTGCAAGGCGGGCTCGCTTCGCAAAATGACGCATCGTCCCGGTGGCATCACGTCGGGCGCATGGACAGACACCCGCCGCGCCGGCCGCATCAATGCCGGAAATGGCGCACCCCAGTGAACACCATCGCAATCCCCCGCTCGTCGGCCGCGGCGATGACCTCGTCGTCACGAACGCTGCCGCCGGGCTGGATCACCGCGACCGCACCGTTGTCGGCGACGACGTCGAGGCCGTCGCGGAAGGGGAAGAAGGCATCGGAGGCGACGACCGATCCGGCGAGCGACAAGCCGGCGTTGTCTGCCTTGGTCGCGGCGATGCGGGTCGAGTCGACCCGGCTCATCTGCCCGGCCCCGATGCCCAGCGTGCGTCCGCCCCCGCAATAGACGATGGCATTGGACTTGACGAACCAGGCCACACGCCAGGCGAACAGCAGATCGGCGATCTGGGCTGCGGTCGGCGCGACGCGGGTGACCACCCGGAGGTCGCCCTCCAGCACGTCGCGCGCGTCGCGCGTCTGCACGAGGAATCCGCCGCCGACCCGCTTGAGGTCGAGTTCCTTGCCCCCCTCCCCGCCGCCCTCCCCACGTTCCGGCAGCGAGAGCTCGAGGACGCGGACGTTCTTCTTCTGCGCAGCGACCGCGAGCGCCTCCGGCGTATAGCCCGGCGCGATCAGCACCTCGACGAACTGCGCACAGACCGCTTCCAGCGCGGCCGCATCGACGGGCCGGTTGAACGCGATGATGCCGCCGAAGGCCGAGGTCGGATCGGTCGCGAATGCGCGACGGTAGGCGTCGATCGGGAGCGCAGCACTCGCGACGCCGCAGGGGTTCGCGTGCTTGACGATGACGCAGGTGGGTTCGGGGAAGGTCGTCACGCATTGCCAGGCCGCATCGGCGTCGGCGACGTTGTTGTAGGACAGTTCCTTCCCCTGCAGCTGCCGATAGGAGGCGATGTCCGACGGCGCAGCGGAGCTCTCGCGGTACAGCGCTGCGCGCTGGTGCGGGTTCTCGCCGTAGCGCATCTCCTGGCGCTTCTCGCCTGCGACATTGAAGAATTGCGGGAATCCCTGCGCGCCGCCATCGGGCCCGCGCGCAGAGACCCAGTTGGCGATCGCCCCGTCGTAGGCCGCGGTGTGCGCGAAAGCGCGCTGCATCAGGCGGAAGCGCAGGGCGTCCGACAGCGTGCCGGCGTTGGCGGTCAGCTCGGCGAGCACCTCGCCGTAATCGGCAGGATCGACGACGACGCCGACGTGCGGCCAGTTCTTCGCCGCGGCGCGCAGCATCGCGGGGCCGCCGATGTCGATGTTCTCGATCGCGTCGTCCAGCGTGCACTGCGGATCGGCGACGGTCTCGCGGAACGGATAGAGGTTGACGACGACGAGGTCGATCGTCGGGATTCCGGCCGCCGCGAGCGCGTCGCGGTGCGCCTGCAGGTCCCGGCGCGCGAGGATGCCGCCGTGCACCTTCGGGTGCAGCGTCTTGACGCGCCCGTCGAGCATCTCGGGGAATCCCGTGTAGGTCCCCACGTCGGTGACGGGAACCCCGGCCGCCGCCAGGAGCTTCGCGGTGCCGCCGGTCGACAGGAGCTTCACGTCGCGCGCGACCAGTCCGCGCGCGAGCTCGAGGATCCCCGTCTTGTCGGAGACCGACAGCAGAGCCTGCGTGACGATCCCCGCCATCGGCGCCCCCACGTCAGAGCAGCTTGTACTTGGCGAGCTTGGCGCGCAGGGTGTTGCGGTTCAAGCCCAGCATGTCGGCCGCATGCGTCTGGTTGCCGTTCGACCGCTCGAGCATCGAACTCAGGAGCACGCGCTCGACCTGCGTGATCACCATGTCGTAGACGCCGTGCGGGGGCTCGCCGTCCAGCCGCTTGAAATAGTCGTCGAGCGAGCGCTCGACACTGCGGCCGATCTCGTTGCTGCCGTTCAGTCGGATGTTCTTCTTCACGCCGCGAGGGCCTCCTCCCACGACGCCTGCGATTGGCGATACTGCAGGCGATGACCCGCACGCGCGGCGGTGTCGAAAAACCGGTCGACCGCGGCGAACTGCGCGGCAACCGACTCGGCGGCGTTGACCTCGCCCCGGAAACCCTCGGACCCGCGCAGCTCGCGCGTGTACCAGTGCAGGTGCTTGCGTGCGATGCGCACGCCGAGGCCTTCGCCGTAGAACGCGTAGTGATCCGCCAGGTGCTCCCGGATCAGCGCGTGGACTTCCGTCACGGCCGGAGGCGGCAGCAGGTCGCCGGTGGCCAGGTGGTGGCCGATCTCGCGGAAGATCCACGGCCGTCCCTGCGCGGCGCGGCCGATCATCAGGCCGTCCGCGCCGGTGTACGCGAGGACCTCGCGGGCGCGTTCGGGCGTGTCGATGTCGCCGTTGGCGATGACCGGGATCGACACCGCGCGCTTGACTGCGCGCACCGTGTCGAACTCGACCGGACCGTTGAACAGGCATGCGCGCGTGCGCCCGTGGACGGCGAGCGCCGCGATGCCCGAATCTTCGGCGATCCTGGCGATCGACAGCGCATTGCGCGTCTCCGGCGACGGGCCGGTGCGGATCTTGAGCGTGACGGGGACGTCGACCGCGCGCGCGACAGCGGCGAGGATCGAGGCCACCAGCGTTTCGTTCCCCAGCAACGCGGACCCGGCGGCCGCGTTGCAGACCTTCTTCGCCGGGCAGCCCATGTTGACGTCGATGATCTGCGCGCCGCGATCGACGTTGTAGCGCGCCGCATCCGCCAGGAGCCCGGGATCGGCGCCGGCGATCTGCACCGCGATCGGGGCGACCTCGCCCTCGTGGTCGGTGCGCCGGCGCGATTTGTCGGTCGCCCAGAGGCGCGGATTCGCCGCCACCATCTCCGACACCGCGTAGCCCGCACCGAGCCGCTTGCACAGCATGCGGAACGGACGATCGGTCACGCCGGCCATGGGCGCGACGGCGAGATTGTTCGGCAAGGAATGGCCACCGATGCGCACGGCCTGGACGATCGACTTCGAGGGGAAGGGGTCGAATTATACCGGCAATCGCGCGCTGTCGATCACCGTTCGGCGGGATGCGGCCGTGCTGTGCCTGGTCCGGCGAATTCCACTCAGCGAAGTCCGAACAGCATCGCGCGCGTGAACGCGCGCTTGGCGAAGGGCATCGCGTCGAGCAGCGCGAGGCCGAGCCCGCGCGGCGCGGAAAGCCACGGCCGGTCGTTGCCGAAAAGCTGCACGAGACCGTGCGTGAACGCGATGCCCGCGCGCCGGTCGAGGCTGCGACCGCGCCGGTGGCGCTCGAGCATCGCCGCTCCCCCGAGCTCGCCGCGCGGCGTCGCCAATACCGTCTGCGCGAGCTCCCAGGCGTCGCGCAGCCCGAGATTGAAGCCCTGACCCGCGATCGGATGCAGGGCCTGCGCCGCATTGCCGATCACCGCGACGCGCGTCGCGGTCGTGGCCGTCGCGACCTCGAGCACCAGCGGGAAGCTGCGCCGGTCGGCGACGCCCGCGAATCCGCCGCGGCGACTTCCGAAATGGGCCGCCAGCTCGGCCAGGAACTGCGCGTCGGGAAGATCCCGCAGGCGCGCGGCACGCTCGGGCGTCTGCGTCCACACCAGCGCGTAGTGATCGCGCTCGGGAAGGAGCGCGACCGGACCGTCGGGCGTGAAGCGCTCCCAGGCGACGCCCGCGTGCGGAAGCGAGAGCGCGATCGCCGCGACCAGGGCGACCTGCCCGTAGTCGCGACGTGTCCGCGTGATGCCCGCGACCGACGATCCCGCGCCGTCGGCAACGACGGCGAGCCGCGCCTGCAGCGATTCCTCCCCCGCCCCCTCGATCCCGATCGTCGCTTCCGCGGTCGTGCCGGCGACGCTGCGCGCCGTGGCCCCGTAGCGCATCTCGACCCGGGTGTTGCGCAGGGCGCCGTCGAGCGCGGCCTGCAGCGCCCGGTACGAGACGACATAGCCCAGCGCGGGCAGTCCCTGCTCGCGCGCGTCGAGGGTGAGCGCGCCGAAGCCGCGCGCCTGCGAGACGTCGATCGTGACGATCGGCGTGACGGCACCCTCGGTCGCGGCCAGCCCCGGCCACAACCCCAGTCGCTCGAACACCAGTCGCGCGCCGTGCGAAAGCGCGAGCGAGCGGTCCGCCCGGGCCACTTCGCCGGGCGCGCGGGGATCGACGACGACGACGTCGAGATCCGCATCGGCGAGCGCCAGCGCGAGCGTCGCGCCGACCGGTCCCGCGCCGACGATCGCGACGTCGTGCGCCATCGTCAGGCGGAAAGCGCCCGGCAGGCCGCTTCGACGTCGGCGACGGACTTGGGCGCGGCCCCGGTGAGGTTCTCGACCCCCGCGGCGGTCACCAGGACGTCGTCCTCGATGCGCACGCCGATGTCCCAGAAGCGCTCGGGCACGTTGGCCGCGGGACGGACGTAGACCCCCGGCTCGACGGTCAGCACCATGCCCGGCGCGAGCCGCACCGAATCGCCCTTTTCCTGGTAGCGCCCGGCATCGTGCACGTCCATGCCGAGCCAGTGACCGGCGCGATGCATGTAGAACTGCTTGTAGCTGCCGCTCTCGAGCACCGCGTCCAGCGAGCCTTCGCACAGGCCCAGGTCGATGCAGCCCTGCGCGAGCACGCGCTCGGCCACGCGATGGTAGTCGTGGAAAGGCTGGCCGGGCGCGAGCGCGTCGATGCACGCGAGCTGCGCCGCGAGCACCAGCTCGTAGATCGCCTTCTGCGGACCGGTGAAGGCGCCGTTGACCGGGAACGTGCGCGTGATGTCCGACGCATAGCCTTGGTACTCGCAACCCGCGTCGATCAGCAGCAGGTCGCCGCTCTGCATCTGGCGGTCGTTGTCGCGATAATGCAGCACGCAGGCGTTCGGGCCCGAAGCGACGATCGACGAATACGCGACCGACAGCGCCCCGTTCTTCAGGAACTCGTGCATCAGCTCGGCCTCGACTTCGTACTCGAACGCCCCCGGCCGCGCCTGCGCCATCGCCCGGGCGTGCGCCGCGCTGGAGATCGCACAGGCGCGACGCATCAGCTCGATCTCGTGGTTGTCCTTGACGAGGCGCATCGCATCGAGCACCGCACGGACGTCGACGACCTCCTCCGGCGCCGAAACGCCGGTGCGGGCGCGGCCGCGAACCTCGTTCAGCAGGTCGGCGACCCGCCGATCCCAGTCGGCGAAGAGTCCCAGCGGCGTGAACAGCGCGGGCCGGTCCGACGCGATCTCCGGAAGCTTCGCATTCAGCGCGGATATCGGATGCGCCTCGTCGAAGCCGAAGATCTCGCGCGCTGCGTCGGGGCCGTAGCGAAACCCGTCCCAGATCTCGCGCTCCTCGTCCTTCTCGCGGCAGAACAGCAGCTGGCGATCCCCGTCGGGGCCGGCCACGAGCGCGATCACCGCCTCGGGCTCGGGAAAGCCCGACAGATAGTAGAAGTAGCTGTCGTGGCGGAACGGATAGAGGGAGTCGCGGTTGCGCGCAACCTCGGGCGCCGTCGGCAGCAGCGCGAGCCCGCCGCCGCTCTTCCTGCGCATCGACTGCAATATTGCATCGCGCCGCGCGCGATAGACCTGGTGGGCGTGGTTCATCGTGGGACCCTGCGTTCGATGCCGGCATTATAGGGCGGCGCGTCCCGGCGCCGCGATCGGCTGCCCTCGGTGCCCGTGGCTGCAGGGCGAGGCCCGCCTTTCACGAATCGGGCGAAGCACTTAACATTGCCGCATGGTCGACGATGCGCCGCACACGCTGCCCACCGGCAATTCGCTCCACGAGGCCAAACGCGTGCTGCGCGATCGCGTCGTCACGATGCGCGATGCGCTCGCGCCCGCCGTCAGGGCCCGCGCATCGCAGGCCATTGCCGAGCGCATCTGCGCCCTGGACTCCTGGGCGCGCGCCCGCGCGGTGCTGCTCACCCTGCCTTTCCGCAGCGAGTGGGATGCGTCCATCGTCGTGGCGCGCGCGCTCGCGGCGGGCAAGCTGACCGCGCTGCCCCGCGTCGATGCCGGCGCGAGGATGCTGCGGCTGCACCGGATTGCCGACCTCGGGCGGGACGTCGGGCCCGGGCACCTCGGCATCCCGGAACCCCATGCAGACTGCCCGGAGATCGACCGGGACGCGATCGACTGGGTGCTCGTTCCGGGTCTCGCTTTCGACGCTGCGGGCCAGCGCCTGGGCTACGGTGGCGGATTCTACGACCGGCTGCTTCCCGGCCTGCGCAGCGCGATCCCCCGCATCGCGGGAGCGTTCGAGATGCAGCTGGTCGACGCGATGCCGCTTGCGCCGCACGACTGCGCCGTCGACGCCATCGTCACCGAAACGCGCGTGATCGTCGCCCGCGCGCGCAGCGGATGACGCCCGCGCGGACGGCCCGG
>JAJXTF010000137.1 GCA_021784125.1 Pseudomonadota bacterium | reverse complement strand
GCAGCCGGGCGACGTGCCTGCGACCTTCGCCTCGATCGAGCGCCTGCAGGCGCTGACGGGGTTCGCGCCGCGCACACCGCTCGCGGAGGGCCTCGCGCGCTTCGTCGCCTGGTACCGCGACTACCATCGCGTCTGAACGCGTCAGCGCCATCCGGGGGGCCGGCCGGCATCCGGCCGCCGCCCGGCGCCGGGCGGGGCGAAGGCCGATGCTAAACTCGCGCCGTCCAGACCGGACTTCCGGCCGGCGTTTCCACGCTCTTCACGCTCTCCACGCTCCCCACGCGTTCATGATCCTCGTCACCGGCGGCGCCGGGTTCATCGGCTCCAATTTCGTGCTCGACTGGCTCGCGGAACACGACGAGCCGGTCGTCAACCTCGACAAGCTGACCTACGCGGGCAACCTGCGCAGCCTGGCGGGACTCGCCGGGGATGCGCGGCACGTCTTCGTGCACGGCGACATCGGCGATGCCGAGACGGTGGGTGCGCTGCTCTCGCGGCATCGCCCGCGCGCGATCGTCAACCTCGCGGCGGAGACGCACGTCGACCGCTCGATCCGGGGTCCGCGCGCCTTCATCGACACCAACGTCGTAGGCACCTGCACCCTGCTCGAGTGCACGCGGACGTGGTGGGAGAGCCTGCCGCCGGACGAGCGCGCGGCCTTCCGTTTCCTGCACGTGTCGACCGACGAGGTCTACGGCTCGCTCGGGCCCGTCGATCCGGCGTTCTCCGAGACGACCCCGTTCGCGCCGAACAGCCCCTATGCCGCGTCGAAGGCGGCCTCCGATCACATGGTGCGGGCCTGGCACCACACCTGGGGCCTGCCGACGCTGACGACCAATTGCTCGAACAACTACGGCCCGCGGCAGTTTCCCGAGAAGCTGATCCCGCTGATGATCGTCAATGCGCTCGCCGGCAAGCCGCTGCCGGTCTATGGCGACGGGCAGAACGTCCGCGACTGGCTTTACGTCGGCGATCACTGCAGCGCGATCCGCGCGGTGCTCGCGCGCGGCCGCCCCGGCGAGATCTACAACGTCGGCGGCAACGCCGAGACGAGCAACCTCGACGTCGTCCACACGCTGTGCCGGCTCCTCGCAGAGCGCGTACCCGGCCGGGATTTCGCGGCGCAGGTCGCGTTCGTCGCCGACCGCCCGGGCCATGACCGGCGCTATGCGATCGACGCGACGAAGATCCGCAGCGAGCTGGGCTGGACGCCTTCGGAGAGCTTCGAATCGGGGATGGCGCGGACCGTCGACTGGTATCTCGCCAACGGCGAGTGGCTCGCGAGCGTGCAGAGCGACGAGTACCGCAAGTGGATGGACATCCAGTATGCGTGAGCGGGCGCCGGCGATGCGGAGATCGGGAAAGGCATGGCGATGACGCGCAAGGGAATCATTCTCGCCGGGGGTTCGGGCACGCGCCTGCATCCGGTGACGCAGGTCGTGTCCAAGCAGCTGCTGCCGGTGTACGACAAGCCGATGATCTACTATCCGCTGTCGACGCTGATGCTCGCCGGCATCCGCGACATTTTGGTGATCTCCACGCCCGAGGACACGCCGCGTTTCGCGCAGCTCCTCGGCGACGGCAGCCGCTGGGGGCTCGGTTTTTCCTACGCGGTGCAACCCGCGCCCGAAGGCCTCGCGCAGGCCTTCAGCATCGGCCGCGGCTTCATCGGCACCGATCCGTCGGTGCTGGTGCTGGGCGACAACGTCTTCTACGGCCACGACCTGCAGGTGCAGCTTGCGCGCGCGAACGCCCACACGCGAGGGGCGACGATCTTCGCCTATCCGGTGGCCGACCCCGAGCGCTACGGGGTCGCGGAGTTCGATGCGGCGGGGCGCGTCGTCAGCCTGGAGGAGAAGCCCGCGGTGCCGAAATCGCGCTATGCGGTCACCGGCCTCTACTTCTACGACAACCGCGTGGTCGACGTGGTGCGCGAGCTCGAGCCCTCGGCGCGCGGCGAGCTCGAGATCACCGACGTCAACCGCCGCTACCTCGCCTGGGGCGAGCTCGCCTGCGAGGTGATGGGGCGCGGCATGGCGTGGCTCGACACCGGGACGCACGAGTCGCTGCTCGAGGCGTCGCAGTACATCGAGACGATCGAGCGCCGCCAGGGACTGAAGATCGCCTGTCCCGAGGAGATCGCATTCCGCCAGGGCTGGATCGGCGCCGAGGACCTGCGCAGGCTCGGCTCGACGATGGCGAAGAACGGCTACGGCCGCTACCTGCTCGGCCTGCTCGACGACCCGGTGATCCGGTGATGCAGTTCATCGGAAGCGCGTTGCCCGATGTCGTGATCATCGAGCCGAAGCTGTTCGGCGATGCGCGCGGTTTCTTCTTCGAGAGCTGGAACCGGCGCGCGTTCGCCGCGGCAGGACTCGACGTCGAGTTCGTGCAGGACAACCATTCGCGGTCGCACCGGGGCGTGCTGCGCGGCCTGCACTACCAGATCGAACATGCGCAGGGCAAGCTCGTGCGCGTGATCGAGGGCACAGTGCTCGACATCGCCGTCGACCTGCGGCGCTCGTCGCCGACCTTCGGCAGGCACGTCGCGCTCGAGCTGTCGGCGGACAACCGCCGGATGCTGTGGATCCCGCCCGGTTATGCGCACGGCTTCGTCGTCGTCTCGGAGGTCGCGGAATTCCTCTACAAGACGACCGACTACTGGTACCCCGAGCACGAGCGTACGTTGCTGTGGAGCGATCCGGCGCTGGGCATCGCGTGGCCGCGGGGAATCGCGCCGACGCTCGCGCCGAAGGACGCCGCCGGCAAGCCGCTCGCGCAGGCCGAGACCTACGCCTGAGCTGCCGCCTTTCCCCATGCCGGGCAATCGATCCACCCTCCGTCCGACCATCCTCGTCACCGGCGCGGCCGGCCAGCTCGGCAGCGAGCTCGCCGCGGCGCTCGCCGCGCACGGCGCCGTGGTCGCCTGCGACCGGGCCACGCTCGATCTCGCGAATGCGTCGCGCATCGTCGAAGTCGTACGCGAGGTCTCGCCGCAGCTCATCGTCAACGCCGGCGCCTACACGGCCGTCGACCGAGCGGAAGCCGAGCGCGAGCTCGCATTCGCGGTCAACGCGCGGGCACCGGGGATCCTCGCCGAGGAGGCGCGGCGCAGCGGCGCCGTGCTGATCCACTATTCGACCGACTACGTGTTCGACGGCACGGCGAGGCAGCCCTACGACGAGGCGGCGGCGGCCGGCCCGCAGAACGTGTACGGCGAGAGCAAGCTCGAAGGCGAGCGCGCCGTCGCCGCGTCGGCGGCGCAGGCGCTGACGTTTCGCACCAGCTGGGTCTATTCGTTGCACGGGAAGAACTTCCTGACGACGGTCAGGAGGCTCGCCGCCGAGCGCGACGAGCTTCGCATCGTCGCCGACCAGGTCGGCGTGCCGAACTGGAGTCGAGGGCTCGCTGCGGCGACCGCGACGCTGGTGGGTCGCGGCCTCGCCTATCTCGCCGGACGCGCGGGGCTCTACCACCTGTCGGCGCAGGGCGCGGCGACGTGGTTCGAGTTCGCGCAGGCGATCGTCGGCGACACCGGGCATCCGCGCGTCACGCCGATCACCACCGCCGAGTATCCGACGCCTGCGCGCAGGCCCGCGTATGGCGTGCTCGACACACGCCGCTTCGCCGCCGCGTTCGGTTTCTCGCTGCCGCACTGGCGCGAGCAACTCGACGCCTGCCTGCACGCTCCGCCGGAACCGCCACGGCATTGACGGGTCCACCTGTCCTGCGATGCGCTGCAGCGCAGGAAGCGTGCTGCGCGGTGTCGGCGGTTGCCGCGCGACATCCGTTGTACCCTGATCACGTCGAGATCTATCGTGCTGTCGCCGTTCGGCGACGCGCATGTCCAAGGAGGGATGCATGACCCTGTCGTTGTCGAAGCTGCGCAGCATCGTCGTGGCGGCTGCCGCTGCGGCCGTCGCCCTTCTTGCCGGACTTCCCGCCGGAGCGATTGCAGCGATCACCGCAGTTCCGCCCGTCGACTACCGCCCGCCGATCGTGGAAAAGGCGGCGCCGGCTGCGCTGCTGTTGCCCGCCGCTGCGCAGGGGCTGCGCCTTGCGCTGCCTGCACCGTCGGCGGACGAGCTCGCGGCACTGCGGGCGAAGAACGCCGCGACCCCTGCACCGGGCCGCAAGGGCGTTGCCAAGGCGCTGGCGATCGCATTGCCCCGCGAGCTCCCCGTCGCATCGCGCAGCGTCGCGCTGGATGCGCTGGCGTGGACGCCGCTGCCCGATGGCAGCCGGGCGGCGCGGATCGACGTCACGTCGACGGGTGCCGCGGCGCTGCGCGTCGCGCTCGCCTTGCCGCAGACCGATACCGGCGTGTCGTTCCGCTTCTCGGGCAACGGCGCGCAGGCGCGGGTGTTCGGGCCGGTTCCGGCGAACGCGATCGCCGCCGACACCGCGCGGTTCGGGACGTTCTGGTCGCCGGTGCTGGACGGGGACACCGCGACGATCGAGATCCAGGTCGAGGCCGGCGTGAGCGTGCGCGGGATCTCGCTGCGCATCGTCAGGCTTTCGCACCAGATCGTCGCCCCCGCCAAGCTCCGCAAGCTGAGCGCCAAGGACCTCGCGGACATCGGGTCGGCGGGAGGCTGCGAGATCGACGTCGCCTGCGTCACGCCGCAGTCGGCCGCGCTCACCGCTGCGGCGAGGGCCGTGGCCGAGATGGATTTCACGCAGGAGGACGGCTACAGCTACCTGTGCACGGGTCAGCTGCTGAACGACTCGATCACGAGCAACACCCCGTATTTCTTCACCGCCAACCACTGCATGAACTCGGCGCTGGCGGCGCGCACGCTCGACACCTACTGGTTCTTCCAGGCCGCGACCTGCGGCAGCACCGCCGTCCCCGCCTACGTCCAGCTGACGGCCGGGGCGGCGCTGCTCGCGCGCAGCGAGGACTGGGACTGGGCGCTGGTGCGCCTGAACGAGGCGCCCCCCGTGGGCGCGCGCTTCGCGGCGTGGCGCGCCGAGCCGCTGGCCGCGTCGCAGACCGTTTCGGTGCTCCACCATCCCCAGGGCGACCTCCTGAAATGGAGCCAGGGGACGACATTGCCCTACGACGTCTATTCGGATGGATCGAGCTTCGCCCAGGTGATCTACAGCCAGGGCTCGACCGAGCCCGGGTCGAGCGGCGCGGGCCTGCTGACGTATTTCGCGACCGGCGGCTGGTACGAGCTGCGCGGCGGGCTGTTCCAGGGAGCTGCATCCTGCAGCTACACGGGCGGGACCGACGACTACTCGCGGCTCGACAACATGCTGCCGCTGACCCGCCAGTACCTGACGCCCGGCACGGCGAGCGGAGCGTCCGAGGCCGTCGTCGTCGAGTACTACAACCACGGCCTCGACCACTACTTCATGACCGCGAGCCCGACGGAGATCGCCGACCTGGACAGCGGCGTGCACCCGGGCTGGGAGCGGACGGGTCTGCGCTTCCTTTCCTACACGGTGCCGACACCGGGTACGAATTCCGTGTGCCGCTTCTATCGCAAGCCGGGCTACGGCGATTCGCACTTCTACTCGGCGAGCCCTGCGGAGTGCCAGGCGGTGGTCGACAATCCCGACAAGTATCCGGGCTGGACCGAGGAGAGTCCCGATGTCTTCTACATCGCACTTCCCGATCAGGCGACAGGCAGCTGCCCGTCAGGAGATGTTCCCGTATGGCGCTTCTTCAACCAGCTCACGACCAATCACCGCTACACCACCGATCACACGATCCGCGACCAGATGCGCGCGGATCCGTACACGTGGATTCCCGAGGGTTACGGGCCGGACCAGGTGATCATGTGCTCACCGGTCGGGAGCTGATGTCAGCCCCGCCGGCCCTCCCGCCAGCCCTCTCCCGCACGCGGCTGAGGGTGCCGAGCTGCAGCGAGGCGGGTGAGGGGATGAGCGAAGAAGCTCAGCGCAGGCCGGCCGCGTAATCGGCGAGCGCCTTCATCTGCGCATCGGTCAGCTTCATCGCGATCGTGTGCATGATGGCGCCGTTCACGTCCTTGCCGGCAGCGTCGGCGCCCCGCGCCCCCGACTGGAAGGCCTTCAGCTGCGCGTAGGTGTAATCGGCATACTGTCCCGCAATGCGCGGATAGTTCTTCGGAATGCCCGCGCCGTCGGGCGAATGGCAGGCTGCGCAGGCCGGGGCTCCCGTCTGTGCGTCGCCGCCGCGCCACAGCGTCTGGCCGGCCTTGACCAGCGCGATGTCCCTGGACGCCTGGCCCTTGAGCTTCTGCTGCGAGAAGTAGATTCCGAGCGCGGTCATGTCGGCGTCGGAAAGCGTTGCGGTCATCGCCTGCATCGTCGCATTGACGCGGATGCCCGCCTTGAAATGCATCAGTTGGAGGGTGATATAGTCGGCCCCCTGCGCGGCCAGATTCGGATTCGCGGACGCGGCGCTGTTGCCGTCGGCACCATGGCAGGCCGCGCATACCTGCGAGGCGGTCTGCTGGGCTTTCTTGAGGTCGGGCGCTGCCGCTGCGCGCGGGGCCTCCTGGGCGGATGCTGCGACGGCGTAGAACGCTGCCGCCGCAATCACGGCGCAGAGCCGGTTGCGGGTCATGTCGGAAGACTCCATATGTCGATGCGTTGCGTGGAACGCCGCGGAACCGGCCGCTGTGCCAGCCCAGGCGACGGCTGCAGATGAGCAAACTACCTATTGTAGCGGACTCGGCAGCGGCGGCCAAAGCCGCCGCTGCCTCCGATGCCGCGCGGCCTCCGCTTCCGCTGGTCGGGGCCGTGTTCGAAACCGGCGCCGCCGCCGCGTGGCAGCTTCCGAAGGACGGGGCGGCGGAGATCGCGTTCGCGGGACGGTCGAACTCCGGCAAGTCGAGCGCGATCAATGCGCTGGCCAGGCAGACGCGGCTGGCCTTTGCCAGCCGGACGCCTGGTCGGACCCAGATGATCAACTACTTCCGCCTGCGCAGCGGTGCCCTCGCGGCCGACCTGCCCGGCTACGGCTATGCTGCCGTGCCCCGAGCGCTGAAGAAGGATTGGCAGGATTTCCTCTGGTCCTACGTCACGACGCGCTCGTCGCTGGTCGGACTGGTGCTCATCGTCGACGCCCGGCATGGGTTGCGCACGATGGACGAGCAGTTGCTCGGCGGGTTCCTGCCCTCGGAGCGCCCGGTGCTGATCCTGGCCACCAAGGTCGACAAGCTGAACCAGGCCGAGCGCAAGGCCGCGGTGGTTGCGATCCGGAATCGCCTGCGCGAAGCGTTTCCGGAGCATGCGTCCGCGGTTGCCGTCGTACCGTTCTCGGTGCCGGCGCGACTGGGCATCGAGGAAGCCGACGCGGCGATCGCGCCGTGGATCTCTTGACGGCGCGCCGTCGCGGCGACGAGCATAAGAAAGAGGCCCCGCGATCAAGGGGAGTGACGCGGGGCCTCGAAACACCCACGCCGGCGCGGAGCCGCCATGGGTACCCGCTCAGGGAGGAAAGCGGGAGACGTTGACCGTCTGCAAACTAGGACCACGATCGATTTTCCGAGTTCCATTGCCGACCACCGAAGATTCGAGCCAGCCATGAGTTTCCTGCCGACGGGACGATTCCCCGAAACGCGAATGCGGCGCATGCGCCGGGACGATTTCTCCCGGCGGCTGATGCGCGAGACGCGATTGTCCGCGGACGATTTCATCTACCCGGTGTTCGTCTGCGAAGGCACGCAACGGACCGAGGCCGTTCCCTCGCTGCCGGGCGTGTCACGCAAGTCGATCGACCTGCTGCTCGAGGATGCCGAGCGCTGCGTGGCGCTCGGCATCCCGGTGATGGCGCTGTTCCCGGTCATTCCGGCCGGCATCAAGTCGGAGGATGCGGCCGCCGCCTGGGACGATGACGGGCTGGTGCCGCGGACCGTGCGCGCGCTGAAGGCGCGGTTCCCGTCGCTCGGCGTCATGACCGACATCGCGCTCGATCCCTACACCAGCCACGGCCAGGATGGGCTCATCGACCCGTCGGGCTACGTGATGAACGATGCAACGGTCGAGGCCCTCGTCAGGCAGGCGCTCTGCCATGCAAGCGCAGGCGTCGACGTCGTCGCCCCTTCCGACATGATGGACGGGCGCATCGGCGCCCTGCGCAAGGCACTCGATGCCGCGGGACGGATCCACACCCGCATCCTCGCCTACTCGGCGAAATACGCATCGTCGTTCTACGGACCGTTTCGCGATGCCGTCGGTTCCGCGGGCAACCTTCGCGGCGGCGACAAGTACAGCTACCAGATGGACCCGGCGAACAGCGACGAGGCGCTGCGCGAGACCTGG
>JAJXTF010000136.1 GCA_021784125.1 Pseudomonadota bacterium | reverse complement strand
GAGACGAGCATGAACAAGGTCCACGCCAACGCGGCGGAAGCCCTCAAGGGACTCCTGCGCGACGACATCACCATCGCGGCCGGCGGTTTCGGGCTCTGCGGCATACCCGAGAACCTGATCCAGGCAGTGGTCGAAAGCGGCATCAAGGGCCTGACCATCGTCGGCAACAACGCGGGCGTCGACGATTTCGGCATGGGCCTGCTGCTCAAGAGCCACCAGGTCGGGAAAGTCATTGCCTCCTACGTCGGCGAGAACAAGGAGTTCGAGCGGCAGGTCCTTGCGGGAGAGCTCGAATTGCACCTCACGCCGCAGGGAACGCTCGCCGAGAAGCTGCGCGCCGGCGGTGCCGGCATCCCGGGTTTCTACACGCGAACGGCAGCCGGGACGCTGCTCGCCGAGGGCCGGGAGATCAAGGTGTTCGGCGGCCGCGAGTACGTCCTCGAGGAAGGCATCCGCGCCGACATCGCGATCGTCAAGGCCTGGAAAGGCGACAAGGCGGGCAACCTCGTATACCGCAGGACCTCGCGCAACTTCAACCCGATGATCGCGACCTGCGGCAACGTGACGATCGCCGAGGTCGAGCAGCTGGTCGAGGTCGGCGAGCTCGACCCCGACCAGGTTCACACCCCCGGCATCTACGTCGACCGCATCATCCAGGGCGCGCGCTACGAGAAGCGCATCGAGTTCCGCACTGTCGCCGGCAGCGCGTCGAAGAAGGATTCGCCGATCCGCGAGCTGATGGCGCGACGTGCCGCCCAGGAGCTGCGCGACGGCTACTACGTGAACCTCGGCATCGGCATCCCGACGATGGTCGCGAACTTCATCCCGGCGGGCATCAACGTGACGCTGCAGTCCGAGAACGGGCTGCTGGGCATCGGCCCTTTCCCCGCCGACGACAAGGTCGATCCGGACCTGATCAACGCGGGCAAGCAGACGATCACGACGATTCCGGGCAGCAGCTTCTTCTCCTCCGCCGACTCGTTCGCGATGATTCGCGGCGGGCACGTCGACCTGTCGATACTCGGCGGGCTCGAGGTCGCCCAGAACGGCGACCTCGCGAACTGGATGGTCCCGGGCAAGATGGTCAAGGGCCCCGGTGGCGCGATGGACCTGGTGTCGGGCGTCAAGCGCGTCATCGTGCTGATGGAGCACACGGCGAAGGACGGCTCGTCGAAGGTGCTCGAGCACTGCACGCTGCCGATCACCGGCAAGGCGGTGGTGAACATGATCATCACCGACCTCTGCGTGTTCGACGTGCTGCCCGACAACGAAGGCCTGGTGCTGCGCGAACTGCACCCCGGCGTGACGGTCGAGGAAGTCCGCGCGAAGACCGCCTGCGCCTTCCACGTCGCGCTGAAGGGCTGAGGGCGCGGCCGACTGCGCAGGCGCGCCCTCAGCTCCTCAGTGCGCCGAGCTGGCGCTTGTCGACGACGCGCCTCGCCTTGCCGACCGAGCGCTCGATGCCGCCGCTGTGCAGCACGCGCACAGCGGCGGTGACGCCGATCAGGTCCTTGACCCGATGCGCGAGGCGCTCGCCGGCAGCGTGGCCGTCGGCACTCCCCGCGTCGGGCCTGCGCTCGACCAGGATCGTCATCTCGTCGAGATTCTTCGGTCGCGTGATCTCGACCTGGTAGTGCGGCGCGAGCACCGGATCCCGCAGGATCAGCTCCTCGATCTGCGTCGGGAAGACGTTGACGCCGCGGATGATCATCATGTCGTCGGAGCGGCCGGTGATCTTCTCGATCCTGCGCATCGTGCGCGCCGTTCCCGGCAGAAGCCGCGTCAGGTCGCGGGTACGGTAGCGGATGATCGGCATCGCCTCCTTGGTCAGCGAGGTGAACACGAGCTCGCCTTTCTCGCCCGGCGGCAGGACCTTGCCGGTCTCGGGGTCGACGACCTCCGGGTAGAAATAATCCTCCCAGACGGTGAGGCCGTCCTTGGTCTCGATGCACTCCTGCGCGACGCCCGGGCCGATGACCTCGGACAGTCCGTAGATGTCGATCGCATCCAGGCCCAGGACCGCCTCGATCTTCTCGCGCATCGTCGGCGTCCACGGCTCGGCGCCGAAGATGCCAACGGACAGCGAGCTTGCGCGCGGGTCGAGCCCCTGCCGCTGCATCTCCTCGGCGATCGCCAGCATGTAGGACGGCGTCACCATGATGATGTCGGGCCGGAAATCGCCGATCAGCTGCACCTGCCTCTCGGTCTGGCCGCCCGACATGGGAATCACCGTGCAGCCCAGCTTCTCGGCCCCGTAATGGGCGCCGAGCCCGCCGGTGAACAGTCCGTAGCCGTAGGCGATGTGCACGATGTCGCCGGGGCGTCCGCCGGCCGCGCGGATCGAGCGCGCCATCGCGCTCGCCCAGGTGTCGATGTCGTTCTTCGTGTAGCCGACGACCGTGGGCTTGCCGGTCGTCCCCGACGACGCATGGATGCGCGCGACGCGCTCGCGCGGCACCGCGAACATGCCGAACGGATAGTGGTCGCGCAGGTCCGACTTGAGGGTGAACGGGAACCTCGCCAGGTCGGCGAGCGTCCTGCAATCGTCCGGGTGCACGCCCGTGCGATCGAAAGCCTGCCGGTAGTGCGCCACGTTGTCGTAGGCGTGACGCAGCGACCACTGGAGCCGTTCGAGCTGCAGCGCCTGGAGCTCGTCGCGGCTCGCGGTCTCGATCGGTTCGAGATCGCCCGGACGCGGTGATTTGACCGGCATGACTTTCCTCCTCGTCCGGATCGGCGTCAGGCCGCAGGCGGCTCCTCGACCACGTGCCCATCGATGCGGTAGCTCTTGCCGCGAAACAGCGCGATCGTCCTGGCGTGCTGGTCGCGGACCTCGATGTCGTAGACACCGGTGCGCCCGCTGCGGCTGCGCTCGACGCCCGTGGCGCGCAGCACGTCGCCTGCGTGCGCCGGCGCGATGTAGTCGATCGAGCAGCCCTGCGCGACCGTGTTCCGGTTGTAGCTGTTGCAGGCGAAGGCGAAGGTGCTGTCGGCGAGCAGGAAGATGTAGCCGCCGTGGCAGATCGCATGGCCGTTGAGCATGTCGGGTCGCACGGTCATCGTGAGCTCGGCGCGGCCGGGCGCGATGCTCTCGATGCGCATGCCCAGCGCCCGGGACGCGGCGTCGTTGGCGAACATCGCGCTGGCGACGCGCTCGGCGAGCGCCTGGGCTTTCTGCGGCGACGGCGCGGCTTCGCGCTGCCGCGCCGGTGCGGGCTGCTGTCTGCTGCCTCGATCGCTCACCTTGCAATCCCCTCCCGAGCTTCGACGATCGCCGCCGCGGCCGCGGGGGCCAGCGCCGCTGCCCTTGCATCGCGGCGCGCGATCAGCGGCGAGATCCGGTAGCGGTCCTCCCCGTAATGCGCCTGCAGATGCGCGATGACCTCGCGGATGCGGCCGACGCCGACCGCATCCGCCCATGCGAGCGGGCCACGCGGGTAATTGACGCCCTTGCGCATCGCGACGTCGACATCGGCCGCGGAGGCGATGCCCATCGTGACGGCATCGGCCGCCTCGTTGCCGAGCATGGCCACCGTGCGCAGCACCGCCAGCCCGGCGACGTCGTCGAATCTCGACACGGCAATGCCTGCGGCCTGCAAGGCGCCGACGGCGGCGGCGAAGGCGGCCGGACCGCAGCCATCCGCAGCGGCGACCGCGAGCCGCGTACAGCTCGCATAATCGAGCGCGAGGTCGAAAAGCACGAGATCGGGGATCCCCGTCGCCGCCGCGCGGGCAGTGGCCGTGCGGCCGTCGGACAGCGCCAGCCACGCGTCACCGACGGCCATGCAACCGTCGGGAAATCCGGCGCGGGCTGCCTGCCGGTCGATCGCGACCCCGGCCGCGGCGATGCGCTCGACCAGCGGCGGCGCGACGCCGGCGTCGCCGTGCAGCACGATGCGCGACGGTGCCGGTTGCGGCGCCTCGCTGGACGCGGCCGGCCGCGCCGCATCAGGGCCGTAGTCGTGGAAACCGCGGCCGCTCTTGCGGCCCAGGTATCCCGCCGCCACGCGCTCCTGCTGCAGCACCGACGGCGCGTAGCGCGGGTCGCGGAAACACGCTTCCCAGACGTTCCAGGTGACGGAGAAGTTCACGTCGTTGCCGATCAGGTCCATCAGCTCGAACGGCCCCATGCGGAACCCGCCGGCCTCGCGCATCACCGCATCGATCGTCGCGACGTCGGCAGCGCGTTCGGCGAGCAGCCTCAGCGCTTCGCCGTAGAAAGGCCGTGCGCAGCGATTGACGATGAAGCCCGGCGTCGATGTCGCATGCACCGGCGCCTTGCCCCAGGCGGCCGCCGTCGCATGGACGGCGGCGGCGACTGCGGGATCGGTCGCCAGGCCGCTGACGACCTCGACCAGCTGCATCAGCGGAACCGGATTGAAGAAATGCATGCCGACGATGCGTCCGGGCGCCTTCATCCCTGCCGCCAGCGCGGTGATCGACAGCGACGACGTGTTCGAGGCGAGGATCGTCGACTGTGGAACGATCACCTCGAGCTCGCGCAACAGGCTGCGCTTGGTGTCGAGGTCCTCGACGACCGCCTCGACGACCAGCCCGGCGCTGACGCAATCGCCCAGCGCGTGCACCGGGGTGATGCGCGCCGCCGCGGCGCTCGCCGCCGCAGCTTCGAGCTTGCCCCTGGCCGCCAGCCCCGAAAGCGTCTGCCCGATCGCATCCTTCGCGCGCTCGGCCGCACCGATCCGCGTGTCGAACAGGCGCACCGGATGCCCGGCCTGGGCCGCCACCTGGGCGATGCCACTGCCCATGGCGCCGGCGCCGACGACGGCGACGATCGCATCGCTGGCAAGTGCTGCGCCCACGTCAGCGCCCCGAGAACCGTGGTGGCCGCTTCTCCAGGAATGCGGCGACGCCTTCCTGATAGTCGGCGCCGAAGCCGAGATCGCGCTGGAGGTCGCGCTCGAGATCCAGCTGCTGCGCGAGTGCATTGCCTTCCGACGCGTGCATCGCGCGCTTGATCGCCGCAAGCCCCCGCGTCGACGCCTGCGCGAGCTGCAGCATCAGGGTGTCGACCGTCGCGGCGAACGCTGCGTCCTCGACACATTTCCAGATCAGGCCCCAGTCGGCGGCCTGCTCGGCCGAAATCCGGTCGCCGAACATCGCCAGGCCCATCGCGCGCGCATTTCCGACCAGGCGCGGCAGGAACCAGGTGCCCCCCGAATCGGGGACCAGCCCGATCCTGCAGAAAGCCTGGATAAAGCTCGCCGACTTGCAGGCGACGACCAGGTCGCAGGCCAGCGCGATGTTCGCGCCGGCGCCGGCTGCAACGCCGTTCACCGCGCAGACGACCGGAAGCGGCAGCTGGCGCAACGTGAGCACCAGCGGGCGATAGTGCCTGTCGATCGACTCGCCGAGGTCGACCGGCGCCGCGCCAGGCGCCACGGCGCGATCGGCGAGGTCCTGGCCGGCGCAGAAGCCGCGTCCGACGCCGGTCAGCAGCAACGCGCGCACACCCGTGTCGGCGGCGACGCGCGCGAGGGCGTCGCGCAGCTCGCCGTGCATCTGCGCAGTGAAGCTGTTGAGCCGGTCGGGCCGGTTGAGGGTGATGCGGGCGATGCCCTCGCCCGTCTCGAATCGGATCTGCTCGTAGTTCATGACGCCGCCCTGTTTACAGGATGCCGGCCATACGCCGACTGCCGCCGGCGGTGGGCCCGCGCAGGATCATGCGTGTGCGCGGTGCTGGACAACGCGGAAGCGATTCGCGACGAAGGCGGCATCGGTCAGCGCCGCATTGGCGGCGGGATTCGCTCCGGTCCCGTGGAAATCGGAGAACGCCGCCGACTGGTTCACGAAGACGCCGCCGGTCAGGTTGATCGATAGTGCGACGCCCACATCCTCGGCGACTTCGATCGCGCGCTCGATGACATCGTCGCGCATCGAATAGACGGCCATCGTCAGTGCGCCGTGGCCGACGACGGCCGCGCGGGCGATCGCGAGGCTGTCGGCGGTGCCGTCGGTCGCGATGACGAAAGCGATCGGACCGAACCATTCGTTGAGATAGGTCGCACGATCGGCTTTCGACAGCTTGACGATCAGCGGGGTTCGGATGGTCGCTTCCGGGTACTGCGCGTGCGCGATCGCGCGCGTGTCGAGCGCGATGGTTCCCAGCGAACGGGCCGCCTCGAGCCGGCGCAGGATGGCGTCGCTCTGCACGGCCCCCAGGACCTCGACGGCGCGGGCCGGATCCTCGAGCAGGCGGTCGACCGCATCGGCCAGCGCCTTGACGACCTCGTCGAAGCCGAGGTGGCCTTCGGGCGTGTCGATGCCGTCCTTGGGGACGTAGATGTTCTGCGGCGCCGTGCACATCTGGCCCGTGTAGAGCGCGAGCGAGAACGCGAGGTTGCGCAGCATGCCTTTCAGGTCCGGCGTCGAATCGACGATCACCTGGTTGACGCCGGCCTTTTCGGTATAGACCAGCGCCTGACGCGCGTGCTCTTCCAGCCAGCGACCGTTCGCGGTGCTGCCGGTGAAATCGACGATCTTGATCTCGGGGCGCAGCGCCAGGGTCTGCGCCGTCGTGTCGCCGGCGTCGTGCGCGACCAGCGTGACGACGTTGGGATCGAAGCCGGCTTCGGCCAGGACGTCGCGTGCGATGCGCACGGTGATCGCGAGCGGCAGGATCGCGTTCGGGTGCGGCTTGACGATCACCGCGTTGCCCGTCGCCAGGCTGGCGAAGAGGCCCGGATAGCCGTTCCACGTGGGGAAAGTGCTGCATCCGATCACCAGCGCGACGCCGCGCGGAACGATGCGGAAATGCTTTTCCATCCGCAGCGGCTCGTTCTTGCCCTGCGGCTTCTCCCACGTCGCCTGCTCGGGGATCCGGCGCATCTGGTCCCATGCATAGGCGACCGCCTCGAGCCCCCGGTCCTGGGCGTGCGGCCCGCCGGCCTGGAAGGCCATCACGAAGGCCTGCCCGGTCGTGTGCATGATCGCGTTGGCGAGTTCGAAGCTCGCCTTGTTGATCCGCGCCAGGATCTCGACGCAGACGCCGACCCAGGCCTGCGGTCCGGCCTTGCGCCACGTCGCCTGCGCGGCGACGACCGCGGCCAGCAATCCGTCGAGGTCGGGTTTCGGATACGTGACTCCCAGGCGCATGCCGTAGGGCGAGCGCTCGCCGCCGACCTGCCCGACCGTCGCGGGCTGCACCAGGGGGAAGCGCTTGCCGAGCAGTGCCTCGAATGCGGCCTTGCCCGCCTCCGTCACGCCCTCGCCATAGGCCTTCGGGCTGGGCGATTCGGGGAACGGCGACCAGTAGCCCCGCTGCGCGATCGCCTCGACGGCCCGGTCGAGGGTTTCGCGGTGACGATCGAAGAATGGATGTGGCACGCGGGTCGACCTTCGCTGCATTCGATCGGCAAACTCTAGCACGGGCGGCGGACCCGCGCTGCGCGCCTACCCCGTCCCGGTCTGATCGAAGTCGACGGTGACGCGGTCGGTCACCGGGTAGCTCTGGCAGGCGAGGATGAACCCCCGCGCGACCTCGTAATCCTCGAGCGCGAAGTTGACGTCCATGTCGACCTCGCCTTCGACCAGCCGGCAGCGACAGGTCGAGCAGACTCCACCCTTGCACGAGAACGGCAACTCGACGCCGTTGCGCAGGCCCGCGTCGATGATGCTCTCGTTCCCCTTTTCGAGCAGGAACCTGCGCCGCGAGCCGTCGATGACGACGTTCACCTCGCATTCGGTCCGGCTCGCGAGCGGCAACGGTCGCGGAACGTGGGTGTGCTTCGGAATGCTCGCCGCGAAGCGCTCGATCCTGATCCTCGACGCCGGGAATTCCCTGGCGGCCAGCGCCTCCTGCACGGCGTCCATCATGCCTTCGGGGCCGCAGATGAATACGCAATCGACGTCGTCGAGCGGAGCGAAGGTCGAGAACAGCGCATCGGCCTTCGCCCGGTCGATGCGGCCGTTCAGCAACTCGATGTCCTGTGGCTCGCGCGACAGGACGTGGATCAGCTGGAAGCGGTCCATGCAGCGGTCCTTGAGCGCCGCCAGCTCCTCGCGGAACATCACCGTCGACGACGCGCGGTTGCCGTAGATCAGCGTGTAGCGCGTCCGCGGCTCCGACGCGAGCGCGGTGCCGATGATCGAGACCAGCGGCGTGATGCCGCTGCCGGCGGCGAATGCCAGGTGATGCCGATCCCTGCCAGGATCGGGCGCGACCCCGAAGTGTCCCATCGGCGGAACGACGTCGAGCGTCATGCCCTCGCGCAGCGTGTCGTTCGCCCAGTTCGAGAACACGCCGCCCGGTGCGCGCTTGATCGCGATCCGCAGC
>JAJXTF010000135.1 GCA_021784125.1 Pseudomonadota bacterium | reverse complement strand
TGATACCGCGCTGGGGCGAGGCTCGCGGCGCGCTGCCGATCCAGCGGGCCTGATGCCTTCCGCCTTCGGCGGCAGCGCCCGCGAGCCGTCGGCGTTGCCGCTGTTCCCGCTGCGCACCGTGCTGTTCCCCGGCGGGCTGCTGCCGCTCAGGGTCTTCGAGCAGCGCTACATCGGGATGGTGAAGGACTGCATGCGCGACGGCCGCCCTTTCGGCGTGTGCCTGATCACCGAGGGCGAGGAAGTCGCGCGCCCCGGCGCATCGGCGCTTCGGTTCGCCACCGTGGGGACCCTCGCGAGCATCGTCGATTTCGACATGCCGCAGCCGGGCGTCCTGCACGTGACGGCGCAGGGCGGGACGCGTTTCGGCGTGCAGGACCACGCGACCGACGCATCGGGGCTGGTCATCGGCCGGGTCACGGCGATCGCAGCCGAACCGGCCTCTGCGCTGCCCGCGCGCCACGCGCCGCTCGCGCGGCTTCTCGAGCTGATCGCAGGACGCGTGGGTGCCGCGAACTTCCCGGCGCAAACACGCTATGGCGACGCCTCCTGGGTCGGCTACCGGCTTGCCGAGCTGCTGCCGCTGCCGCTCACCATCAAGCAGCACATGCTCGAGATCAACGACGCCGGCGTCAGGCTCTCGGCGCTGGCGCAATACTGCGAGGCGCAGGGACTGCTGCAGCCGCCCTGACGCCCGACCGCTGCCGCTGTGGCCGACCACCCGCGGCCGACCACCTATAATCCTGGGATCGAACACAGGGACGGCAGGCCATGGCAGGTCACAGCAAGTGGGCGAACATCAAACACAAGAAGGCCGCGACCGACGCGAAGCGCGGCAAGATCTTCACCCGCCTCATCAAGGAGATCACCGTCGCCGCCCGCCTGGGCGGAGGTGACGCGTCGGCGAACCCCCGGCTGCGCCTCGCGATGGACAAGGCGATGGACCAGAACATGCCGAAGGACACGATCGAGCGCGCGATCAAGCGCGGCTCGGGCGGTCTCGAGGGGGTCAACTACGAGGAGATCCGCTACGAAGGCTACGGCATCGCCGGCGCCGCAGTCATCGTCGACTGCATGACCGACAACCGCATCCGCACCGTCGCCGACGTCCGCCACGCCTTCTCCAAGTACGGCGGCAACCTCGGCACCGACGGCTCGGTTGCGTTCCTGTTCAAGCATTGCGGCCAGATCGTGTTCGCCCCCGGCACCGACGAGGACAAGGTGATGGAGGCCGCGATCGACGCCGGCGCCGAAGACGTGCAGACCAACGACGACGGCAGCATCGAGGTGACGACCGGCCCCCACGATTTCGTCGCGGTCAAGGAAGCCCTGGCCGGGGCCGGCCTGAAGCCCGAGCTCGCCGAGGTCGTCATGCAGCCGCAGAACGAGATCGAGCTGGCCGGCGAGGACGGCCAGCGGATGCAGAAGCTCCTCGACGCCCTCGAGGCGATCGACGACGTGCAGGACGTCTACACGTCGGCGGTGATCGTCGATCAGCAATGAACCGGCGCCCGTGACCGCTGCCGGCGCGGCGAAGGCTGCACCACGCCGCATCCTCGGCATCGACCCGGGTCTCCGCGTGACGGGATTCGGGATCCTCGATGCAAGCGGAGGCAAGCTCGTCTACGTCACCAGCGGCTGCATCCGTGCCACGGGCAGCAGCCTGCCGACGCGACTGGGTGTCATCGCCCGCGACCTCGCGCACGTGATTGCCGAGCAACGGCCGACCGAAGTCGCGGTCGAGAAGGTGTTCGTCAACGTCAACCCGAACTCGACGCTGCTGCTGGGCCAGGCGCGCGGCGCCGCCATCGCCGCAGCGGTGCTCGCGGGCCTGCCGGTGACCGAGTACACGGCGGGCCAGGTCAAGCAGGCCGTCGTCGGCGCCGGCCGGGCGCAGAAGACCCAGGTGCAGGCGATGGTCACCCGCCTGCTGCTCCTTCCCGGCACGCCGGCAGCCGACGCCGCAGATGCCCTGGCGACCGCGATCTGCCATGCGCACGCCTCCACGGGGATCGGCGGCCTCGCACGCGGCGGGTATCGCGTGCGCGGCGGCCGCCTGCTCGTCGGGTCGGATCGCTGATACCCCTGTAAAATCCGCGCCATGATCGGCCGCCTCTCCGGCATCCTCCGCGAAAAGAACCCGCCGCAACTGCTGCTCGACGTGCAGGGCGTCGGATACGAGGTCGACGTGCCGATGAGCACCTACTACAACCTGCCGGCGAACGGCGAGCGAATCACGCTGTACATCCACATGGTCGTGCGCGAGGACGCGCAGCTGCTCTTTGGTTTCGGCAGCGAGAACGAGCGGCGCGCCTTCCGCCAGCTGCTCAAGGTAAACGGCATCGGTGCCAAGATCGCCCTGTCGGTGCTGTCCGGGCTGTCGGTCGCGGAGCTCGCGCAGGCGGTCACGCTGCAGGAGACGGGACGGCTGACGCGGATCCCCGGGATCGGCAAGAAGACGGCCGAGCGGCTGATGCTGGAGCTCAAGGACAAGCTCGGGGCCGACCTGACGCAGGTGGCGGGCGCCGGCCGCGCGACACCGAACACGTCGGATATCATGAACGCGCTGCTGGCGCTCGGTTACAGCGAGCGCGAAGCGGCGACGGCCATGCGTTCGCTCCCCGAGGGCATCGCGGTGGCCGACGGCATCAAGCACGCGCTGAAGCTGCTGGCGAAAGGATGAAGCCCCGATGGCGATCGAGAGCGACGCGCTGACGCGCATCGTCGAAAGCGCAAGCGCCGGAACGCAGGAGGATGCGCTCGAGCGTGCGCTGCGGCCGCGCCGGCTCGCCGACTACGTCGGGCAGGAGAAGATCCGCGAGCAGCTGTCGATCTTCATCGAGGCCGCGCGGCGCCGCGGCGAGGCCCTCGACCACGTATTGCTGTTCGGCCCGCCTGGACTGGGCAAGACGACGCTGTCCCACATACTCGCCCACGAGCTCGGGGTCAGCCTGCGCCAGACCTCGGGGCCGGTGCTCGAGCGCCCGGGCGACCTGGCGGCGATCCTGACCAACCTCGAGCCGCGCGACGTGCTGTTCATCGACGAGATCCACCGCCTGTCGCCGGTCGTCGAGGAAATCCTCTACCCCGCCCTCGAGGATTTCCAGATCGACATCATGATCGGCGAAGGTCCGGCGGCACGCAGCGTGAAGATCGACCTGCCGCCGTTCACCCTGGTCGGTGCGACGACGCGTGCGGGCATGCTGACCAATCCGCTGCGCGACCGCTTCGGCATCGTCGCCCGGCTGGAGTTCTACTCGGCCCCCGAGCTGACGCAGATCGTGGCGCGCTCGGCGCAGCTGCTGTCGATCGCGGTCGACCCCGAGGGTGCGCGAGAGATCGCACGACGCTCGCGCGGCACGCCTCGGATCGCCAACCGGCTGCTGCGCCGCGTCCGCGATTTCGCCGAGGTTCGCGCCGGAGGCGACGTGTCGCGCGAGGTCGCCGATGCCGCCCTGTCGATGCTCGACGTCGACGGCTCCGGCCTGGACGTCATGGATCGCAAGCTGCTGTCCACGGTGCTCGAAAAGTTCGGCGGCGGACCCGTCGGCGTCGACAACCTCGCCGCGGCGATCGGGGAGGAGCGCGACACCATCGAGGACGTGCTGGAGCCGTACCTGATCCAGCAGGGCTTCCTGCAGCGGACCTCGCGCGGCCGCATCGCGACCGCGCTCGCCTGGCGCCATTTCGGACTGGCCTCGCCCGCACCCGGGGCGAGCGATCTCTTCCCCGGTTCGTGACGATGCAGGGGCCCTCCGCCGCGCGCAGCGCATTCTCGTTCCCGGTCCGCATCTATTACGAGGACACCGACGCCGCAGGCGTCGTCTATTACGCGAACTACCTGAAGTTCATGGAGCGTGCGCGCACCGAATGGCTCGAGGGGCTCGGGTTCCCGCTGGCCGCATTCGAGCGCGAGCACGGCGTCACCTTCGTCGTGCGGCGCGCCGGAATCGATTTCCTCGCCCCCGCGCGGCTGAACGATCGGCTCCTCGTGACAGTCGAAGTGCTCGACCATGGAGCATGCCGGATCGAACTCGAACAGAAGGTCCTGCGTGATGCCGATGCGGCCGAGCTGGCGATCGCGCAGATCACGCTCGCCTGCCTCGACACCGCGCGCTGGCGGCCCACCCGCCTGCCCGGCGCGCTGGCTGGAATGCTTCCGATCGCTTCGCAGCCGCCACGACCCGGACGGCGAGTGCCGGGGTGCAGTGCCGGATCCCCGGAAATCACCGAACAGGAAATGCTTTGAACGTCCACACCGATCTCTCTTTCCTCACGCTGATCGTCCATGCGTCGGTCATCGTGCAGGGGATCATCGCGCTGCTCGCCGCACTGTCGATGTGGTCGTGGTGGCAGATCTTCCTCAAGATCTTCCAGCTGAAGCGGGCGGTCCGCGAGACGGATGCCTTCGAGGACGAGTTCTGGAAAGGCGGCGACCTCAACGTCCTGTTCCGGCAGGCGGGTGAATCGCGCGTCGGCGGCGGCCTCGAGCACATCTTCGCCGCCGGGTTCCGCGAGTTCTCCAAGCACCGCCGCCAGGGCAGCCCTTCGCCGGTGACGCTCGACGCCGCCCGCCGCGCGATGCGGGCAGCCTACCAGCGCGAGATCGATGCGATCGAGGCGCACCTGTCGGGGCTCGCGACCGTGGGTTCGGTGTCGCCCTACATCGGCCTGTTCGGCACCGTCTGGGGCATCATGAACGCGTTCCGCGGCCTGGAGAACGTGAGCCAGGCCACGCTCGCCAACGTCGCGCCCGGCATCGCCGAGGCGCTGATCGCCACCGCGATCGGGCTGTTCGCCGCCATCCCCGCGTTCGTCGCTTACAACCGCTTCACGCACGACGTCGACCGCCTCGCCGTGCGCTACGAGACCTTCATCGAGGAGTTCTCCAACATCCTCCAGCGCCAGGGCTGAGCGCATGCGCCGTCCCCGCAAGACCGTCAACCAGATCAACGTCGTGCCCTACATCGACGTGATGCTGGTCCTGCTCGTGATCTTCATGGTCACCGCACCGCTGGTCGCGCCCGGCGAGATCGAGCTGCCGTCGGTGGGCAGCAGGCTCCAGCCGCCGATCAATCCGCTGCAGGTCAGGCTGAACCGCGACAAGTCGATATCGCTGCACGACCAGTCGAGCCCCGGCGCGCGCGTCACCCGCGTCGGCCTCGAGAACCTGGTCAGCGAGGTGCGTGCCATCCAGGACGGCCGCGACCAGCCGGTCGTCATCGAAGCCGACAAGGGCGCGCGCTACGACGACGTCATCGGCATCCTCGACCGGCTGCAGCGCGGCGGCGTCAGGAAGGTCGGGCTGCTCGCCCGGCCTTCGCCCTGACGCGTGGCAGCCGTCCGCCCGATGTCCACGCACGACGATCGGCCTGCGCGCGCAGGCCGCGTGCGCGGCAAATGGACTGCGCTGATCCTGGCGCTGGTCGTGAACCTGCTGTTCGTCGCCGTGCTGGTCTTCTCGGTGTCGTGGCAGAACCGCCCGCCATCGGCGGTGACCGCCGAGCTGTACGCGCCACCGACCCGGGTCGCGCCGGCACCCGTTCCGCCGCAGCTGCAACCGCTGCCGCCGCCCCGACCGCAGCTGCAGCCGCTGCCGCTGCCCAAGCCCCTCCCGCCGCCGCCGGCGCCGAAGCCCGCCCCCGCCGTCGAGAAGCCAGACCCGCGCGAGGCCGACATCGCGCTGAAGGCGAAACAGGCGGCGCTGCAGAAGCAGAAACAGGCGGAAGCCGAGCGCGAGCGGGTCCGCGCGGAGCAGGCGCGCAAGGACGCCGAAGCAAAGAAGCTCGCCGAGCAGCAGGCGCGCGCGGTGCAGGCCATGCGCGCACAGGCCCAGCGCGAGTCGCAGTTGCGCGCGCAGGCCGAACAGGAGTCCCAGATGCGCGCGCAGGCGGAGCAGGAATCGCAGCTGCGCGCCCAGGCAGCGCGTGAAGCGCAGGCGCGGGCACAACAGACCGCCGCGGCGACGGCGCGCGACAGGGCGGAAGCGGACTGGATCGACCGCATCCGCAGCAAGATCAGGAGCTACGTCATCGTTCCGCAGGACATCCAGGGCAACCCCGAGGCCGTGTTCGACGTCGTCCAGCTGCCGACCGGCGAGATCATCGACGTGCGACTGCGGCAATCGAGCGGCGTGCCGGCCTACGACAATGCGGTGCAGCGTGCGATCCTGAAATCCTCGCCGCTGCCGCAGCCCGCGAGCCCCGACCTCTTCCAGCGCAGCTTGCGCCTGCGCTTCCGCCCGCACGACCAGTGACCGGCGGCGCGGCCGACGTCAGCTCCGGGGCTTCTTCTCCACGACCTGGATCGCCACCCAGCTCCAGTCCGCACGCTGCTCGACGAGCTGGCGCAGGGCGACCGTGTAGATCGAGCGCGCCGTGGTCAGGACGAGCCTGCGCCCTTCGGTGTATTCCTGCGTCGGCACGATCACCGTCTTGACGCTGAGCGGCTTGTCGGGGCGCGACGGCGGCGGGAGGTACAGGCCGTCGAAGCGCGGCCCGAGCGACAGCGCATCGACGCCGTTGACCTCGATTCCCAGCTTGTCGCGGGATTCGCGCAGCGTGTGCAGCCCGACCGCGACGACCCGTTCGGCGATCACCGACAGCCCCGCCTCGACCTCGTCGGTCGACAGCTTGTTCACGCGGCGCACGACGCCGAGCGCCCATTGGCGCCGCGCCGATTCGCGCACCGCGACGAGCGCACCGAGCATCAGCGTCTGCCCGACGCCTCCGCTCGCGCAGATGCGCAGTCCCGCGACGCTGCGATCCTTGACCTGCCACAGGGATTCCGGAAACTGCGCGAGGCTCTCCGACAGCGTGTCGTTTTCGTTCGCGCTGCGCAGCTGCGGCCGCGCTGCGCCCGCGACCGCGTAGACCTCGATCTGCTCGCTGGTCCGGGTCTCTTCGGGCTGCGCGTCGGCCCGCTCCTGCGCCGACAGCTCGATCAGTATGCGCGCGAGCCCGATGCGCACGCGGGCGGCATGGATGCACGAGATGCGCGGATCGCGCCGCATGTCGAGGTTGAGGTTGGGCGCGATGGCCGGACGCGCCTTCTCGAGGATCATCGCGCGCTGCTGGTTGATCGCGCTGACCGGACCCTGATCCGTCGCCTCCGAATTGCGCAACACCGCCAGCGTCATGTCGAGTTGATTGCAGAGCGGCGTCGTATCGAGATAGCGCAGCATCGCCCCGGAATCCTGGCCCGTGCGCCGCACGAGGCCCGTGCGCCCGGCGATGTCGATGAAGAAGCCTTCCATCGACTTGGGCATCGCCACGAGCTCCAGGCGCCGGCTCCACGCGCGGAACTGGGTGAGGACCCAGTCGAGGTTGGCTGCGGTAAGGTTTCCCGTATTGAGCTGCTCGATCAGCAGCACGTAGATGTATTCCTGCTCGATCGTCCACTGCGTGCCGGCGCCCGCCGCGGCCCCCGGCAGCGTCGGGACTCGCTCGAGACCGAGCTCGCAGGCCCGCAGGTAAGCCCGGTGCAGTTCCACCCATTTGGCCGGGATCCAGTGCTCGTGACGGCACACGCGCAGCTTGGCATCCGTGCCGTAGTAATGGATGAGCCGCGCGAACAGCACGGGGACCTGCGCCTTCCAGCGCGCATAGGACGACGGCTCGAGCGCGGTCTCGATCGCTGCCTGGTAGGCGCCGATGAACGCCTGCGCCAGGTCGAAGCTGGCCTGCCAGACGCGCTCGGCCACCTTCGGCGCGGAATCCAGCGTCTCGACGTATTGCTTGAACAGCTTGCGGCGATCGGCGCCCAGCGCTGCGTCGACGTGCAACAGTGCCTGGACGCGAGCGGTGTCGAGCGGTCGGGGCGACTGGCGAATCGCGTCGAATGCACGCAGGACGAGCTGCTGGCGCGCGACGATGTCGAGCGACGGCAAGTCGGCAAGCCAGGCGGCGGCCGATTTCGCCGACGCCATCGGATCGGAACCGACGCGAGCGCCGGGAGTCAGGAATGCGAACATCGAGCGGGGTGCCTCAGCGGCGTCGGATAAAATGCGATCCGCCAATGCGTCGTGGCGGCCGGCAGGATGCGGGTTCTGACCCGCGTGGCTGCGCAAGAGGCGACGACTCGCATCGCGATCGGTCGATGTCCATCAAATCTCTCCCGCGGTTTTCCCGCCTGCTCGCGACGATCTGGCCCGTCGCGGCATGCGCAGTCGTGATGTCTGGCGCCGGATTCGCGGCAGCCGCGACCCCGTCCAGCCCTGGTACAGAATGGAGTAGCAAATTGGATGCCACAAGCAACGATTTACAAAAAGTTGATGTCAAACAAGGCACTGGACCGGAAGCGTTGCCCGGAAAGACGGTCAG
>JAJXTF010000134.1 GCA_021784125.1 Pseudomonadota bacterium | reverse complement strand
ATCGAAGTCGACTACTACCGTCACGGCGGCATCCTGCCCTACGTGCTGCGCGAGCTGATGCAGCAGCCGGCCTGAGCGGACGCCCGGCGTGACGCAGACGCGCGTCGACGCGGCCCATGCGCTGCGCCGCGCGCTGGCGCAGTTCGTCTTCGCCGGGCTGTGCCTCTCGTCGCTGGACGCGACGGCGAAATACCTCGTCCGCGAGCATTCGCTGCTGCTGGTCGTCTGGGCGCGCTACGCCGGACAGATGCTGGTCGTCACGCCGTTCGCCTGGCATCGTGCCGGCGGGTCCTTCTGGCGCAGCCGAAAGCTCGGCCTGCAGCTCCTGCGCTCGCTGTTCCTGCTGCTCGCCACGCTCGGCTTCTGGGGCGGCCTGCGCTACCTGCCGCTGGCCGAGGCGTCGTCGATCACCTTCCTGGCGCCGATGATCGTCGTCGCGCTGTCATGGCCCGTCCTGCGCGAACATCCCACGCGCGCGCGGCGCATCGCTTCGATAGCAGGCTTTGCCGGAATCCTGATCCTGCTGCATCCCGGATCGGCGGTGATGCACCCGGCGGTGCTCCTCCTCTTGGGCGCGGCACTGTCCAACGCCCTGTACCAGCTGCTGACGCGGCGGCTGCTCGACGAAGGCCCGCACACGACGCTGTTCTACAGCGCCAGCGTCGGGACCCTCGGGTTGTCCCTGTTGCTGCCATGGGGAATCGAAGGCGCCCGCTTCGGCGTGGACGCCATCGTCACTCTGGTGCTGTTGGGCGCCCTGGCGGGCCTCGGCCACTGGTTCATGACCCGCGCCTACCTGCAGGCACCCGCGTCGCTGCTGTCGCCTTTCACGTACCTGCAGATCATCTGGGCGACCGCCTTCGGCTACCTGGCCTTCGGCCAGCATCCCGATGCCGCTTCGGCGCTCGGCATGACCGTCGTCATCGCCAGCGGCGTCGGGCTTGCCCTCTGGGAGCGCAGCCGGGCGCGGCTGCTCTGAAGCGCCCCCTGGCGCGGTCCCGCCGCCGGCGGGGGGCAGCCCGAATCGATCCGGAAAGAGTCGCAAGCGAGTCTGATCTGGGTCAAATTGTTGCCCCACAATCGGTTATAATGTCAGGCTGTCGGAGGGCCCCTGCAATCGATCCTTCCGCCGAAATCCCACCTACATCGATTTGCGACATTCGGGAGAATCAGGATGAAGATGCGTACGCTCGCCGCACTGGCGGCGATGGCACTGGCCACGACGCTGGCGGCGTGCGGCCAGAAAGCCCAGGAAGCGGCCGACCAGGCCAAGGAATCGGCAGCCAAGGCCGCCGATGCGGCAAGCACGGCAGCCAAGGACGCAGGTACGGCTGCGACGGAAGCTGCGAAGTCGGCCGCCGATGCGACCAAGGACGCTGCGGCGACGGCTGCCGACGCGACCAAGGAAGCCGCCGGCAAGGCTGCCGACGCGGTGAAGGATGCTGCCTCGACCGCTGCCGATGCGACGAAGGACGCCGCCGGCAAGGCTGCCGACGCCACGAAGGACGCGATGAAGCCCGCCGAACCGGAAAAGAAGTAACAAGAGCACTACGGTTCGACAGGAACGGCCGTCCTCGTGACGGCCGTTTCTCTTCCGGGCGCCGTCAGCGGCCTTTCGACGCTGCGGCTTTGGCCTTGATCTTGTCCAGCACGCGCCCGAGGTTCGCGAGCGCGGGCTTGTCGCCGCGCTCGACGGCGCGGCGGTAGTACGCCGCGGCGCGATCGAGGTCGAGCGGCACGCCTCGCGCGTATTCGTACATGTAGCCGAGATTGTTCAGGGCGCCCGGAAGGTTCTGCCTGGCCGCATGCCGGTAGAGCTCGACGGCAATGGCGTCGTCCGCCGCCACGCCCCGACCGTTCGCGTACATGTAGCCCAGCGACAGGCTGGCGGCCGCGCTGCCACGGTCGGCCGCCCAGCGGTACCACTGGACCGCCCGGTTCGGATCCTGCGGTACGCCGCGCCCGGTTCGATAGAGGTCGCCGATGGCATTGCCTGCCGCCGCGTTGCCGTCGTCCGCGGCGCGCCGGTAGTACTCGAAGGCCTTCGCGGCGTCGGGTTGCGCGAGCCCGCGACCGGACTCGTAGAACCAGCCCGCATTGAAAGCGCCCCAGGCGAGCCCTTCGTCGGCGGCGGCGAGGTAAGACGCGAGCGCCGCCTTGTCGTCGCGCGCAGTTCCGCGGCCCGAGTCCTCGAGCAGGCCCACCATGTTCTGCGCCAGCGCATTGCCGCGCGCGGCGCCCTGCTCGGCCCACGCGAGCGCCCGCGCGGAGTCGCTGCGCACGCCCAGTCCGTCGCGGTACATGCGCGCGAGATAGTACGCGGCGGCGCCGTTGCCCGCCTGCAGCGCGTCGCGCAGGTCGGCTTGCGCCTCGACGTACTTGCCGTCGAAGAATTCCTTCAGCCCCTGTTCCAGCACGCGATGCGCGCCGCCTCCGGGCGCAGCGTCCAGCCTTGCGACGCCGTAGCCGATCACGACGCCCGCCGCCACCAGCGCGACCGCCGCGAGCGCGCGGGCGCGCAACCGGCGCAGCCGAGGCGACGGCGCGATCCACTCGCCACTTCGCACGCGCCTGTGCGTGCGCAGCTCGAGCGCCTGCGTCAGCTTGCGAAACTCCGGGTGTACGACGTCCCCGGCCCACTCGCTCAGGTTTGCCGGGCGTCCGTCGCGCAGCTCGCTCGGGATGTCGGCGGCGTCGATGCGCACGGGCACGAGCTTCCCGGCGAGGCGGGCCACGCGCGCGCCGAGGCGCACTGCCTTGGACCCGATCGCGGCGTCGGACCACAGGACGATGACGCACTTGACGGCATTGAGGGCGTCGCCGATCGCCATGCCCGGATGCGAGCCCTCGGTCGCACGATCGTCGTTGCTGGCGTCCCCCCAGACATCCCAGCCCTGCCCCGCGAGCGCGTCGCGCAGGCGCGTGGCGGCCGCTTCGTCCTCGCGTGCGTAGCTGATCAGTATGTCGGGCATCGCAGGCGTCCTGCAGGCGGGCGACGCCGCGAGTCTACGACAACTCCGGGCGGCGCGGCGGCCCGCCGCGCACCGGGCATGGCTCGCCGGCCGTTCGTCGGGCTGGCACCGCATTTGCAGCACGCTATGCACGATGCCCCGCAGGTCGCCGCCTACGGCCCGCCTCGCCCCGACCCCGAGGCACGGGGGCGCGCGGCGATGATCGGGGTGGCCCTGCCGCTCCCGGCGTCCATTCCATCGGAAACAGGAACTTGAACGCGTCCTCACCCATCACCCGCACGGCGGCCGGAGTGCAGGAACTGGCCGTTCCTTCCCATGGCCTCTCGCTCACCCAGCGCCGCGTGCTGACGCTGCTCGACACGCCCGGCTCGCTTTCCGACCTCCAGGCGCGTACCGGATCGGACATGGCGAGGCTGGAACGCGACCTCGCGCGCCTGGTCGAGATCGGGCTGGCCGCCTCCGAATCCACCGGCTCGCCGATGCAGCCCGGCAAGCGCGAGGCGCCCGTCGCTACAGCTCGTCCCGCGGCCTCGCGCCGGAGCCTGGGCATCGCCGGGGCGGTGGTGGCGATCGGCGCCGCGACCATTGCTTGGATGGGCTGGCCGTACGCCACACGCGCCCCGGCCGCCACAGCCAAGCCCGGCGCGGCGGTCGCAGCCGTTCCCGTGGTCCCCATGGCGCCCGTGGTACCCCGGGTACCCGTCGCTTCCGCGTCCGACGCCGCGGCGGCGATACATCCCGCCGCGACGGACCTGCGGCCGACGCCGCCCGCGCCGGCCGCCCTCGGCGACGAAGCTGCGGCCATCGCCACCACGGTCCTCGACGGCAGGACAGCGCTGCATCTCCGCGACACCGGGCCCAAGGCCGGGCGCGCGGACCCCCGCGGCGCGAAACGCGAGGTGGCGAAGCGCGAGCTTGCGAAGCGCGGGGCGCCGATTCCCGTCGACGCCGGCAAGACAGCCACGCCTTCGGCCGCGGCTGCGACCTCCAATGCAACCGCGGTCCCGACCGCAATCCCGACCGCCACGCCGACGAAGGCTCCAGGCGCAACGACGCATCCGATCGTGGCAGACGCCGCCACCCATGCCCCGGTGATCACCCCGACCGACACGAGCGACTCGATCACCCCGACAGAAACGAGACACTCGATCACCCCGGTGCCGCCGCCGGCCCCGGCCGCGTCGGCCCCGATGCCGACGGAGGTCGGCCATGCGGCGTCATCGACGCGGCTCGGCGATGCGGCGCCGCCGCTGCAGATGGCGATGGCCGCGCCACCCGCGGCCGCAACCCGGCCGGCGCCGGCGGCCAAGCTCACGCCCCTGGTCCACGACGCCCCACGGTTCCCGCGCGAAGCGCTGCGGCGGGACATCGATCGGGGAATGGTGCGGGCGCGGCTCACCATCGACGCCCAAGGCAAGGTCAGCGCCGTCACGATCCTCGAAGCCTCGCCGCACGGGGTGTTCGAAGGCGCCGTGCGCAGCGCGCTTTCGCACTGGAAGTTCGCGCCGGGCGGCGCCGGCCGTTCGACCGACGTCGACGTCGCATTCAAGCGCGACTGATCGTTGCCCAGGGCCGCGGCGACCGAGCGCGGCAACCGGGCGCGGCCACTGTGGCGGTGCCCCGCCGGGTAAAATCCCGGGCGTGAACCCGCCAACCCCGCCGTCCGCTCCCCTCCAGCCTTCGATCGTCCACGTCGATCCCCCGGCGCCGGCGCGCCGCGGGCAGGACCCGCGCAAGCTGGAATTCGAGCTCGGCAAGCTGAAGAAGCGCCTGCGCCGCCTCGTCGGCCAGGCGATCGCCGACTACGCGATGATCGACGAAGGCGATCGCGTCATGGTCTGCGTGTCTGGCGGCAAGGACAGCTACGGACTGCTCGACGTCCTGCTGTCGCTGCAGGCGCGCGCGCCAATGCGCTTCGAGATCGTCGCCGTCAACCTCGACCAGAAGCAGCCGGGCTTCCCCGCCGACGTCCTGCCGCGCTATCTCGCCGGCCGCGGCGTCGAGTTCAGGATCGCGGAGCAGGACACCTACAGCGTGGTCAAGCGCGTGATTCCCGAAGGTGCGACGATGTGCTCGCTGTGCTCGCGGCTGCGCCGCGGCGTGCTGTACCGGATGGCGACCGAGCTGGGCGCGACCAGGATCGCGCTGGGTCACCATCGCGACGACCTGCTCGCGACCTTCTTCCTGAACCTGTTCCACGGCGGCAAGCTGAAGACCATGCCGCCGAAACTGGTGTCCGACGACGGACGCCACGTCGTGATCCGGCCGCTGGCCTACGTGCGCGAGCGCGACCTCGCGCGCTATGCCGAGGCCTGCGCGTTCCCGATCATTCCCTGCACGCTGTGCGGGTCGCAGGAGAACCTGCAGCGCCGGCAGGTCGCGGAAATGCTGCGCGAATGGGAGAAGCGCCACCCGGGCCGCGTCGAATCGATCTTCAACGCGATGGCCAACGTCGTGCCGACGCACCTGCTCGATCGCCGGCTGCAGGATTTCAGCGCGGTCCGCGCGACGCTGCGTCGCGAGCCCGAAGGCGATCGCGCCTTCGACGCCGACGAATACCCGCCTTCAGCGGACCGTGTGCGCGTCCTGCCCGAAGAGGATCTTGCGTGACTGCTCGTCGCGCACCGCCGGCGCCACGTTGACCTTCTTCGCGATCGCGTAGGCGCGCTGCGTCGCCGGACGCGCGGCGATTCGCTCTTTCCAGCGCTTGAGCTCGGGGAAATCGTCGATGTCCTGGCGCTGGCGCTCGGGCTGCACCCACGGATAGCACGCGATGTCGGCGATCGAGTACTCCCCGGTGATGTAATCGCGCCCGCGCAGCCGGTGATCGAGCACCGCATAGAGGCGCCCCGTCTCCCGCACGTAGCGATCGATCGCGTAGGGAACATCCTCCGGCGCGTAATGCAGGAAATGGTGGGTCTGACCCGCCATCGGTCCCAGTCCCGCCATCTGCCAGAACAGCCACTGGATGCACTCCCAGCGCGCGCGCGGATCGGCAGGAATCAGCTGATCGGTCTTCTCGGCGAGGTAGAGCAGTATCGCGCCCGATTCGAACAGCGAAAGCGGGCCGCCCGGGATCGCCGGCGCGTGGTCGACGATCGCGGGAATCCGGTTGTTCGGCGCGATGGCGAGGAACTCGGGCACGAACTGCTCGCCTTTGGAGATGTTGACCGGCTTAAGGTTGTAGGGAAGACCGGTCTCCTCGAGGAACATCGTGATCTTGTGGCCGTTGGGCGTCGTCCAGTAGTAGAGATCGAGCATGTCGGGTTGCCTGTGGTGGGTTGGCAGGGATCGGCGATCGGTTGTCAGAACGTGCCCGGGTAGGCGCCGCCGTCGAGCAGGAGGTTCTGGCCCGCAATGTAGCCGGCATGGACGCTGCACAGGAACGCGCAGGCCGCGCCGAACTCGGCCGTATCGCCGAAGCGCCCGGCAGGATTCGCGTTCAACCGCGCCCGCCGCACGTCGGCGACCGGCTTGCCACTGCTCTTCGCGAGGAGCTCGAAGTTGGCCCGCAACCGGTCGGTCTCGAAGGGCCCCGGCAGCAGGTTGTTGATGGTGACGTTGTGGCGGACGACCTTGCGCGCAAGCCCCGCGACGAAACCGGTGAGCCCCGAGCGCGCGCCGTTCGACAGGCCCAGCGTGTCGATCGGCGCCTTGACCGCGCTCGACGTGATGTTGACGATGCGCCCGAAATTGCGCGCGACCATGGTGTCGACCGTCGCCTTGATCAGCTCGATCGGCGTCAGCATGTTCGCATCCAGCGCGCGGATCCAGGCGTCGCGATCCCAGTCGTGGAAATCGCCGGGAGGCGGTCCTCCCGCGTTGTTGACCAGGATGTCCGGCGCGGGACAGGCGGCCAGCGCGGCGGCGCGACCCTCGGCGGTGGTGATGTCGCAGGCGACCCAGGCGACGCTGCGCCCCGCCGCGGCGCCGATCTCGGCAGCAGCGCGCGCGAGCTCGCTTTCGGTGCGCGCACAGATCGTGACTTCCACCCCTTCGCGCGCCAGCGCTTCCGCGCAGCCCCGCCCCAGGCCCCTGCTTGCCGCGCACACCAGTGCGCGCCTTCCGGCGACGCCAAGATTCATTCCGTCCTTTCCGCTGTCCTTTCCCCTGCCCCCTGGCGCTGCGCGTTGGCGATGCTGATTGCCGTTGCGCTTTACCCGTAGCGCGACGCTGCGCGCTCAGGCGACGCGTGCGGCCGCTGCCCGGCGCACCTGAACGACGGTGCCGATCGCGGCGGCGAACATTGCGGCGATCACGTAAAGGACCTGTCGCGCGTACCCGTGGTCGAGCATCATGCCGAACCACACCGGCCCGAGCATCGAGCCCGTGTCGAGGCCCGAATACACGAAACCGTAGACCCGCCCCGCCGCGCCCTTGGGCGTGGCGTTGCGCACGATCAGGTCGCGCGAGGGTCCGGTCGCGCCCACGAACAGCCCGGCGAGCGCGAAGAGCGGCAGGACGAACGCGCTGCTCACGGCACCGGTGCCGAAGAGGCTGACCAGCGTGGCACCGATCAGCAATCCTCCGGCCGCGACCAAGTCGTGGCGCGCCGCGCGCACCGCGAGGAAGCCTCCGGCGACGATGCCCGCGGTTCCCCCGAGTAGATAGGCGGTGACGGCGGAGGTCCCGACGACCAGCGGGATGTCCAGCCCGACGTGGAGCGCCGCAGGCACGAACGTCTGCACGCCGATGGTGCCCATCGTCTGGAAGACGAAATAGAGGAAGCACAGCAGGATCGGCGCCTGCAGGAACAGGTTGGCGCTGCCCTTGAGCGTATGCGCGTGCGCGTCGGCCGCGCGCTGCGAGGTCAGCAGGTGCCGCTGGGTCGCGAGGATGCCCAGGACGACCAGTCCGACGACCCCCATCCCGGCGAGCGCGACGCGCCAGCCTAGGCTCGCGCCGAGGCCGAAGCTCACGATCGGCGCCAGCGCATAACCGAGGTTCCCGCTGGCGCCGTGGGACGAATAGGCGTGTCCCAACCGGCGCGGCGTGACGTTGGCGTTGAGGATCGCGAAATCCGACGGATGGAACACGCCGTTGCCCGCGCCCATCAGTGCGACGCAGGGAATCAGCCACCAGGGATTGGGGGCGAGCGACGCCGTCAGCGTCCCTCCGGCGAGCAGGGCCATGCCGGACAGCAGCACCGGCCGCGCACCCAGGCGGTCGACGGCAAAGCCGGCGACGAACTGGACGATGCCGCTGACGACGTAAAATACGCCGACGACGAAGCCCAGCAGCGTCCACGACACGTCGAACTCCGACTTCAGCAGCGGGAACAGCGGAGGCAGCGCGAGCTGCAGGAAATGCGACAGGCCGTGCGCCAGGCTGACGACGCCGATGACGCGGGCGTCCCGGCGGAACGACGCGGCAGGGAGCGTATCCAAAGCGGGTGGAACTGCGTGTAAGGATGCGAGGGGCGGCAACCACTATAGCGCATGCGTCCCGCGCATCCC
>JAJXTF010000133.1 GCA_021784125.1 Pseudomonadota bacterium | reverse complement strand
GCAGATCTTCGGCCAGGGACAGATCGGCCAGATCGCGCAGCAACTCGGCATCACGCACGAGGAGGCTGCAGGCCAGCTCGCCCATGCACTGCCCCAGGTCGTCGACAAGCTGACGCCGCAGGGGCAGGTTCCCGAGAACCACAGCGACCTCGTGAACCAGGCGCTGGCGATCCTTCAGGGCGGGCAGGGCGGCCCGGCCTAGGCTGCCCCGCCCGTCCCTCTCCCGACTCCCTCTTTCCCACCCGACCCCACGACCCGCCTTGGATCATCCCACCCTGCTCGTCTCGCTCATCCTGGGCATCGTCGAAGGCCTGACCGAGTTCCTCCCCGTCTCCTCGACGGGTCATCTGATCGTCGCCGGGTCGTTGCTCGGCTACACCGGCGATCGCGCCAAGGTGTTCGAGATCGTGATCCAGGCGGGCGCGATCCTCGCCGTGTGCTGGGAGTACCGGGCGCGGATCGCTTTCGCGGTCACCGGACTCTTCGACAACCGCGACGCGCAGCGCTTCGCTGCCAACCTGCTGATCGCGTTCATGCCCGCCGCGGTGCTGGGCCTCGCCTTCGCGAAATACATCAAGGGCTGGCTGTTCGCACCGGTGCCGGTCGCCGCCGCCTCGGTCATCGGCGCGTTCGTCATCCTGTGGGCCGAGCGGCGCCAGAAGCGGTCGCCTTCTTCGATCACCCTCGACAGCGTCGACGCGATGACCTGGAAGGATGCGCTGAAGGTCGGCATCGCCCAGGCGTTCGCGCTGATCCCCGGCACGTCGCGCTCGGGCGCGACGATCATCGGCGGCATGCTCTTCGGCCTGTCGCGGCGCGCGGCCACCGAGTTCTCGTTCTTCCTCGCGATCCCGACGCTGCTCGCCGCCTGCGCCTACGAGTTCGTCAAGAACCGGCACCTGCTGTCCGCGCAGGACCTGCACGGCTTCGCCGTCGGCTTCGTCGCCGCTTTCATCTCGGCCTTCCTGTGCGTGCGCTGGCTGATCCGCTACGTGAGCCGCCACGATTTCCTGCCGTTCGCCTGGTACCGGATCGCCTTCGGCGCGATCATCCTGATCACGGCCTGGGCAGGCATCGTGCGCTGGGAGTGATTCCCCGGCGCGCAGCGCAGTGCGCCGCTGCGCCATGCTGCCGGTCGTACCGGACGCGGCGACTATACTGAGGGGCTCGCGAAGCACCGGATACGGAGACCACGGCCATGCCCCCCGACACGATCGAACGCCCCGCAATCGCCCTGAAGGATCCATCGCTGCTGCGCCAGCAGTGCTACGTCGACGGCCGCTGGATCGATGCCGACGACCGCGGCACGATGCGCATCGATGATCCGGCGACGGGGGCGCCGGTGGGGACCGCGCCGCTGTTCCATGCCGCCGAGACGAAGCGCGCGATCGACGCCGCGAATCGCGCCTGGCCCGCATGGCGCGCGAAGACCGCGAAGGAGCGCTCGGCGATCCTGCGCAGGTGGAACGACCTGATGCTCGCGAACGTCGACGACCTCGCGCTGATCCTCACCAGCGAGCAAGGCAAGCCGCTCGCCGAGGCGAAGGGCGAGATCACGATCGGCGCCGCCTACATCGAATGGTTCGCCGAGGAAGCGAAGCGCATCTACGGCGACGTGATCCCGACCATCGGCAACGACCGGCGGCTGGTCGTCATCAAGGAGCCGGTCGGCGTCTGCGCGGCGATCACGCCCTGGAACTTCCCGAGCTCGATGATCACGCGCAAGGTCGCCCCCGCGCTCGCCGCCGGTTGCACCGTCGTCATCAAGCCCGCCGAGGCGACGCCGTTCTCGGCCTTCGCGCTGGCCGAGCTCGCGCACCGCGCCGGTTTCCCGCCGGGGGTGCTCAACGTCGTCACCGGTGATGCGCCGTCGATCGGCGGCGAGATGTGCGCAAATCCGGTCGTGCGCAAGCTGTCGTTCACCGGGTCGACCGAGGTCGGCCGGCTGCTGATGAAGCAGGTGGCGCCGACGATCAAGAAGATCTCGCTGGAGCTCGGGGGCAACGCGCCGTTCATCGTGTTCGACGACGCCGACCTCGATGCGGCCGCCGAGGGCGCCATGGTTTCGAAATACCGCAATGCGGGCCAGACCTGCGTCTGCGCCAACCGCTTCTTCGTCCACGAGAAGGTCTACGACGCCTTCGCGCAGAAGCTCGCCGCGCGAGTGGCTGCGCTCAAGGTCGGACGCGGCACCGAGAGCGGCGTTACGCAGGGCCCGCTGATCAATGCCGAGGCGGTCGCCAAGGTCGAGGAGCACCTCGCCGACGCGAAGGCACTCGGCGCGCAGGTCGTCACCGGCGGGCAGCGGCACGCGCTCGGCGGCACGTTCTACGAGCCGACGGTGCTGACCGGCGTCACGCCCGACATGCAGATCTTCCGCGAGGAAACCTTCGGGCCGGTCGCGCCGCTGATTCCTTTCAAGGACGACGCCGAGGTCGTCGAGCTGGCGAACCGCAGCGAATACGGGCTGGCGTCGTATTTCTACTCGCGCGACATCGGCCGCATCTGGCGCGTCGCCGAGGCGCTGGAGTACGGGATGGTCGGGGTCAACACCGGCCTCATCACCACCGAGGTCGCCCCGTTCGGGGGCATGAAGCAATCGGGACTCGGCCGCGAAGGTTCGCGATACGGCGTCGAGGAGTTCGTCGAGGTGAAGTACGTCTGCTTCGGCGGCGTCGACCGCTAGACTCGAAAACCGGGTCAGACCCGGTTTTCGGGTGACGGCTACCAGCCGGTGGGGAGCTTCTTCAGGATCGTGATTGTGCGGTCCTCGACGACGAGGTAGCCGCCGCCGATCAGGTCCTTCATCAGCTTGCCGATCATGTCGCGTGAAGCGCCGACGCGATCGGCGATCTCCTGCTGCGTCAGTTTCTCGGGAACGACGAGCCGGCCGTCGACCTCCTGCGCGAGCGCATTCAGCAGCCGCGCCAGACGACCGTAGACGTCCGACAGCGCGAGGCTCTTGAGGTTGCTCGTCGTGACGCGGACGCGATGGATCAGCTTCTCGATCAGGTGCATCGCGAAATCGGGATGCACGAGGATGAAATCGCGGAACTGCGCGCGATTGACGACGGCGCAGGTCGTCGGCTCGACCGTCATCACCGACGCCGAGCGGGGTGCGCCGTCGAGCGACATCTCGCCGACGTATTCGCCGGGCCCGTGGAAATCGATGACGAACTCGCGCCCGGCCTCGTTGCTCGCGTAGACCTTGACCCGCCCCGACAGGATCACGTAGAGCGCATCGCCCACGTCGCCCTCGTTGATCAGGATCGAGTTCCTGGGAAAGGTCCTGACGACGCCCGAGGCCGCGATGTTGCGCAGCGTCTGGTCGTGGAGCGGCGCCAGCGGATCGATTCCAGCGAGGGTCGGGGCGACGGGCGGGGTCACGGCCGGGCGGGAGCGTTCGGGGGAAGCGGGAATCCTAGCACGCGGCAGCTGCTGCCCCCTCGCCCCCCGTCCCCCGGCAGGTCCCGGCCAGCGCGCCCGGAGGCGCCCTACTCGAGCTTGCGCAGGTCGTCGATCACCTTGCCGTCGTTCGGCAACTCGTCCACCGCACGCAACGTGACCTCGCCGCGCAGCTTGGTCACGTCACGGATCGAATCGACGATCGACCGGGCGAGATCGGGCGCGACACCCGAGACCTCGACGTGGAGGATCATCCGGTCGGCGCCGCCGGGATTGTCGACGACCAGTCGCGCGCGGCGGACTTCGGGATGCCGCCTGACGATCGCCGCGACCTGAGCCGGGTGCACGAACATGCCCTTGACCTTGGTCGCCTGGTCGGCACGGCCGAGCCAGCCCTTGATGCGCATGTTGGTCCGCCCGCAGGCCGACGTGCCGACGAGCGCCGCGGAAAGGTCGCCGGTGCCGTAGCGGATCAGCGGATAGTCGACGTTGGCCAGAGGCGTGACGACGACCTCGCCGATCTCGCCCGGCGCCACCGGGTCACCGGTGCCCGGCCGCAGGATCTCGACCAGCACGCCTTCGTCGACGACCAGGCCGTCGCGCGCGGAGGTCTCGTAGGCGATCGCACCGACATCGGCGGTTCCATAGACCTGGAAGGCGTGGATCCCGCGCGCGGCCAGCGCGTCGCGCTGCGACGGCGGGAACGGCTCCGCCGACACCAGCGCCTTGGTGAGGCTCGAGACGGCGATGCCGAGCTCGTCGGCGCGCTCGAGGATGATCCGGAGGAACGACGGCGTACCGACGTAAGCGTCGGGCTCGAGGTCGGCGATCGCGGCGACCTGCTGCTCGGTCTGGCCGGTGCCGCCGGGAAACACCGTGCATCCCAGCGCGTGTGCAGCAGTCTCGAACATCGAGCCCGCCGGAGTGAAGTGGTAGGAGAAGCAGTTGTGCACCAGATCGCCGGCGCGGAATCCCGCGGCGTACAGACCGCGCGCGAAGCGCCAGTAATCGGTTGCAGCCCCTTCCGGCTCGTAGATCGGCCCCGGCGAGGCGAACACGCGTCGGGCGGCACCCCAGTGCGTCGTGGCGAGGCCGCCGAACGGAGGCGCTTCCTTCTGCAGTTGCGCGAGCTCGCCCTTGCGCAGCACCGGCAGCCGTGCCAGCGCCTCGCGCGACGCGATTTCCGCCGGATCGACGCCGGCGAGCGCCTTCGCGAATGCCGGCGATCGCGCCTTGGCGTGGGCGACCTGGCGCGCGAGCAGCGAAAGCTGCTCGCGTTCGCGCTGCTCCGGATCGCGGGTCTCGAGGGCGTCGTAGTGCTGGTTCATCGGAGACTCACTGCTCAGGCGAGCCAGCGCTTGCGGCGGCGGTAATGCTTGACGTCGCGGAAGCTCCTGCGCCCGGACGTCGAAAGCCCCAGATAGAACTCCTTGACGTCCTCGTTGCTCGCGAGATCGGATGCCTTCCCGTCCATCACCACGCGGCCGTTCTCCAGGATGTATCCGTAGCTCGCATGCCGCAGCGCGACCATCGTGTTCTGCTCGGCGAGCAGGAACGACACGCGTTCCCGCGCATTGAGGTCACCGACGATCTCGAAGATCTCCTCGACGATCTGCGGCGCGAGCCCCATCGACGGCTCGTCCAGCAGGATCAGCGTCGGATGCGCCATCAGCGCGCGCCCGATCGCGGTCATCTGCTGCTCGCCACCCGACGTGTAGCCGGCGAGGCTTGCGCGCCGCTCCTTGAGCCGCGGGAAGTAGTGGTAGACCTTTTCCAGCGCCTGCGCGATCGCCGCCCGCGAGCCCTTGCGCGTGAACGCCCCGGTCAGCAGGTTTTCCTCGACCGTCAGGTGCGCGAAGCAGTGCCGTCCTTCCATCACCTGGCAGACGCCGCGGCGCACCAGATCGTTCGGCGTCAGCCGGTCGACGCGCTGGCCGCGGAACTCGATCGCACCCTTGGTCACCTCGCCGCGCTCGGCATGCAGCAGGTTGGAGATCGCCTTCAGCGTCGTCGTCTTGCCGGCACCGTTGGCGCCGAGCAGCGCGACGATCCCGCCTTCGGGAACCTCGAGCGACACGCCGCGCAGGACGAGGATCACGTGGTCGTAGATGACCTCGATGTTGTTGACGGACAGGGCGACCTGCCGCCCCGGATCGGGTTGTGCGTTCATGTACCTGCCTTCGCCGCACGGGCGGCGGCCGTCTTGGCCGCCACCCGCGGGCCGTGGATCACATCTCCTTGCTGCAATCGCGCGGCGTGATCTTCTTCTCGGCCGCGTACTTGTCGGCGCCCTGCACGACCATCTGGTGCACGAACGCACGGTCACCCGATATGAACGGCGTCAGCGACTTGAACTCCTTGCCGTCCCATTGCTGGAACTTGACCATGCCCGAGCCCTCGTGGTCGGCGCAGCTCGTCTTGACCGGCGGGAACAGGCCTGCCGCCCCCAGCGCCTTGAGCCGCGCCTCGCTCAGGTCGATGTGCTCGAGGCCCCAGCGCACCTGCTCGGGCGTCATCACCTTGCCCTTGCCGAAATGGGCCTGCGCCTGGCGGATCGCCTCGACGATCATGATCCCGTAGGTGACGCCGCGGGTGTGATAGATCGAGCCGACGCGCGACTTGTCCTCGAGGTTGCCCTTGCCCGCGCCGTAGACCTTCTTCTGGATCTCCTGCATCACCGGGAAGTTCGTGCCCGCGGCCGAGAACGCCGCCGTGACGTAGCCCTTGGCGGCCGCACCCGCGGGGATCACGTCTTCCTCCGAACCCGCCCACCAGACGCCGAGGATGCGGTCACGCGGGTAGCCGAGCTTCGCCGCGGTCTTGATCGCCACGGGATTCATCACGCCGAACCCCCACAGGATCGCGTAGTCCGGATTCTGCTGGCGCACCTGCAGCCATTGCGATTCCTGGGTGTTGCCCGGCGGCGTGATCGGGATCTTGATCAGCGTGAAGCCGTCGCGGGCCGCGAGCGCATCGAGGACCGGGATCGGTTCCTTGCCGTAGGCAGAATCGTGGTAGAGGTAAGCGATCTTCTTGCCCTTGAGCTTCGCCTCGCCGCCCGCCTTCTGGCCGAGATAGGCGACCATCGCGGCTGCCTGGTCCCAGTACGTCGTGCCCAGCGGGAACACCCACGGGAACACGCGGCCGTCGGCGGCGATCGCCAGACCGTAGCCGTTGGTCGTCATCGGGATCTTGTCCTTTGCGACGCGCTCGAACAGCCCGTAGGCGATGCCGGTGGACAGCGGCTCGACGGTGCTCGCTCCGCCGTGCCGGGTCTTCAGCCGCTCATAGCACTCGACGCCGCGCGCGGCGTTGTACTCGGTCTCGCATTCCTCCCACAGGATCTTCACGCCGTTGATGCCGCCGTTCATGTTGACCAGCGTGAAATAGTCGATCGCACCGCCGAAGTACCCGGATCCGCCCGCCGCGTAGGGTCCCACGCGGTAAGACAGCAGCGGAATGTACTGCTCGCCCTGCGCGGTCGCGACGCTTGCCGCGGCCGCGAGGACGATACCTACCAACGCTCGCATGAACCACTTCATCACTTCCTCCTATTGAACATCAAAGGCCCCTGTGCAGGCCGAAACGAAACCTCGCCGAACGGCTGTGCCCGCTGCCACCTGCTGTCGATGCCGCACAGCGCCGGGCATCGCGCCGAACGGGTTGCGGCCGGCCGCGCCGAGGTCAATGTGGAAACGGCCACAATCGGAGCTTCTCCTTGGTGATCTGCCAGATGCGCGCAAGCCCGTGCGGCTCGACGATCAGGAAGAAGATGATCAGCGCACCGAACACCATCAGCTCCAGGTTCGACGATACGCTGCTCGGCACGCCCAGGTGCAGCGTGTCGTCGAGGAACTCGACGAAGGTGGAAAGCGCGATCGGGAGCACGACGATGAACGCGCTGCCGAGGAAAGCCCCCATCACCGTCCCGGTGCCGCCGATGATGATCATGAACAGGATGCGGAACGACAGGTCGAGGCTGTAGGCCTCCGGCTCGACGGTGCCGAGGTAGGCGTAGGCGAACAGCGCGCCCGCGACACCGCAGTAGAACGAGCTGATCGCGAATGCGAGCAGCTTGGTCCGCATCGGCCGGATGCCGATCACCTCGGCCGCGACGTCCATGTCGCGGATGGCCATCCATTGCCGCCCGACGTTGCCGCGCACCAGGTTCTTGGCGGCGAGCGCCATCACGGCGACGATCGACAGCACGAGCAGGTATTTCTCCTGCGGCGATTCGAACCTGTGGCCGGCGATGACGATCGCCTGGGCGGTGATCACGCCCGACGGATTGTTGTCGGTGAACCAGCCCACCTTGGTGAGGCACCAGATGATGAAGAACTGGGCGGCCAGCGTCGCGACCGCGAGGTAGAAGCCGCGGATGCGCAGGCTCGGCAGGCCGAAGACGATGCCCACCGCGGCCGCGGACAGGCCGCCGCCGACGAAGGCGAGCAGCAGCGGAATGTGCGGCACGCGCAGCGCGAAGTTGTAGGACATGAACGCGCCCACCGCCATGAACGCCGCTGCGCCCAGCGAGAGCTGGCCCGCATATCCGGTCAGCAGGTTCAGGCCCAGCGCGGCGAGCGCGAGGATCAGGCAGGGAATCAGGATCGCCGAGAACAGGTAGGGGGTCGCCACCAGCGGGATCACGACGAACGCGACGAGCACGATCAGCGCGACGCCGATGCGGTCCTGCAGGATCGGAAAGATCGCCGAATCGGCGGCGTAGCTCTCCTTGAACTGTCCGGCTTCGCGGTAGAGCATTTCCCGGGCTTTCCTAGATCCTGCGGATGATCTTTTCGCCGAACAGCCCTTCGGGCCGCACCAGCAGGAACAGCAGCGCGAGGACGTAGGGGAACCAGCCCTCGATGCCGCCGCCGACGTAAGGGCCGACGTAGACCTCGGCGAGCTTCTCGGTCGCGCCGATGATCAAGCCCCCGACGATCGCGCCGGGGATCGACTCGAAGCCGCCGAGGATCAGCACCGGCAACGCCTTCAGCGCCACGAAGGTCAGCGCGAACTGCACGCCGTTGCGCGCCCCCCACAGAGATCGGAA
>JAJXTF010000132.1 GCA_021784125.1 Pseudomonadota bacterium | reverse complement strand
CGACCGTGGCGGGCTGAACTCGGGCGACCGTGGCGGGCTGAACTCGGGCGACCGTGGCGGGCTGAACTCGGGCGACCGTGGCGGGCTGAACTCCGGCAACCGTGCGATGGCGGGTTCGGACCGCTGACCCCGACAGCGACACTCCAGCAGTCCAAGGAACCGCCGGCGAACCTGCCGGCGGTTTCATTTTGTGCGTTTCCTCCATATCCTTACGCCCACCCGGGAAGGGGAGGCCCTCGCATGTACCGTCGCATCTGCTGCTTGCTGCTCGCCGTTCTGCCTGCCATGGCAGTTGCCGATTCGGGCCTGGGACTGTCCTACGTCCAGACGAAGGACCTCGACCTCATCTACTTCGGCTCGCTGAAGTATCTCGTACCGCACGCGGTGCGAACGTTCACCAACTCGCTCGCGTTCCAGCGCAAGACCTTCGGCTGGGAGCCCTCGGAACCGACCATCGTCCTGCTCAAGGACTTGTCCGATTATGGGGCGGCGGTCACCAATACGCTGCCGCACGACCGGGTGGTCATCGATGTTGCGCCGATCTCCCACGCCTTCGAAACGTTTCCCGCGAGCGAGCGCCTCTACACGCTGATGAATCACGAACTGGTCCACGCCGTGCAGGGCGACATGGCGACCGCCCAGGACCGCCGCTGGCGCCGATTCTTCGGCGGAAAGGTGCGGGTCGAGACCGCCAATCCCGAATCGCTGCTCTACTCGTACCTGACGTCGCCGCGCAACGCAGTGCCGCGCTGGTGGGCAGAGGGCGGCGCGGTGTTCATGGAAACGTGGATGGACGGAGGCATCGGGCGCGCCCAAGGGGGCTACGACGAGATGGTGTTCCGGGCGATGGTACGCGACGACGCCACGTTCTACGATCCGCTCGGACTCGCCTCGCGCGGCGTGCAGACGAGCTTCCAGATCACGGCCGACGCGTATCTCTACGGCACCCGCTTCTTCACCTGGCTCGCCTACGCCTACTCGCCGGAACAGGTCGTCGCGTGGATTCGGCGCGACGAAGGCAGCAAAGCCTACTATGCCGATCAGTTCCAGCAGGTGTTCGGCCTGCCGCTCGAGACCGCCTGGCAGCACTGGATCGCGTTCGAGCACGATTTCCAGAACCGCAACCTGAAGGAGGTCCGGCAGCACCCGATCACCCCGTACCAGCCGCTGGCCGGAAGCGCGATGGGTTCGATTTCGCGCATGTACTACGACGACGCGACAGGCATGCTCTACGCGGGCTTCGTCTATCCGGGCTTCGTCGATCATGTGGGAGCGCTCGACATCCGCACCGGAAAGGAGACCTCCCTCACCGACATCAAGGGCGGGCTGGTCTACAAGGTGACGTCGATGGCCTACGACCCCGGGAGCGGCACCGCGTTCTTCACGAACAACAACGAAGGCATGCGCGACCTGATGGAGGTCAACGTGCATACCGGTGCGACGAAGATGCTGCTCGAGGCGGCTCGCGTCGGCGACCTTGCGTTCAACCCGGTCGATCGCTCGCTGATCGGAGTCCGCACGAGCAATGGAATCTCCGAACTGGTGCGCATCCCCTATCCGTACTACACGGGCTGGCAGATGATCCACCGGTTTCCCTACGAATCGGTTCCCTACGACCTCGATATCTCCCCGGACGGGCAACTGCTGTCGGCCTCGATGAGCGAGCCCAACGCCGACCAGTACGTCCGCGTGTGGAGGCTCGCCGACGTGCTGAAAGGCGATCTGAGGCCGGCTTCGCAATTCCGTTTCGGCCAGTCGATTCCGGAGAGCTTCGTATTTTCACCCGATGGCCGGTATCTCTACGGCAGCAGCTATTACACCGGGGTGTCGAACATCTTCCGGTACGACGTCGCGAGCGGCAGGGTCGACGCGGTCTCGAACGCGGAAACCGGCTACTTCCGTCCCGTTCCGTTGAAGGACGGCCGGTTGATCGTGCTCGTGTACAGCGGCAAGGGATTCATCCCGGCGACCATCGACCCCAAGCCGCTCGAGGACGTCAGCGCGATCACGTTTCTCGGCACCGAAGTCGCGGAGAAGCATCCGATCGTCAAGTCCTGGCAGGTGCCCCCGCCGGCGACCGTCGACTACGACAAGCTGGTCGTGAAGCAGGGCCCCTATTCGCCGTTGCATACGCTCGCCTTCGACAACGCGTACCCGGCGCTGCAGGGATACAAGAATGCGGCCGGTCTCGGCTACCAGTTCAACTTCTCCGATCCGATCCTGTTTTCCCACATCGGCGTCACGGCCGCGTACACGCCGTTGGGACACGTCCCCGGCGACGAGCGCAGCCACGTCGAGATTTCGGGGAATTACCTCGCCTGGCGCGGCAGCCTGGCGTGGAATCCCTCCGATTTCTACGACCTCTTCGGGCCCACCAAGACCAGCCGCCGGGGGTTTGCGGCCAAGATCGGGTATGACGACTTCCTGATCTACGACAAGCCGCGCATGCTCACGCTGAGCTACGACGCCGGGTACTTCGACCACATCGACACGCTGCCCAATGCCCAGAACGTCGGCACCGGATTCACGCGTCTGGAAACGGCCCAGGTCGGGCTGCACTACACCTTCGTTCGGCGGTCGCTGGGATACGTCGACGAGGAAAAGGGCATCAAGTGGGACGCAGTGGTCAAGGCGAGCCACATCGCGTCGGGAACGACTACCCAGCTGCGGGGGAACTTCGATTACGGTTTCCAACTGCCGATCGCGCATTCGTCGATCTGGCTGCGCAGCTCGGCGGGCGCCGGGACGGGCAGTCGGGACAACCCGGTTGCGAGCTACTACTTCGGGGGTTTCGGCAACAACTATGTCGACAAGGGCTCGGTCAAGCGCTACCGCGACTTCGATTCGCTTCCGGGGTTCGGAATCAACGAGATCGGTGGGCAGAGTTTCCTGCGGGCGCTCGGCGAGTGGGACCTTCCGCCGTGGGTGTTCGAATCGGTGGGCACGCCGGGCTTCTACCTGAACTGGCTCCGCCCGGCAGTGTTCACCACCGGCCTGTGGACGGATCCGGGCAACAGGACGCTGCGCAAGTCCTACGCCGACCTCGGGGTGCAGGCGGATCTTCGCTTCCACGTGCTGCACCGCTACGACATGACGCTGTCCGTCGGCTATGCGGTGGGCTTCCGCAACACACGTCGAAGCGGCGACGAGTTGATGCTGTCGCTGAAGATTCTCTGATGAATGCCGCCACTGTCCTGCACGTCGTGATCGGCCTGCTGCCGGTATTGGGGTTCCTCGCCGCGCTCCTTTACCTCGACAGCTATCAGCTCGTCGCCGCCCGGCTGGTGACGGGCGTCATCGCTTCCGGGGTGGTGGTCGCATTCGTCTGCTATTACGTCAACGGAGCGCTGCTCCCCCGGACGGGGCTCGACTTCACGACCTACAGCCGGTATGTGGGCCCGCTGGTCGAGGAGCTCGCGAAGGGGCTGGTCGTGGTCGCCCTGGTGCGGGCGAACCGAGTCGGCTTTCTCGTCGACGCGGCGATCCTCGGCTTCGCCGTCGGGGCCGGCTTTGCGATCGTCGAGAACGTTGCGTACCAGCGCCTGGTGCCAAACGCCGGGGTGGGGTTGTGGATCGTCCGCGGGTTCGGCACGGCGATCATGCACGGCGGCTGCACGGCGATCTTCGCCGTGATCGGAGTGACGCTGCTGGAACGCTGGCCTGCCGCCGGGCTCGCGGCGTTCACGCCGGGCTACGCGCTGGCCGTGATTCCGCATGCCGCGTACAACCATGACTTCGTGTCGCCGCTCGTTTCGACGCTTGCGGTGATGGTGGTCGTCCCGTTGCTGCTGCTGGTGGCGTTCGAACGCAGCGAGCGTGCGGTGGCGAACTGGCTCGGCCACGGCTTCGACGCCGATGCGCAGATGCTGGAGTCGATCACCTCCGGTCGATTCAGCGATTCGCCCGCGGGCCGCTACCTGACCTCCCTCCGGCAGCGCTTCAAGGGCGCGGTCGTCGCCGACCTGCTCTGCTACCTGCGTCTTCACGTCGAGCTCGCACTGCGCGCCAAGGGCGTTCTGATGATGCGCGAGAGCGGCTTCGATGCAAAGGTGGACGACGCAACGCGCTCCAAGCTCGACGAGATGCGCTACCTCGAGGGGAGCATCGGGAAGGCGGGCCGGCTCGCCCTCGGGCCCCTGCTGCGGGAGGGAAGCAGGGAGATCTGGCAACTGCGCATGCTGGAGAGCGAGTCGGTCGCCCCGCAGGGGAGCCCTGCCTCCGGCGCAGCCAGGTAGGGGCCGACCCGATCGCCTCGGGGCGGTGAATTGCGCATAATTCGATCGGATGCAGCGCGCCGCGCTGCCCGGACCTTGCTGCGCATTCGCATTGACGACACCGCCTGCCGAGTCCCCGCGCATCGCCAACGCGCCATTCAGCGAGATCGCGGAGCGCGCATTCGCACGCGCCGCGGGCGCCGGGGCGCTGGACGGCAATGCGGTGCGGCTGCTGCGCGACGCCGCCGAGAATTACCCGGCATGGAAGAACGCGATCGCGCGGGCGCAGCAGTCGATCCTGTTCGAGTGCTACATCGTCGAGGACGACGCGATCGGGCGCGAGTTCGCGGCATTGCTGACCGAGCGGGCGCGCGCCGGCGTCAGCGTCTCGATCATCGTCGATTGGCTGGGGTCGTGCCGGGCGCTGTCGCTGTGGCACGAGGCGCGGGCGGCGGGCGCCGACGTCCGGGTTTTCAATTCTCCCCGGCTGTCGAGTCCGCTGGGATGGCTGTCGCGCGACCATCGCAAGACCATTGTCGTCGACGGCGAGGTCGGCTTCGTCAGCGGGCTCTGCATCAGCGAGCGCTGGCAGGGCAACGCCCGCCGCAGGCTCGAGCCCTGGCGCGACACCGGGATCGAGATTCGCGGACCGGCGACAGGTGCGCTGGAGCGCGCCTTCGCGCAGGTCTTCGCGACCTGCGGGCCGCCGCTCGACGCATCGCTGCTCACACCCCAGGCGACGATCCCGCCCGCGGGCGACATGCACCTGCACGTGATCGCCAACGAGCCGGATCTGGCCGGCACGTTCCGGATGGATCTGGTCATCGCGTCGATCGCGAGGCGCGAGCTCTGGCTCACCGACGCCTATTTCGTCGCGACCTCCGCCTACGTCCAGGCGCTGCGCGCAGCGGCCCGTGACGGCGTCGACGTACGCCTGCTGGTGCCGGGGGCGAGCGACATTCCGGCGCTGTCGCCGCTGTCCCGCGCCCAATACCGCCCTCTGCTCGAAGCCGGCGTGCGCGTCTTCGAGTGGAACGGAACGATGCTGCATGCCAAGACCGCCGTTGCCGACGGGCGCTGGTCGCGCGTGGGCTCGACCAACCTGAACCTCGCGAGCTGGATGTCGAATTACGAGCTCGACGTCGCGATCGAGGATGCCGGCTTCGCCGTGCAGATGGCCGACCAGTACGAGGCGGACCTCGAGCGCGCCACGGAGATCGTGCTCACCAGGCGCAATCGTGTGCGGCCGGCACCGGTGGTGAACGGGACCATGTCTGCACGGGAGCTGCGGCAGGGTCTGCGCCGCGCCCGCTCGGGCAGCGCAGGGCGGGCCGCGGCGGGGGCGGTCAGCGTCGGCAGCGCGCTGGGCGCGGCCCTGACCGATCGGCGCGCACTGGGTCCCGCCGAGGCCGGATTGCTGTTCCTGATGGCTAGCGTTGCCATCGGCGTCGGCGTCGTCGCCGCAATATGGCCTCGCGTGCTTGCGTGGCCGATCGCGTTGTTGGCGATATGGTCAGGCATCGCCTGGGCGGGCAAGGGCGTCGCCCTTCGTCATGGACGCGCGACGGGTCCGCCGGACGAGCGACTGCCGCTCGATGGCGTCGTCGATGAAGACCTACCGCCGCAGCCCTAGACCCGCGAACGACCCGTGCGGGCCGACCAGCGAAACGCGGGCGTGCACGTCGCGCCGCTCGATGCACTGGGCGAAGGCGGGCGAACATGGCTTCGATGTCATCGCCCGTGGCGAGTCGCCCGTCACCGGAGCGTATTATTGGTCCACGCCGGTGGCGCAATGGAAGCCCGGCCTGCGCGCCGTCGGCGCTTTGACCGGGCACCGTGTTCTCAGCATTTTCCGTAGTTTCCAATACTCAGGTGCATCGCTGGAGGATTCATGACTACCGCTGTCGCTTCGCCATCCGTCGCCGTCCGCAACGTCCCCCCGTTTCGCGCCGACCACGTCGGCAGCTTTCTGCGCCCCAAGGTCCTGCTCGATGCGCGCGAGCAGTTCAGGACCGGGAGCATTTCGGCCGCGCAGCTGCGCAGCGTCGAGGACGAGGCGATCCGCGGCATCGTCAAGTTCCAGGAAGACCTGGGCCTGCGCGGGATCACCGATGGCGAATACCGCAGGACCTATTTCCACATCGATTTCCTGACCCAGCTGGGCGGTGTCGAGACCAAAGGCGGCATCCACGTGAAGTTCCACAGCGCGAAGGGTGACGTCGATTTCGAGCCGCCGGTGATGCAGGTCACCGGCAAGGTCCGCCACGAAAAGCCGATCCAGCTCGCCGACTTCGAATTCCTGCGCTCCGCCACCACCCGCACGCCCAAGGTGACGATCCCGTCGCCGACGATGCTGCACTTCCGTGGCGGGCGGGGTGCGATCAGCCGCGACGCGTATCCCGACCTCGAGCAGTTCTACGCCGACGTCGCCGCAGGCTACGCCGACGAGCTGAAGAGCCTGGGCGCGGCGGGCTGCACCTACCTGCAGTTCGACGACACCAACCTCGCGTATCTGTGCGACGAGAAGATGCGCGAGGGCGCGCGGCAGCGCGGCGACGATCCGAACGAGCTGCCGCGCCGCTACGCGCGCCTGATCAACGCTGCGATCGCGCGCAAGCCCAAGGACATGACGGTCTGCATCCACCTCTGCCGCGGCAATTTCAAGAGCGCCTGGGCCGCCGAAGGCGGCTACGAGCCCGTGGCCGAGGTGCTGTTCAACGAGCTCGCCGTCGACGGCTACTTCCTCGAGTACGACGACCCGCGCTCGGGCGACTTCGCGCCGCTACGCCATGTTCCAAAGGGCAAGACCGTGGTGCTCGGCCTCGTCAGCACCAAGGTCGGCCAACTCGAGACCAAGGACGACCTGAAGCGCCGCATCGACGAAGCTGCGAAGCACGTCCCGCTGGACCAGCTCTGCCTGTCGCCGCAATGCGGATTCTCCAGCACCGTGCACGGCAACGAGATCGCCGTCGAGTCGCAGGCGGCAAAGCTGCGGCTGGTGATCGAGACCGCCCGCGAGGTCTGGGGCGGCGTCTGATCCACCCTCATCATCGCCCTCTCCCCTCGGGGAGAGGGTCAGGGTGAGGTGCCAGGGATGAGGGGAGCGGCGGACACGATCGTGTTAGAATTCGGCCCGTCGCGCCCGTAGCTCAGTTGGATAGAGTACCTGGCTACGAACCAGGGGGTCGTGGGTTCGAATCCTGCCGGGCGCGCCACCAATTCAAGGGCTTGCAGCAATGCAGGCCCTTTTCAATTGGCGGTGTCGATCGCGGTCGCCGCTGCGCGGTGCGCGGCAGGCATAGAATCGTCGGGCCATCGCATATCGCTCGCCAACATGAAGCAGACACCCCTGCACCACAACGCCAATGCGGACCTGCTGGCTCTCGTGCCGCGCGACGCCAGCCGAATCGTCGAGGTTGGTTGCAGCAGCGGAAGTCTTGCGCGAGAGTACAAGAAACTGAATCCGCAATGCGAGTACATCGGGATCGAGTTTGTGCCGGAGTTTGCTGAAGTGGCCCGGGGATGGTGTGACCGAGTCATCCTCGCCAATATCGAGCACATGGAGGACGAACTGTTCGCGTCGCTGTTCCCGTCGGACTGCTGGATCTTCGCAGATGTGCTCGAGCACCTCTACGACCCATGGTCCGTACTGCGCCGCATCCGCGCTTTCCTGCTTCCCGACGCATCGGTTCTGGCCTGCATTCCGAACGCTCAATACTGGAGCTTGCAGGTACGTCTCAACAGTGGAGAATTCCGATACGAGGATGCGGGTCTTCTCGACCGAACACACATCCGCTGGTTCACGAAGACGACGATGATCGAGCTGTTTCGGACGACGGGGTTCGCCATCGTCGAGGGCGGCGCTCGGGTTACGACCGCGGACGAGCCGAAACGCGAACAGGCTCTGATGGGAATCCGTGCGCTGGCCGAGGCGGTCGGCGGCGATGCCCAGGCCGCCGTCGAGAACGCGATGGCATTCCAGTGGATCGTTCGCGCGACTCCGGTCTGATGATCGGTCCGCAGCTATTCACCCACGACGAGGCTGCCGCTTGTGTGAACGGTGATTCCGATTCGACTTAGTCGAATCGCGGCTTCGCCGGGCGTTTGATGATCGCCAAGAGCATAACCCCGCCGAACGGCGGGGCTCGTCGTGGATCCGATGCGACCAGGCGATCAGCTCAGCCTGCGACGGCGCGCAAATCCGATCCCCGCGAGGCCGACGCCGAGCAGCGCGAGCGTGGCGGGTTCCGGAACGGCAGCCGCGGGGC
>JAJXTF010000131.1 GCA_021784125.1 Pseudomonadota bacterium | reverse complement strand
AGGTGATCGGCGGGGCGCTGGTCGCGCCGGCTCGCGACCGGGCCCGTGTGCGCACCGACGTGCCGGCATCCGAGCTCTCGGAGCACGAGCGCTACGCGGTGTTCGAGGCTGCGTTCTACGATTCGGCCCTCGTCGCGGAGAAGCAGCGCGTCTATCTGCGCTATCTCGATCCTGCGCTGGCGCTGCGGCAACCGTTCCTGGACCTGGGCTGCGGTCGCGGGGAATTTTTGGGCATCCTCGCGGGCGCGGGCATCACGCCGGTCGGCGTCGACGTGAATCCGACCGCATTTGCCGGGCTGCGCGCCGCCGGATTCGAGGTCGTCGAGCAGGACCTGCTGGCGTACCTGCGGGCCGAGCGCCGGATGTTCTCGGGAGCCTCTGCGCTGCAGGTGATCGAGCACCTGACGGCGGAGGAGATCGAGCAGATGCTGGCGCGGGTCGCGCAGAGGCTGTTGCCGGGCGCACTGCTGATCGTCGAGACGCCGAATCCCCTGTGCCCGTTCGCGCTGGGCCAGTTCAACACCGACCCCACGCACGTCGCCCCGCTTCCACCCGAGCGCCTGCGCTTCGCGATCGAGGCGGCCGGGTTCGAAGCCACGCGGACGCTGTTCCAGGCACGCGCACCCGGCGCCTCGTTCGCGGGTCCGGATCCACGCGCCTACTACATGGACTACGCGGTCATCGCGTACCGGTCGGCGTCGTGAAGATCGCGATCGACCTGCAGGCCTGCCAGACCCCGGGGTCGCGGCGGCGTGGCATCGGTCGCTATTCGCTCGAGCTCGCGAAGGGCATCCTGCGCAATCGCAAGTCGCACCAGGTGCAGCTTCTGCTGAACCACGCCTTCCGCGAACACGACGACACGCTGCGGCAGGAGCTCGGCGACGGCACCGGCGTCAGCTTCGAGAGCTACCGCCTGGTCCCGTTCGACGGGGCTCCCCGCGAGCGCAGGCGCGATCTGCAGCGGATCAACGACGAGATCCTCAGCTGGCGCTACGCCTGCTGCGGCGCCGACGTCCTGCACGTCTCCAGCGTATTCGAGGCATGGGGGGCGCCCGGCGCGCACGTCGATGCGAGGATCGCCGACGTTCCGGGCGTGCTGCGCTCGGCGACGCTCTACGACCTCATCCCGCTGCTCTTCGCCGACGCCTATCTCGCGCCCTCGGTGCGCGCCGAGTACGTCGCCACCCTCGGGGTGTTCCAGCAGATGGACCTGATCCTGGCCATCTCGGAGTCGGCGCGCAGGGACGCAATCGTGAAGCTCGACATCCTGCCCGAGCGGATCGTCAGCATCGGCGCCGCGGTCAGCGGGGCGTTCGGCCGCATCGAATCGATCGACCCGGAGCGATCGCGCGAGACGCTCCGGCGCCACGGCCTGCGCTCGCGCTTCGTCCTGTACACGGGTGCTGCCGACCCGCGCAAGAACGTCGACTTCCTGCTGCGCGCGTATGCGGCACTGCCGACGGAGATGCGCACGGAGGTCCAGCTCGCGATCGTCTCGGGGCTGCACGACGCCGAGCGTCGCGCCCTTGCGCAGCGCGCTGCGGCGCTGGGCATCGAGGACGACGTTGCGCTGATCGGCTACGTTCCGGACGAGGACCTGAACCTGCTCTACAACTGCTGCGAGCTGTTCGTGCTGCCTTCGTTGTACGAGGGCTTCGGCCTGCCCCTGCTCGAAGCGATGACCTGCGGCGCCTGCGTGATCGCATCCGACGCGTCGAGCTTGCCGGAGATCGTCGGTCGCAGCGACGTGCTCTTCGACCCGACCGAGCACGCCGGCCTCACGCGGATGATGCGCGACCTCCTGGGCGCCCCGGAGCGCCGCCGCGAGCTCGGCTCGGCCAACCTCCTCCGCGCACGCCAGTTCTCCTGGGACAACGTGGCTCGCGCCGCGATCGAGGCGATGGAGGAATCGTCGCGGCGCAAGGCCGCCGCCTCGATCTTCGCCGCCCCGAGGCTCGGCACGCCGCCGTCGCGTCCGCGCATCGCGCTGTTCGCGCCGCTGCCGCCGCAGCGCGGCGTCGCCGCGGGATACGTCGCGTCGATGCTTCCGCTGCTTGCCCGCCATTTCGACGTCGAGCTGGTCGTTGCCGAGTACACGCCGGCGCTGGACGAGGTGGCCGGACGCTTCGCGGTGCTCGACGTTCCGGAACTGCGGCGCCGCGCGGCCGACTTCGATGCCTTCGTCCATCTGCCCGGGGGCACGACATTCGACGCGGGTGCTACGGCGCTGGTGTCGGAGTTTTCCGGGATCGTCGTCATCAATGATGCGGGATCGTTGCCGCCCGCACCGCGGGACGCGATCGGGCGCGCGCGCGGCATCATCGTCCATTCGCGACTCGCGCAGGCGATCCTCGCTGCCGAGCCCGGCATGATCGCGGACATCCCGGTGCGGGTCGTACCGCGAGCCGCGTTCGATCGCACGGAGCCGGGAGATCGCCGTCGGGCGCGCGCTTCGCTGCGCCTTTCCGACGGCGACGTGCTGCTCGGCATGTTTGCACCCCTGTCGGATGCGGCGCAGTTTCGCAGCCTGCTGGATGCGCTGGCGGGCGAGTCGCAGGCGAAGCACGGCCGGCGCCTTCACATCACGTACATCGGCGACCTGCTGCGTGGACCCGACCACGATTCGATCAGCGCCGCGATCGCGCGACATCCGATGCGCAACCGGATCCGCGTCACCGGTCCGCTCGATCCGGAGGCCCGCGCCGAGCAGGTCGCGGCACTCGACGTCGCGGTGTGCCTGCAGGGGCCTTCTGGCGCCGAGGCGGCGGCGCTGCAACGCCTGCTGGGGGCTGGCTGCGCGATGATCCTCAGTGACGGTCCGGAGCCTTCCTGCGTCCCGGACGATGCCGCCTACAGGGTGGACGCGTCCGATGTCGACGCGCTCGCCCGTGCGCTGCGGCTGCTCGTCGACGACACGGCGTTGCGGCTGCGCCTGGGCCGGTCGGCGGCGCGCTGGGCGCGCGAGGAACTGCATCCGGCGCGCGTGGCCCAGAAGTTTGCCGATGCGCTTGCCGCGCTTGCCGCGCTCGACCGCGCGCGCTGTGCGGCGGGCGTTACGCGCAGCGTCGCCGAGCTGGTGGCCGGATCAGGCCTGCAGCAAGAGGTGTTGCAGCAGGCGGAGGAAGCGATCGCTGCCGGGATCGAGCTGCACCCGGCGAGTGGTCGCCGGATGCCGCTCGGGACCTGATCAGGGATTCGCGGGGCCGGTCGTTCCGAGCCAGGGCACGGTGATGCCGTTGCCCGACGTGCAGGTGATGCCGTAGGGCACACCGCTGCCAGATGCCACGTCCGCTGCGACCGTGCTGCTGCCCTGGTTGGCCGACACGTCGATGTACCAGCGCGTCGTCTTGCCCAGGTTCACCGTGCTCTTGTCCCCGGTGTAGATGTAGAAGCTGGTCGCGGCCGCACCGCCGCTGGTGTACGGCGCAGCGTTGTACGGCGCGGGCAGGGTCGTGATGTCGAATTGCGTCGCGGTCGTCGCATCGCCGTTGGGGCCGCGGAGCATGATCTCGAGATCGGCCAGGTGTTGTGCGCTGTCGCTGACCAGCGAGCACTGGATGAAATCCGGCTGGGCGAAGATCGCGTAATGGATGTTCTTGGTCGTCGTGCTGTTGAGATACGCCGGGTTGGTCGCGCTCGACTGCGTCGCGCCGCAACTGTCCATGCCGTAGCAGGCCTGGCGCGACTGCCGGACGTCGCGGGCATCGTCGGACTTGGCGATGCGGAAATCCGCGCTGCCGTTGTCCGAGGTCTCGACCGTGCAGTAGCCGATCATCGCCGAGCCGCTGCTGTTGTAGAACGTCGCGCGGACGTTCGAGTAGTCGTAGAGGGTGGTGTCGGGAGCACCCAGGGCAGTCGCGTAGACGTTGAGGATGCGGGTGCTCTGATAGGCGGCAAGGGTTCCAGAGAGCGAGCTGCCGATCGGCACACCCGCTGAATCGCGCAGGATCAGCTGCCAGTTCACCGTTTCCCCGAGCGCGCCGACGAAGCAGTTCGACTTGAAGTGCGGCACCGCAGTGCTGCCTTGCAGACCGATGGCCGAGGCGGTCGCGCTGGAGAAATTCCCGGCCGGGAATCCCTCGACGCTGAAGCCGTTGTTCGGTCCTGTGGCGCCGACCGGTTGCGCCGTCCGCGAGTAGGTGTAGAAGGTGTTGACCTTGGGCGACGCCGAATCGTCGAGGATCATCATCCCGAAGATGTCGGTCGGGGTGTAGCCGAGGTTCGCGCCGGTCGGCGATGTGAACCACGCGGCCATGCCGCACTGGACGTAGGGATCGAAGGTCGCGACCGAGTTGGCGGCGACGACGAGCTGGTTGCAGGTCAGCGCATGTCCGGCGATCCCCGGATCCGCTTTGTTCGAGAAGTAGTAGGTGACGTCCAGAGTGATCGGTGTCGCGTGGGAGTTCTGGACGTAGACCGTCGTCACGTAGGCGGCCGGAATGTCGGCAACCAGCGGCAGCACCATGACCGTTCCGGAACCCGCGGTCGTCTGGGCGTGGGCGGCGACCCCGGTCGCAGCGGCGATCAGCGACAGCGCGAGGGACATCAATCGACGTACGTGCATGGTTTCCTTCTCCAGATACAGGGCTTCGGATAGAGCAACATCCACGAGCAACATCCGGGCCAGCGCGATTTCACGCGCAGCGCGCCGCGGGTGCGGAGAGACCGGGGTCGCGAAACGGGCCGCGGCGCAGGGCAGGCGCCGCCGAAACACCGATGGACAGGGTCGGAGCTGCGCGAAGCGGTTGCCCGGGCGTCAGGCAGCTCCGGCGCGGCCCGCGTCGTAGTCGGCGAACCGGGCGAGGACGACCTTCATTTCCCCGTCGGAAAGGAGCGTCGGTTCGCCGATCTGCAATGCCCGCCAGTACATCTCGGCCAGCGTCTCGACCTCGACGGCCAGCGCCAAGGCGGCCTTCAGCGACGCGCCGGCGGCAATCATGCCATGGTGCGACAGCAGGCAGGCCTTCCGCCCGTCCAGCGCCCGCGACACCTCGTCGGCAAGTGCCTGTGTACCAAATGTAGCGTACGAAGCGCAGCGGATGTCGGCGCCCCCAGCCACCGCCACCATGTAGTGGAAGGCCGGGATGCCGCGGTCGAGGCAGGCCAGCGTGGTGGCGAACGGCGAGTGCGCGTGAACGATCGCCCGGATCTCGGGGCGCGCGGCGTAGATCGCGCGGTGGAAGCGCCATTCGGACGAAGGAAGGTGGCGACCGGTCGCGCTGCCGTCCTCGCGCACCATCACGATGTCCTCGGGTTGCGTCTGGTCGTAGGGCAGGGCGCTGGGTGTGATGAGGAAGCCGCCTGCGACGCGCGCGCTGACGTTGCCCGATTTGCCGCGGTTGATCCCCAGTGCGTTCATCTCCAGCGCCGTGGCGACGATCTCCCGGCGCAGCGCCGCCGCGTCCGTTCCAGCGCCGCCGGCACCGCGCCCGCGCTCAGCCCCGGCCATCGGCCCGCTCCGGGAACATCGCGGACAGCGCCTGCGCGTCGCGCGCGAGGCCGCGTTCGGTCAGCAGGCCGTCGACCAGCCGCGCCGGCGTCACGTCGAAGGCGAAGTTGACGGCACGGGTGCCTTCGGGCGCGAGTGCCACGCTGGTGGCGTGGCCGTAGTGGTCGCGGCCCAGGACCGTCAGCACCTCGTCGGCCGAACGCGATTCGATCGGAATCCCCTCGCCGGAACCCAGCGCCCAGTCGATCGTGGGCGAGGGCACGGCGACGTAGAACGGCACGCCGTTGTCCTTCGCGGCGAGCGCCTTGTCGTAGGTGCCGATCTTGTTGCAGACGTCGCCGTTGCGCGCGACGCGATCGGCGCCGACCAGCACCACGTCGACGTCGCCACGTCGCATCAGCAGCCCGCTCGCGCTGTCGACGAAGACCGTGTGCGGGATGCCCCGCTCGTGCAGCTCCCATGCGGTGAGGCTCGCGCCCTGCAGCCGCGGCCGCGTCTCGCTGACCCAGACGTGCAGTGGCATGCCTTCCGCATGGGCCAGGAACAGCGGCGCGGTCGCCGTGCCCCAGCCGCAGGTTGCCAGCGCTCCGGCGTTGCAGTGGGTCATCACCTTGAGCGGCCCCGGGCGCCTGCCGGCGAGCTCGCGCAGCATCGCCAGGCCGTGCACGCCGATCGCGTGGTTGATCGCGACGTCCTCCGCGCAGATCGCGTCGGCTTCGCGCCAGGCCGCCTCGGCACGCTCTGCGATCGGCAGCGCGGCGACCGCATCGCGGACCCGGTCGAGTGCCCAGCGCAGGTTGACTGCGGTCGGGCGCGTGGCGTCGAGCGCGGTGTGAGCGCGGGCGAGTTCGTGGTCGCCGGCATCGCGATCGAGTGCGAGTGCCAGGCCGTACGCGCCCACGGCGCCGATCAGCGGTGCGCCGCGCACCAGCATCTTGCGTATGGCGATCGCCGCGGCATCCGCGCTGGCGATCTTCGTCTTCACGATCGCATGGGGCAGCGCGCGCTGGTCGAGGACCTCGATGTGATGGGCGCCGCGCGGCCGCGTCAGCGCGCGGTAGCTGGCACGATCCCCGATCGTGTCGGCGGCGGTAGGCGTCGAAGAAAGTGCAGCGGGCATGCGGTCATTCTAGTGCGAACCTGCGTTCCGGGCGAGCGTCGGCAGGTGGTGCAGATCCGGCAGTTTCGCGCCATGTGTGCCACTCTGTGCGTGAGCCGCGGTATCACGCGCTAGGCGTGACCTTCGCGGGGCGACACTTGCACATTACGTTTACGTTGCGGGATCGCACGATGCGCATTCGGATCATTTCGGCGCGTCCCATGCATCGCAAGGAAAGAAGGTTCTATGACCAGCAAAGCTAAGGTGCCCCGCTTCAAATCCGAGACCGATGAGCGCAAGTTCTGGGAAACGCACGATAGCGCCGGGCTGGTGGATTGGGCGAAGGGGGAGCGGGTCCGCGTGCCAAAGCTCAAGCCGTCGACACAAAGCATTTCACTGCGACTGCCGGTCCACGTGCTGGAGCGCATCAAGGCTGCCGCGAATGCGCGCGATGTGCCATACGTAGGCGCGTGGCGCGGTCGTCACCGCCGCAGCACCTGGAACAGGTTGTTGAAGTCGTCGGTCCACAGGCGCCAGTCCGGGCGCTCTTCGATCGGCTTGGTCGCCTCGGCGATGCGCGGATTCGAAAGCAGCGCGCTGTTGTTCGACACCAGCACCCAATCGCTGCTGCTGGCCAGCGGGGCGTCGCCTTCGTCGCGGACCCACACCGCCTGCATCCCGTGTGCGCGCGCGAGCGCCGCGACCACGGGAACGAGGTCGAGATAGCGATTGGTCACGTGGAAGGCGATGACCCCGTCCGGCTTCATGTGGCGGATGTACAGTCCCAGCGCTTCGGAGGTGATCAGGTGGACGGGAATGGCGTCGCTGGAAAAGGCATCGATGGCGAGGAGGTCGAAGTGCTGCGGCGCCTCGCGCTCCAGCGACAGCCGCGCGTCGCCCTGCACGGTCTGTATGTTCGCGTCGCTGTCGGCGAGATAGGTGAACTCGGTCCGGGCGATCCGGATGACCGCCGGATTGATGTCGTAGAAGCGGTAGATGTCGCCCGTGGCGCCGTAGGCGGCCATCGTGCCGGTGCCCAGCCCGATGACGCCGACCTTGAGCGGTTGGATGCGGGGATTGAGCGACTCGAGCACGCGCCCGACGCCGGAAGTCTCCGTGTAGTAGGTCGTCGGGCGGCGCCGCAATTCCGGGGCGAGGTACTGAGTACCGTGCAGGATCGTGCCGTGGATCAGCGAGCGATGCCGGCTTGCGCCGGCACCGCTTTCCTGCACGCGCAGCACGCCGTAGAAGTTGCGCGCGGTGGCGATCGTCGCATCGTAGAAACCGGCGATGCCCCAGATCGCGCAACCCGCAGTCGTGACGATGGCGACGATCGCCAGCGCAGCCGACGCCAGGCCGTCGCGCCGCACTTGCCAGCCGAGCAGCGCAGCGCAGCCGACGAGCGCCAGCGCGAGATCGAAATTGGCGGGCAGAACGACGGGCACGACGACGCCCACCAGCACGGCGCCCAGCGCACCGCCCAGCGACACCATCAGGTAGTAGCGGGTCAGGTGGCGCGGGGCCGGCTTGAGGCGCGCCAGCTCGCCGTGGCAGAACATGCAGGCGAGAAAGAGACCGGCGCAAGAGATGCCGAGCTGCAGTCCCAGCGCATGCGTGTAGCGCAGATCGGCGATCGCCCAGGCCATGCCGCCCAGCGCGAGCGCCGCCAGCGGCAGCACCAGGCTGCGCAGGTACCAGCGGCTGGCGTCGAAGCACAGGATGAAAGTGATCAGGTAGATCGACAGCGGCACGATCCACAGCAGCGGCACCGCAGCGATGTTCTCGGTGATGTGGCTGGTGACCGACAGCAGCAGGATGCTGCCCATCGCAGCGAGGATCGCCCAGAGCAGTTGGCGCCCGATCCGCGGCGACGTTTCGGAAGCACCGGCGGCAGCCGCAGCAAAAACGGGGTCCGTCCCGGTTTTTCGCGCTTCCGCGGCTTGCACTGTCGCACCCAGG
>JAJXTF010000010.1 GCA_021784125.1 Pseudomonadota bacterium | reverse complement strand
CTGTGATCGAGCCGCCGATGATGCTGGAGTTGCAGCGCCTGGGCATCGAGGTGCGCGACGGGCAGCAGGTGCTGCTGCAGGCACGCGAGGTCAAGAACATCGACGAGCTGACGCTGCTCAACATGGCTTCGGCGATGGTCGACGGCGTCTACCAGGACATCGCGGAGGCGCTGAAGCCCGGCGTGAAGGAGAGCCAGATCGTCGCGCTCGCGACCGCACGCCTCTACGAGATGGGCAGCGACTGCGTCGAGGCGATCAATTCCATCTCCGGCGAGCGTTGCTCGCCGCATCCGCACAACTTCACCGACAGGCTGATCCGTCCCGGCGACCAGGCGTTCTTCGACGTCATCCAGTCGTTCATGGGATACCGGACCTGCTACTACCGCACCTTCAATGTCGGTCGCGCGACCGATCCGCAGCGCACCGCCTACCGCAAGGCGCGCGAGTGGATGGACCGCGCGATCGAGCTTCTGAAGCCCGGCATGGCCAGCGACCAGATCGCCGCGGTGCTGCCCAGGGCCGAGGAGATCGGGTTCTCCAGCGAGATGGAGGCCTTCGGGCTCAACTTCTGCCACGGGCTGGGACTGGGCCTGCACGAGCGGCCGCTGATCAGCCGGCTCAACTCGTTCACGGAACCGATCGAGCTCAAGGCCGGGATGGTCTTCGCGGTCGAGACCTACTGCCCGGCGACCGACGGCATCTCGGCCGCGCGGATCGAGGAGGAGGTGATCCTCACTCCCGACGGTGCAAAGATCATCTCGCTCTATCCGGCCGAAGAGCTGCCGATCGCCAATCCCTACTGACCCGATCGGTACCGACTTCGCCTCGACCCGCAGGCATTCCCTTCAGGAAGTGACCATGAGCACCACCAAACCGAAGATCGGCTGGATCGGCACCGGACGCATGGGCTACGAGATGGCGCAGCGCCTCGCGCGCGGCGGCTGCGACATCACCGTGTGGAACCGCACCCGGTCCAAGGCCGAGCCGCTGGCGAAGGACGGAGCGAAGATCGCCGACCGGCTCGTCGACCTCGCGGGATCGGACATCCTGTTCTGCATGGTCGCCACCTGGGCCGACGTCAGGCAGGTGATCGCCGGCCCGCAGGGCGTGTTTTCGACAGCGAAGTCCGGCGGCGGCGCGCCGCCGATCGTCGTCGAGTGCTCGTCGATCTCGCTGGAGGGTTCCGCCGAGCTGCGCGAGATCCTCGCCGGGTTCGGTTCGAGCTACCTCGCCGCACCGGTCAGCGGCAACGCCAAGGTGATCAAGGCGGGCAAGCTCTCGTTCGTCTGCTCGGGCCCCAGGCCGGTGTTCGACGAGGTGGCGCCCTTGCTGAAGCTGATCGGCCCGGCGGCGAGCTGGGTCGGCGACGGCGAGCTCGCGCGCATCGTCAAGATCTGCCACAACGTCTTCCTCGGCGTCGTCGCGCAGTCGCTCGCGGAGATCACGGTGCTCGCGCAGAAGGCCGGGGTGCCGCGGCACGCGTTCCTCGACTTCATGAACCAGTCGGTCATGGGCTCGACCTTCACGCGCTACAAGACGCCGGCGTACGTGAACCTCGATTTCAAGGTGACCTTCACGCCCTACCTGTTGCGCAAGGACCTCGATCTCGGGCTCGATGCCGGGCGGCGCTTCGAGGTGCCGATGCCGCTGGCCTCGATCACGCGCGACCTCGTGCAATCGATGATGGGCAACGGGATGACCGAGCAGGATTTCGCGACCCTGCTGCTGCAGCAGGCCAGGGCCTCCGGCGTCGAGCTCGTCCCGGAGAAAGTCGAAGTCTCCGACGGGCTGCATTGACGCAGCCCTCGGCGCAGCGCATTCCGGGCAGACGCATGCGGGCCGCGACTGAAACGAAAAGCGAACGGATTTCGGCATCCGCCGAGGCGCAGCCGCGGATCCGCATCTCGCGCGCCGGCATGCGTTACGACGCGGCGCAGGTGTTCCGCGACATCGACCTCGACATCGGCAACCGCGAAGTCGTCGCCATCATCGGACCGTCGGGCTGCGGGAAGACGACGCTGCTGCGCTGCATCGACGGGCTGCTGCCGCTCACGTCGGGCGAGCTGCGGCTCGAAGGCGAGCCGGTGCGCGGTCCGCGCGAAGGCGTGGCGATGGTGTTCCAGCACTTCGGCCTGTTCCCGTGGAAGACCGTGGCCCAGAACGTGGCCTACGGTCTCAAGCTCGCGGGGCGGGGCGCCGATGCGATCGCAGCGAAGGTGGCCGAGTGCATCGAGCTCGTCGGACTCGCCGGATTCGAGCACTACTACCCCTGGCAGATCTCGGGGGGCATGCAGCAGCGCTGCGGCCTGGCCCGCGCGCTTGCCGTCGAGCCGCGCGTCCTGCTGATGGACGAGCCTTTTGGCGCGGTGGATGCCCAGACGCGCGAGATCCTCCAGTTCGAGCTCCTGAAGATCTGGGAGATGCGACCGACGACGATGGTCTTCGTGACGCATTCGATCGAGGAGGCGGTGCTGATGGGAGACAGGATCGTGGTGCTGAAAGGGCGGCCCAGCACCGTACACGAAGTGGTCGAAGTCGATTTGCCGCGACCGCGCGAGCGCAGAACACTGACGCTGCCGCGGTTCGCACAGTTGCGGGAGCACGTCTGGAGCACGTTGATGGCCGAGGCGCTGAGGGCGGAATACGAAGTCAGGAAATGAGCCTGCACGCTTTCTTTTTACACCGGGATCAGGAGGCAACATGAGCATCAGGATCAGGAGCTTGGTATCGATCAACGCACTGGGCAGCGCGTGCCTCGCGGCGACGCTGGCGCTGGCACCTGCAAGCGCCGGTGCGCAGGCGCCGAAGCTGACGTTTGCGGTGCCGGGGATCCCGCCGGTGTTCGCCGGCGTGATCGCGATGGTCGCCGACAAGGAAGGCTTCTTCAAGAAACATGGGGTCGACGTCGACGTGCGCGCGTTCGAGACCGGGGCGGCGGCATCGAGGGCCGTGGCCGGCGGCGAAATCGCGATGGCCCTGTCGCCGTCGCCCTTGGTGGTGAGCCAGGTTTCGAACTCCGACGTCAAGCTCGTCGGGATCTACGGCCTGGAGCACCCCGACTGGCTGATCGGCTCGACCGATCCCAACGCGAGCTGCCAGACCATCAAGGGCCAGGCGGTCGGTGTCGATGCCGTCGGCGGAGCACGCTCGATCGCCCTCAAGACGATGCTGATCGGCGGCTGCAAGGAGAAGATCGACGACGTGCAGCAGGTGGCGCTGAGCTCCAACGTCGCGCCGGCGATGGTGGCGGGTCAGCTCAAGTACGGCGCGCTGCACATCGACGACGTGGCGGTGATCGAGGCCCAGACCGGCAAGCCGGTCAAGACCGTGGTGACGCAGAAGACCTCGCGGCCGCTCGACCACTACATGCTGGTGGTCGTGAACAAGGACAAGCTCGCGCAGAACCGCGACGCCTACGTGCGCGCCGTGGCCGGACTGATCGACGCCGAACGCTTCATGCGCGATCCCGCCAACGCAGCGAAGGTGGCCCAGGACGCGAAGCCCACGGGACACAACCCCGCGCAGGCGGAGGCGGCGCTCAAGGCCTATCTCGCGATGGACTTCTGGCCGAACGACACCGCCGGGCTCTCCGAGAAGAACCTCGACCTGCTCGGCAAGGTGATGAAGAAGGTGGGCAACATCAAGGCCGACAAGCAGCCGGCGCCGTATGACAGGATCGCCGACCCCTCGGTCTGGCGCGACGCGATGAAGATGGTCTCGCACTGAGCGATGCGCCCGCAGCGAACCTGGCTGCGCCGCATCACGATCGCCTCGAGCCTCGTGCTCGGGGCGGTCGTGTGGCAAGTCGCCGGGCAATTCGCCTCCGACGCGTTCTGGGCGCCGCTGTCGGCGACCCTGGCCAGCCTCGTGGGCGTGGCGAAGAGCGGCGTCCTGCTGCGCCAGGCGCTGAGCTCGTTCGAGCTCTACCTGGCGGGCCTCGCCGTCGCCGTCGCGGTGGGCGCGCTGCTCGGGATGCTGCTCGCGCGCGTCGGCTGGCTGCGCGTCGCGCTCGAGGACTACATCATGATGCTCTACGCCACCCCGATGGTGGCGCTGATCCCGTTCATCCTGTCGATCATGGGTTTCGGTTTCGCCCCGAAAGTCCTGGTGGTGTTCCTGTTTGCCGTGTTCCCGATGCTCTACAACACCATCGAGGGCGCGCGCAGCGTCCGGCCGGAGCTGGTGGAAGTGGCACGCTCGTTCCACTCGGGCGAATGGCGGCTGTGGTGCGACGTCATGATTCCCCACACCCTGCCGTTCATGATGACCGGGCTGCGGCAGGCGATCGCGCGCGGACTCGTGGGCATGGTCGCCGCCGAGTTCTTCCTGAGCCCCTCCGGTCTGGGCCAGATGATCATGATGGGCTCGCAGAACTTCGACACCGCCGGGATGCTCGCCGCGATCCTGCTGATCGTGCTGCTCGGTGTCGGGCTGATGGACCTCGGCCGCTGGCTCGAGCGCCGCTTCGCACCGTGGCGCGCGTACCAGCCGTGAGCGAGGCCGGCGCCGGGGCCCTGCAGGCGACGTCGCGTCGCCGCCGCCTGGCCATCGACTCGCCGGTCGTACTCAAGGCGATCGCGGGCGTGCTGCTCCTGGCCCTCTGGGAAGGGGTGGTCCGGGCTTGGGCGCCCGCCTACGTGGCGCGCCCCACCGGCATCGCCCGGGTGTTCGCAGCCGTGATCACCGACCCGCAGTTCGTCGCCGCTGCCGGGGCCACGCTCGGCGCCGTCGCGCTCGGGCTGACGATCTCGCTCGTTGCCGGCACCGCGGTCGGCTTCGCGATGGGGCGGATCGCGCCGGTCGAATGGAGCCTGCGCTACTACGTGAACAGCCTGTTCGCCACCCCGATGGTTGCGATCCTGCCGCTGCTCGCACTGTGGTTCGGCTACAACGGCGACACCCGGCTCGCCGTCGTCGTCTTCGCTTCGTTCTTCTCGATCGCGATCAATGCCGCCGACGGCGCGCGGTCGGTGCCCGCCGAGTTCCTCGAGGTTGCGCGCGCGTTCCGCGCCCGGCCGCTGGGAATGCTCTTCGAGGTGATCGTGCCGGCGTCGCTTCCTTACCTGATCGCGGGCCTGCGTCTCGGCGCGGGGCGCGCGCTCGTCGGCGCCGTGGTCGCCGAATACTTCGTCTCGATTCCCGGTCTGGGCTACTACATCCTCTACAACTCGCGCACCTTCAGGCACGACGAGGCGTTCGTCGGCGTGCTCGTGCTCGTGACCACGGGCGTGGGCTTCGAGGCGATCACACGCTGGCTCACGCGGCGATTCCTGCCGTGGCATCGCCGGACATGAGGGCGTCAGGGAAGCCGTAGAACCATCGCGTCAGTCCTGTAGGGACCAGACACGGGTGTCGTTGCTGCACGCCCGTTCGAACCAGTACCAGGGCGTAGCGTCGTACTGCAGCGCCCCGGGTGGCAGAAACTCCCAAAGCAAAGCCACGTGGAAGCCTTGCGAGCAGGCGCGAGGAGCATCCGCTCCGTTGTAGGTCCGGCCGGTCAGGGAATGGCGCCGCGCGGTCCCGGAGTTCGCCAGCGAGTCCTGCCGATCAAGCGCAATCCGATTCTGGCTCGCCCGTTGCAGGTTCGGAGCGGTTTCAAACGCCAGACCCAATGGCTTGGGCCCTCACGCGACAAGAGATGAATCTCGCCGGACTGGGGCCGGTCCGATGCGCTCCGTTCGGGTATCGCGCAAGGAGATTGCCCGTCGGGATTCCTTACATGCAGCACGGAACGACCTTTGACCATCATTCAAAATCAACAACATAGAACGTCGGAATAAAAATTGCTGCCGCTTGCATTGGGGAACCCCTCACTGCATTCGGTGCGCGCACTGACGCACTTGGCGGTCTGGGGCAAACGCGGGAAGAGGAGCAGGGGATGGGGACCCGCCAAGGGATTCGTTTTGGCATCATTGCCGCACTGGGCGCGATTGCTGCCGTTGTGGTGCAGGGCGCAGCTGCAGACCCCTTCTACTTCAGTACCGGCAACCCCGATGGTCTGATTGCGACCGCATCGCGCCCCGCAAGCGGGGCGACCATCGGGATCGAGTCGGCCGACGATTTCGTCCTGCCGACGGCGACGACGCTAACCGCCGCAACGTTCACGGGGCTCCTGCCGAGTGCCTTTGCCCTCTCGGGTGTCCAGCAGGTTGTGGTGGAGATCTATCGGGTCTTTCCCAAGGATTCGGACACGACACGCACGCCCAACGTGCCGACTCGGGTCAACTCACCCGCAGACGTCGCATTCGACTCTCGCAACGACGCGGCGGCGGGGGGGCTAACTTTCTCCGTATCGACGCTCAATCCGAGCTTCACGGCGAACAATTCGGTATTGGACGGTATCCACCCGAAGCCGAACCAGACCACCAGTGGCGATGGGCCCGTCAACGGCATGGAAGTCATGTTCAACATCACTTTCGCCACGCCGATTGACCTCGCAGCGGATCACTACTTCTTCGTCCCGCAGGTGCTGCTGGCAAGCGGCGACTTCTACTGGCTGTCGGCGCCCAGGCCAATCGTGTCGCCGGGAACACCGTTTTCTCCAGGCATTACGGATCTGCAAAGCTGGATACGAAACGACACCTTGGACCCAGACTGGCTGCGAATCGGCACCGACATCGTTGGCGGTACCACGCCACCGACGTTCAATGCCGCCTTTTCGCTGACCGGCGAAACGACGGTTCCCGAACCCGGAACGCTCGCCCTTCTAAGCCTGGGCCTCGTTGGCTTGGCAGCGTCGCGTCGGCGCAAGGTCGCAAACAAGAGAAACTAGTCACGGAACACGGGTGCGCCTGGCGGGACCTTCATATGCGCCGACGGGTGCTTGTCCCGCACTGTCTTGCTCGTCGGTCGCTTGGCTCCAGGGGGAGAGGATCATGCAACGCAATCGCTCGCTGAGAATCCTGACGTTATGCTCGGCGCTGTTGACCCCGCTCGGACTGGCGTCGCCCGCGCAAGCGACCCTGTTCACGGTGACCAATCTGGTGACGGACGACCAGACCGCAAACCCCGCGCTCCTCACCGATCAGAATCTCGTCAACGCCTGGGGAGTCTCCTATTCGGCGACTTCGCCCTTCTGGGTATCCGACAACGGTAAAGGCGTGTCGACGCTGTACAGCGTCAATCCGGCGACGAACGCGCCGACGGCGCAGGCATTGGTCGTGACGATCCCCAAGGCCGGGAACGTGACGGGACAGGTCTTCAACGCGAATTCTGGGTCTGGCGCGTTCAACGGCGACGCCTTTCTCTTTGTCAGCGAAGACGGGACGATTTCGGGCTGGAGAGGCGCGCTCGGAACTACCGCAGAAGTGCTCCAGGTCGCGTCGTCTGGAGACGTCTACAAGGGCGCGACAACGGCCGCGATCAACTCGAACTACTACCTCTACGCGGCCAATTTCCACAGCGGCTCGATCGATGTGCTCAAGGGCAACTCAGGCGCTCCCGATCTGACCGGAAACTTCATCGACCCCACCCTTCCCGTGGGCTACGCGCCGTTCAACATCCAGAACATCAACGGCGAGCTCTACGTGACCTACGCGAAGCAGGACGCAAGCAAGATCGATGACCTGGCCGGGGCGGGCAATGGCATCGTGAGCGTGTTCGACCTTCAAGGTAGCTTTCTTGGGCGAGTGGCCACGGGTGGCAGCCTGAATTCGCCGTGGGGTCTGGCGATCGCGCCAGCGTCGTTCGGCACGCTGGCGGGGGCCCTGCTGGTTGGCAACGCCGGCGATGGAACAGTCAACGTCTTCGATCTGTCGACGAATGGTTTCGTCGGGCAATTGCTCGGAAGCGGTGGCGACCCGTTGGCAATCGATGGGCTCTGGAGCTTGATTGCTGGAAACGGCGGCGGCGGCGGAAGCCCGCAGTCGATTTACTTTTCGGCCGGACCCGATGGTGCGACGCACGGCCTGTTCGGTGTGATATCGGCGATTGGCCCAACCCCGTCTGTCCCGGAGCCCGGCACGCTGGCGCTTCTCGGCCTCGGGCTCGCAGGTCTTGCAGCGGCGCGGCGGCGTAAAGCGTAGTTGGCACTTTGGATGATTTCGGCCTCGCATCGGAGGGGCATTGGCTTCTTTCAGCGCGGTTCCGAAGGTGCCGTGCTGTCCGCAGCGGGCGCGCGCGAACTCCGGCTCGTCGAGGCTGCGGCCCGACGATTCCGATTCGAGCCGGTTTCCCGCTCCGGCCGGCAGACGAGATTCCCGGCGGCTATTTCTTGAAGATGTCGGCGAAGAACCTGGACGCCTCGCCCTCCGCTTCCCTGTTCACCTTTGCGTCATAGCGCAGGGGCAGGTTGAACTTCTTGCCGAGCGCGGTCGCTTCCGGGTTCGTGAAGGCATGCACCGCGCCGGGATATTCGATCACGCGGTAGTCGGCCTTCGCCGCGTCCAGGTCGGCCTTTAGTGTTGCGTACTCTTCCTTTTTCACGAACGGATCGGCGGCGCCGTTCAAGACCAGGATCTTCGCCTTCACCGTGCCGGGCGCGGGGGCCGGCGTATTGAGGCCGAGCGAAGCGTGGAAACCCACTACGCCGGCCAGATCGGCCCCTGCCCTCGCCATGTTGAGCACCACCGCGCCACCGAAGCAGTAGCCCACCGCGCCGATGCGCTCGGGATCGACCGTCGGCTGTTTCGCGAGCTGCTCGCGCGCAGCGTTGAAGCGCGATTCCATCGCCTGCGGGTTCTTCATCACCGAGCCCGCGAGCGCGCCCGCGTCCTTGGGGTTGTCGGCCGTCTTGCCGTCGCCATACAAGTCGGCGATGAAAGCCGTGTAGCCCTGCCGCGCGAGCCGGCGAGCCTCGTCGTGCATATGCTTCGTGATGCCCCACCATTCGTGCACGATGACGATTCCCGGCCGCTTGCCTTTCTTGGCGGTGTCGTACACGACGAATCCCTTCATCGTGGTCGCGCCGTCGTTGTACTTGATCGGGGTCTCTTTGATCGCCGCGAGGGCCGGGGCGGTGATCGCGAGCGCGAGCAGCGCTCCCAGAAACTGCGCTTTCATGGTTTTTCCTCCGGGCCGACGGAAATGGAGATTGTGGAGCAATCTAGCGCGACGCTGCGAAGGTCGCAACGTGTGCGGTCTTCAGCCCATACTCGACGGCGATCACCGCCGGACTGCGGCCGGCCCGCTACACGTCGAGGTTGCGCACGCCCAGGGCGTTCGATTCGATGAAGTCGCGGCGCGGCTCGACCTGCTCGCCCATCAGGGTGGCGAAGATGTCGTCGGAGGTGATGGCATCCTCGATCTGGACCTTGAGCAGGCGCCGCACCGAGGGGTCCATCGTCGTCTCCCAGAGCTGCTCCGGATTCATCTCGCCCAGACCCTTGTAGCGCTGGATGGCGACGCTGCCCTGCGCTTCGGCGAGCAGCCAGTCGAGTCCTTCCTTGAACGACTTGATGGTGTGCTGCTTGTCGCCGCGCTTGACGATCGCGCCGGGGTGGATGAGGCCCTGCAGCACGTCGGCTGCCGTCCGGATCTGCGCGGCGTCGCCGCTCGCCAGGAAATCGGCGTCGAGCGCCGTCGCGTGCGGCGTCCCGTGATGGGTGCGGATGACGATGATCCGGTGCATCTCGGTTGCGGCATCGTAGCGCGCCTGCACCGTCACTTCCGGGTCGTCGATCGACGCCTGCAGCGCAGCCGCGCTCGCCGACGCCGCGGCTTCGGTCGCGAGGTCCACGCGTACGCCGTTCAGCAAGGCGCGCAGCGCAACCGGCTCGATGGCGCGCGCGAGGCGTTCGATGACGGCTTCCGCGAGCAGGTACTCGCGCGCAACGTTGCCGAACGACTCCGCGGCAAGCGCCGGGCGATCGGTGCCGGGCACGAGCTCGGCACCCTTGAGGGCGACGCGCAGCAGGTGCTGCTTCAGCTCGTGCTCGTCCTTGAGGTAGACCTCTTCCTTGCCCTGCTTCGCCTTGTACAGCGGCGGCTGCGCGATGTAGATGTGTCCTCGCTCGACCAGATCGCGCATCTGGCGGTAGAAGAACGTCAGCAGCAGCGTGCGGATGTGGGAGCCGTCGACGTCCGCATCGGTCATGATGATGATGCGGTGATAGCGCAGCTTGTCGGGGTTGTAGTCGTCCTTGCCGAACCCCGTTCCGAGCGCAGTGATCAGCGTCACGATCTCCTGCGACGAGATCACCTTCTCGTCGCGCGCACGCTCGACGTTGAGGATCTTGCCGCGCAGCGGGAGGATCGCCTGGAACTTGCGGTCGCGTCCCTGCTTGGCCGAGCCGCCTGCCGAATCGCCCTCGACCAGGTAGATCTCGCACAGCGCCGGATCGCGCTCCTGGCAGTCGGCGAGCTTGCCGGGCAGCCCCATGCCGTCGAGCACGCCCTTGCGCCGCGTCAGCTCGCGCGCCTTGCGCGCGGCCTCACGCGCACGCGCGGCGTCGACGATCTTGCCGCAGATGATCTTCGCGTCCGCGGGATTCTCGAGCAGGAACTCGGCGAGCTTGGCGCTGACCACTTCCTGCACGATCGGCTGCACCTCGGAGCTCACCAGCTTGTCCTTGGTCTGCGACGAGAACTTGGGCTCGGGCACCTTGACCGACAGCACGCAGGTCAGGCCTTCGCGCATGTCGTCGCCGGTCGTCTCGACCTTCGCCTTCTTGGCGACCTCTTCCTTCTCGATGTAATTGTTCAGCGTCCGCGTCATCGCCTGGCGCAGGCCCGTCAGGTGGGTGCCGCCGTCGCGCTGCGGAATGTTGTTGGTGAAGCACTGCACCGACTCGGCGTACGAATCGTTCCACTGCATCGCCACCTCGACGGTGACGCCGTCCTTCTCGCCGATCGCCGTGAAGATCTTCGGGTGCAGCACCGACTTGCTGCGGCTCATGTACTCGACGAAACCGCGGATGCCGCCCGAGTACGCGAAGTTCTCGGTCTTGCCGTCGCGCTGGTCGACGAGCTCGATCTTGACGCCGTTGTTCAGGAACGACAGTTCGCGGATGCGCTTGGCCAGGATCTCGTAGTGGAATTCGATGCGGGTGAAGGTTTCGGTCGCCGCCATGAAATGGACTTCGGTGCCCCGCCGGTCGGTCGTGCCGACGACCGCAAGCGGCGCGACGGGGACGCCGTGGCGGAATTCCATCTGATGCACGTGACCGTTGCGCCAAATGCGCAGCTTCAGCCACTCTGACAATGCATTGACGACCGATACCCCGACGCCGTGCAGGCCGCCGGAGACCTTGTAGCTGTTCTGGTCGAACTTGCCGCCGGCGTGCAGCTCGGTCATGACGATTTGGGCTGCCGATCGGTGCTCGTCGTCGTCGTCCTTGACGTCGGTCGGGATGCCGCGTCCGTTGTCGACGACCGACACCGAATTGTCGGCATGGATGACGACCTTGATGTCGTCGCAATAACCTGCCAGTGCCTCGTCGATGGCGTTGTCGAGCACCTCGAATACCATGTGATGCAGGCCCGTGCCGTCGGAGGTGTCGCCGATGTACATGCCGGGCCGCTTGCGGACGGCATCGAGCCCCTTCAGGATCTTGATGCTCGATGAATCGTAGTCGTCGCCGTGCTGCTTGGGTTTCGCTGGTGCTGAGGTCATTGCGTCTTTCGAGGGGCCGGCCGAGGCGATCAGATGCGCATCGGCATGACGACGTACTTGTAATCGTCGCGTCCGGGAATGGTGACGAGGGCGCTGGAGTTGGCGTCGCCGAGCGCCACACACACGTTCTCGCTCGAGATGTTCGACAGGACGTCGAGCAGGTAGGTGATGTTGAAACCGATGTCGAGGTTCTCGCCTTTGTAGGCGATCGGCAGCTCTTCCTCGGCCTCCTCCTGCTCGCTGTTGGCGCAGATGATCCGCAGCTGGTCGTCGGAGAGCACCAGGCGCACGCCGCGAAACTTCTCGTTGGAGAGGATCGCCGCGCGCTGCAGTGCGGACAGGAATCCGGCCCGCTCCAGCTCGATCAACTTCGTGTGGCCGGCAGGGATCACCCGGTTGTAGTCCGGAAACTTTCCGTCGACGACCTTCGACACCAGCTCGACGTTGCCGAAGCGGAACCGCACCTGGTTCGAGAGGATGTCGATGGTCAGGGGATCCTCGACGTCCTCGAGCAGCTTCGAGAGCTCGAGCACCGTCTTGCGCGGCAGGATCACTTCCTGGCGCGTGTACTGGCCCGGCACGGCCAGGCTCGCCCACGACAGCCGGTGACCGTCGGTCGCGACGGCCTGCAGCGATCCGGCATCGATCACCAGCAGCATGCCGTTGAGGTAATACCGGATGTCCTGCTGCGCCATCGCGAATTCCGCGAGCTTCAGCAACGAGCGGAAATCGCGCTGCGGAAGCGACAGCGACTGCAACTGCTCGGTACCGAGGCTGATGCGCGGGTAATCGGCCGCCGCGAGCGTCTGCAGGTTGAAGCGGGAATGTCCGGCGCGCACGGTCATTCTGCTGCCCGTCGCGTCGACGGTCAGCTGCGCGCTTTCCGGCAGCGCGCGCAGGAGGTCGTGCAGCTTGCGGGCACCTACGGTCGTCGCCTGGCCGTCCTTGCCGGCGAATTCGCTGACCGCGGTGATCTGCATCTCGAGATCGGTCGCCGTCACGTGCAGCTTGCCGTCCTTCTGCTCGAGCAGGACGTTCGCGAGTATCGGCAGCGTTTGCCGTCGTTCGACAATCCCTGAAACGGCTTGCAGCGGTTTCAGCAGCGCATCACGAGCTATTTGTTTTAGCTGCATTGTCGAAGACTAAGAATAGTAATAGGAGAACGCGGAAATCGCCGACATCGTCGATTTGCACAATGCGGTCAAGGGCTTGGCGTCAACTGAACCGGCGTATAACAACGGTGCCGGCTGTGGATCGTTTGGGGGCATTTCCGGGCATTTCGCCGCCGGTCGATCAACCCTCAAATTATACCCGTTCCAGACCGCTCTTATGCATCCGATCCGAGCCTTTCGGTACAGGGTTTTCGCAGGGCCGCGCGGGTCTCAGCTGCGGAGGACCTGGAGCAGGAAATTGACGTCGTGATTGAGCTCCGGCATCGAGTCGCGGAGCTTCGCGATCTGGCGGCAGGCGTGCAGCACCGTCGTGTGGTCGCGGCCTCCGAAGTTGCTGCCGATCTCGGGCAGGGACAGTTGCGTGAGTTCCTTGGCCAGCGCCATGGCGACCTGGCGGGGCCGCGCGACGGCCCGGGACCGCTTCTTGGAGTGCATGTCCGAGATGCGCACCTTGTAGTAGTCGGCCACCGTCTTCTGGATGTTGTCGATCGAGATCTGGCGGTTCTGCACGGCCAGCAGGTCGCGCAGGGCCTCCTTGGTCGTCGCCAGCGTGATCTCCTGGCCGTGGAAGCTCACGTAGGCGAGGATGCGCTTCAGCGCGCCTTCGAGCTCGCGCACGTTGCTGCGGATGTGCTTGGCGATGAAGAAGGCCACCTGCTCGTCCAGGCGCACGCCGACGGAAGCCGCCTTGGACAGCAGGATGGCGACGCGCATCTCGAGCTCGGGAGGCTCGAGCGCCACGGTCAGTCCCCAGCCGAAGCGCGAGATCAGTCGCTCCTCGATGCCTTCGATTTCCTTGGGGAAGGTGTCGCAGGTGATGACGACCTGGCGATGTGCCTCGATCAGCGTGTTGAACAGGTAGAAGAACTCTTCCTGGGTGCGGTTCTTCCCGCCGAAGAACTGGATGTCGTCGATCAGCAGCAGATCGAGCGAGCGGTAATGGCGCTTGAAGTCGTCGAAGGCCTTGTGCTGGTAGGCCCGTACCACGTCGGAAACGTAGGTTTCGGCGTGGATGTAGCGGATCTTGGCTTCCGGATTCTGCAGCAGCAACTGGTGGGCGATCGCCTGGATGAGGTGCGTCTTGCCCAGGCCCACGCCGCCGTAGACGAACAGGGGGTTGTAGGACGTCGGGTGCTCGGCCACCTGCAGGCCTGCCGCGCGGGCCAACTGGTTGGCTTTGCCGGCGACGAAGGCCTGGAACGTGAATCCGGGGTTGAGGCCGCCGGGCTCCACCCGGCGATGTCCGCCCGGCTTGATCGCGAAAGGCCCGATCGAGGGTTGGCTGCCCGAGACGGTCCGGTCGCGGGCGGGCATCGCGGTCGGAGCCGATGCCGGGGTGGCCGGCGCAGGGGAAGGGGCCGTCGGCGTTCCCGGAGCGCCTGACGTTGCCGGCGCGGCATGGTCTGCGATGTCGCCCGCGTTGTCCACCGGCAAAGGCCCCGCGGCAGATCGGGGCGCGCTCGGCGGGGTCGTGGTTCCGGCCTCCGCGACGGCGAATTCGACGGCGACATCCTTGCCAATGGACTCGCGGGCCAGCGCCTCGATTCGACCCCCGAACCGGTCCTTGACCCACTGCAGTACGAAGCGGTTGGGCGCGACCAGCCGCAGCTTGCCCGGTGCGTCGGCGCAGGCTAAAGGCTTGATCCAGGTGGAGAATTGCTGGGGCGTCAGCTCCCGTTCGAAAACCGAGAGGCAGGCGGCCCAGACAGCGGAATGGGAAACGGAAGGAGAAGCGGAATGCACGCGGAGAATGCCGGTCGAAGGTATCGGATCGCGGGAAGACCGGCCGCGCGCTTTCTTGCACGAGTTCTGACCGGGGAGGCATTGTAGCCGCGTCAAATCGAGTTATCCACAGCGCCCGAGGCGGCGGAGAGCGGGCCGTGGACGGATGGGGGCTGGCGTGAAAGTGACCACTCGCGCCGCAGCGTCGGCCGGAGTTCGCGGCGAGTCGCGTTGACAGAATGCGCGTAACGCGCTCTAATACAAGGCTTTTCCGCGATCGCCCGGCATCGAGTTTCGGCGTGGTCGCGGTCCCCTGGCAACCCAGGGGCAACCCAGGGGCAACCCACGGGCAACCTACAGGTCTTCGACAATGAAACGCACGTACCAACCTTCCAAGCTGCGCCGCGCGCGCACGCACGGGTTTCGCGCCCGGATGAGCACCGTGGGTGGCCGCAAGGTGCTGTCGGCCCGCCGCGCCAAAGGTCGCGCCAGACTGACGGTCTGACGCTCATTGCGTCGCCTCAGCGCATCGGCAATTCCCGCTACCGGCTTCGCGGCATCGGCGCATTCGAGGCCGTCTTTCGCGCCGGCAAGCGTCACGACGCGCAGTTCCTGCAATTGATCGCAGTGCGCGCCGCGCAATCGCCCGGCCGCATCGGCTATGTCATGGGTAGCAAGATGATGCCGCGAGCGGTAGACCGCAACCGCCTGCGCCGCCGCCTGCGCGAGATGATCCGCACAGCGCGTCCCGGCATCGAGGCTTTCGACGTGATCCTGCGCGTCAAGCGCAGCGTCCGGCGCAACGAAATCGATCTCGTCATCGACGAGGCTCGGCTGCTGCTCGCGCGACTTCTTCCGCCGTCCGCGAATCGATCCCCGGCTTCGTCCCTGGATCTGCCGCCTTCCGCGGAGCCTGCGCGGTGAAGCGCGTCCTGCTTGCCCTGCTGCGCGGCTACCAGTATCTGCTGCGCCCGATGCTGGGCTCGAATTGCCGCTTCTACCCGAGTTGCTCGGATTACGCCCGCGAGGCCATCGAACGCCACGGCGCGTTCGCGGGAACCTGGCTCGCGATCAAGCGTCTCGGACGGTGTCACCCGTATCATCCGGGCGGCTACGACCCGGTTCCCTGACACGAGCCGGCCTCCCCAAACCAACCCGCCGACATCGCCGGCGCGCGCGGCTGCTGCCGGGCGATCGGCGGACCGGCAACCGCTACCCCGAAGCCCTGCATGGACATCCAACGCCTGATCCTCTGGCTGGTCTTTTCCTTTTCCTCGGTGTTGCTCTGGCAGGCGTGGGAGCGCGAGCACAATCCCCCGATTCCGGTACCGACGACGCAGTCGGCTGCGCCGGCGGCCGGCCAGGGGGCGGCGCCCGCCGTTCCGGGCGCGACGCCGGGGGCGTCCGGAGCGGGCGCGATTCCTTCGGGTCCGGGGGCCGCGGCGGGGACGCCGACTGCTGCTGCGGTTCCGGGTGGCGCCGCCGTCCCCGCGGGCCAGGCGATCGAGATCCACACCGACATGTTCGCGGCGGAAATCGACACCGTCGGCGGAACGATCACGCAGGTGGCCCTCAAGAAACAGCGCGACGCCGAGGACAAATCCAAGCCGTACTACGTTCTGCTGCACAACGCCGACCGGACCTTCGTCGCCCAGGCGGGATTGATCGGCGACGGGCTTCCCAATCACCGCACGCCCTATGAAGTCCTGCCGGGACCCCGGTCGCTGCCCGCGGGCGCCGATCATTTCGACCTGAAGCTGCAGGCGACCGCGCCCAACGGCGACAAGGTCGTGCAGACGCTGACCTTCCACCGCGGCAGCTACGTGATCGACGTCGCCTTCGACGTCACGAACGCGGGCACCGCGCCGATCAAGCCCGAGGCGTACTTCCAGCTGATGCGCGACATCAAGCAGGTGGGCGTGCAGACCCGGATGGGCCCGAAGCCCTACGTCGGCCCCGTCGTCTACGACGACAAGGACAAGTACAAGAAGATCGATTTCGCCGAGATCGACAAGGACGCCGCCGATCCCAGCCGCAAGCCGCCGTACACGAACGTCACCGACAACGGCTGGATCGGCATGGTCGAGCACTACTTCGTCGTCGCGTGGCTCCCGCCGGAGACGCCGAAGATCGAGCGCAGGTTCTACACGACCAGGCTCGGCAACGGCCTGTACACGGCCGGTGTCCGCTACGCCGAAGGCACGATTGCGCCCGGCGCGACCGGCGTGATCCGCGCGAGCCTGTATGCCGGTCCGCAGGACCAGGAGGCGCTGTCCAAGCTCGCGCCGGGCCTGAACCTCGTCGTCGACTACGGCATCTTCACGATCATCGCCGAACCGCTGTTCCTGCTGCTCAAGTTCCTGCATCGGCTGATCGGCAACTGGGGCTTCGCCATCATCGTGATGACCATCATGATCAAGGGCGTGTTCTATCCGCTGAACGCCACGTCGGCGCGGTCGATGGCGAAGATGAAGCTCGTCGCGCCGAAGATGAAGGTGCTGCAGGAGCAGTACGCGAACGACAAGCAGCAGCTCCAGATCAAGATGATGGAGCTCTACAAGCAGGAGAAGATCAACCCGCTGGGCGGGTGCCTGCCCATCGTCGTGCAGATCCCCGTGTTCATGGGACTGTACTGGGTGCTGCTGTCGGCCGTCGAGCTTCGCCACGCCCCCTGGATCGGCTGGATCCAGGACCTTTCCGCCCCGGATCCGTGGTTCGTGCTGCCGGTCATCTACGCGATCACCGCGTACCTGCAGGTGCGGCTGTCGCCGACGCCGATCTCCGATCCGGTGCAGGCGAAGGTCATGCAGATCATGCCGGTCGCGTTCTCGATCATGTTCCTGTTCTTCCCGTCGGGCCTCGTCCTCTACTGGCTGGTCAACAACCTGCTGCAGATCGCGCAGCAATGGCACGTTAACCGGATGCTGACGCGCGAGACCGAGCAGGCCGCGGCCAGGCGGCGCTAGCGTTGCCAGTCGGGCGCGGTAAGCTCGCGCGCATGGATGCGCCGCGCCCCATCGCCCAGCCCGTCACGCAACCGATTGCCGCGATCGCCACGCCCCCCGGGCGCGGCGGCGTGGGCATCGTCCGCGTGTCCGGCAACGACATCGCGGCGCTGATCGAAGGCATCGCCGGCCGCACGCTGCCGCCGCGGATCGCGACCCGCGTCACGTTCCGCGACGCGCAGGGCGCGCCGATCGACACCGGGCTGGCGCTCCATTTCCCCGGGCCGCATTCCTACACCGGCGAGAGCGTCGTCGAATGGCAGGGGCACGGCGGCCCCGCCGTCATGCGACTGCTGCTCGCGCGCTGCATCGAGCTCGGTGCGAGGCTCGCCGAACCGGGCGAGTTCACCAAGCGCGCATTCCTGAACGGCAAGCTCGACCTGGCGCAAGCCGAGAGCGTGGCCGACGTCATCGACGCCTCGACGACCGCCGCCGTGCGCGCCGCGGCACGCAGCCTCACCGGTGAATTCTCGGCGGAAGTGCATGCGCTGCGCGACGCGCTGATCGAGCTGCGCATGTACACCGAGGCGACGCTCGATTTTCCGGAAGAGGACGTCGAGTTCCTGCGCGAAGGCGACGTGCTTGCGCGGGTCGCCGCCATACGCGAGCGACTGTCCGTCATCCTCGCGCGGTCGCGCCGCGGCGCGATCCTTCGCGACGGCCTCGCCGTCGTGCTGGTCGGGGCGCCGAACGTGGGCAAGTCGAGCCTGCTGAACCGCCTCGTCGGCGACGAGGCCGCGATCGTGACGCCGATCCCGGGTACGACGCGCGACACCATCGAGCGACCGATCGAGCTCGCCGGCATCCCGCTGACCATCATCGACACCGCCGGCCTGCGCGAGACCACCGACACCGTCGAGGCGCTCGGAATTGCGCGCACGCGCGCGGCCATCGCGCGCGCCGACTTGGCACTGGTGCTGACCGATGCGCGCGACCCACGCGAACCGCGCGCGGACACGCCGCTCGCCGGCGAGCTCCAGGCAGCGCTGCCGCGGATCATCGTGCGCAACAAGTGCGACCTCGCGGGCACGGCGGCGCACGTCGATCGTCGCGACGACGGCGTCGTGGAGGCGTGGGTGTCCGCGCTGACCGGCGAGGGGATCGCAGCGCTCGAAGCGCAGATGCTGCGCATCGCGGGTGCCGAGCACGCCACGGAGGACGTGTTCCTCGCGCGCGAGCGCCAGGTGAGCGCGCTGGCCGCCGCCGCGGCGCACCTGTCCATGGCGGGCGAGCACGCCGCCATCCGACCGCCTGCGATCGAGCTCTTCGCCGAGGAGTTGCGCGCCGCACAACAGGCTTTGTCGACGGTCACCGGCGAATTCACCGCCGACGATCTGCTGGGCGAGATCTTCTCGCGCTTCTGCATCGGAAAATAGCCGGCCTCTCGCGGGCGCGGGCGCCGCGCGACGATCGGACGCGCGTTTGGCTGCGCCATCGTCACGTCCGGGTTGCCGGACGCCGCGCCTACGCTCGCGCGAGCAGGAAGAGTCCGGCGACGATCAGCGCGGCGCTCGCGAGCGGCGAGACGAGGCGGACCGCGGGAAACAACTTCTCGACGAAGACGAATGCGGCGATCAGCGCCACCCACGCGAGGTTCATGACGCCGGCCACGAAGAGCAGCATCATCAGCGCCCAGCAGCAGCCGACGCAGTAGGCACCGTGCTCGAGGCCCATCCTGAACGCGCCGCCCGGCCCTGCGCGCCAGCGGGTCATGAAGAACTCGAGCGGATTCCTGCACCTGGCGAGGCAGGACCGCTTGAGGGGGGTCAGCTGATACACGCCCGCGACGATCAGGGCGAGCGCGGCGGCGCGGTTGCTCGCCGCAGCCAGTGTCGGTGTCAGCAGCGAGGCGCGCTCGAGCAGTGTCTGCAACACGGTCGCCGCCACGCTGAAGCCGGCCCAGACCAGGAGGTACGCGCTGGCGAAGATCCAGACACCCGGGAGCACGGTGCCGCGCGCGCCGTTCTTGCGCACGATCGCCCCGTACAGCAGGACGGTCGGTGTGGCGCTGGGCAGCATCATGCCCGCCATCATCACGGTCCACATGACGAGCGCCAGGGTGAACGCGGCGGCATCGGTGGCGCGGGGTGGCGAAGGCATCCCTGACATTGCCGGCATCCCGGGCATCGCCGGCATCGACATCGAGGCCTGATCCGTGCCGGTCGCGGTGTACCAGAGATAGAGCCACGCGACGACGACCACCCCGGCGAGGCCGCCGAGGGCGATCCAGCGGTCGTGGCGCAGCGTGGCGTCGATGCCGCGGTCGAGCGCCGACTGCGTTCCTATCCGGCCCACGCGAACGGAGCGAAGTGGCCGTTGCGCCTGCCGCTCGTATCGTTCCACTTGATCCCGAACGCGTTGAAGACACTGCGCGTGGCCTTCGCGAGCGCCAGGCGGGAATTCACCGGGTGCGCGGTGTTGTCGATGTGGAGCGGCTCGTCCGTACGCACTGCGCCGGCAACGCCCTCGCACGCCTGGTCGATGAGTTCGCCGGCTTTCACGGCGAAGGTCATCCCCGCGGCCTCGAAGCGAATCGGGCACTTCTCGACGCCGGCCACGCGGCCGACCAGGGGACCCAGCGCCGCCATCGGGCCACCCGCCGCGCCGGTGGCAATGGCGGCGATCGCGTCGGTCTGCGCGGCGGAGGCGCGCTCGTCGACGATCAGGCCGATCGTCATGTTGCCGTCGGCCATGGCGCCGGGCGAATGCAGGACCACGACGAACGACAGGCCGTCGAGCATCACGCCGTCCTTCTCGCCCTTGTCGATGCGCATCGCCAATGCCGCCTTGCAATCACCTTCGGTGGGCCGCGCGGTGAGATGCGACGGTGCGCACGGGCAGAGGTAGTCGCAGTTGCAGGTCTCCATGTACTGACCTTCGATTCGCCAGCTGGCCATGAAACCCCCTTCCGTGGATTGACGGGATTGCGCGCGTCGCCGCGGCCCCGAAGGCGAGGATGCGCCGAAACGCCTGCAGCAACGCAGGCGCGTCGCTGCAGGGGTGTTGCTTGCGGATACCGTACTCCGGCTTTCCCGGGCGCGCAAGGCGCCGCCGGGAACGGCAGCCTGCGGGCCGGCGCATCGGATCTGCCGCTTCAGCCACGCCGCTTCGCGTGCTAGAGTTTTCAACCCATCCGCAGCGCGGCGCCAACGGCGCGCCGACATTCAATGACGATGAACGAACCCCAGTCGCCCGCAATCCTCGCCGCGGCGGTCGCTGCGCCCGCCGCCGTGAGACATGTCCGCCTCCTTCGGTGGGTGCGTGACATCGCGGCACTGACCAAGCCCGACCGCATCGAGTGGAGCGACGGCAGCGGCGAGGAATACGACCGGCTCTGCGACGCGATGGTCGCGGCGGGGACGCTGATCCGGCTCGATGCGGTCAAGCGCCCGCACAGCTTTCTCGCGCGCTCGGATCCGTCGGATGTCGCGCGGGTCGAGGACCGCACGTTCATCTGCAGCGAGCGCGAAGAGGACGCCGGACCGACGAACAACTGGGTCGAGCCCGGCGAGATGCGCAGGACGCTCGACGGGTTGTTCGACGGTTCGATGCGCGGACGGACGATGTACGTCGTGCCGTTCTCGATGGGGCCGCTCGGCAGCCCCATCGCGCACATCGGTGTCGAGATCACCGACAGTCCCTACGTCGTCGTCAACATGAAGCTGATGACGCGGATGGGCTCCGCGGTCTGGGACGTGCTCGGCGAGGACGGCACGTTCGTGCCCTGCGTGCATTCGGTCGGCGCGCCGCTCGCGCCCGGCGCGAAGGACGCCGTCTGGCCCTGCGACGCGAAGAACAAGTACATCGTGCATTTCCCCGAAAGGCGGGAGATCTGGAGCTACGGGTCGGGCTACGGCGGCAATGCGTTGCTGGGGAAGAAGTGCCTTGCGCTGCGCATCGCGTCGGTGATGGGCCGCGACCAGGGGTGGCTCGCCGAGCACATGCTGATCCTGGGCGTCACCTCGCCCGAAGGGGAGAAGCGCTACGTCGCGGCGGCGTTCCCCAGTGCCTGCGGCAAGACGAACTTCGCGATGATGATCCCGCCGCCCGAGTTCGGCGGCTGGCGCGTGACGACCATCGGCGACGACATCGCATGGATCAAGCCGTCGGCCGACGGGCAGTTCCGCGCGATCAATCCGGAAGCGGGCTATTTCGGCGTCGCGCCGGGCACGTCGTACGAATCGAATCCCAATGCGATGGAAACGCTGCGCGAGAACGTGATCTTCACCAACGTCGCGCTGACCGACGACGGCGACGTCTGGTGGGAGGGCATGACCAGGACCCCGCCCGCGCATCTGGTCGACTGGCAAGGCAACTCGTGGACGCCCGGATGCGGCCGGCCCGCGGCACACCCGAACGCGCGCTTCACCGTCGCCGCGATCCAGTGCCCGTCGCTCGATCCCGAATGGGACAATCCTGACGGCGTGCCGATTTCGGCGTTCGTGTTCGGCGCGCGGCGCTCGGACACGGTGCCGCTGGTATCGCAGGCGCGCAGCTGGGAGGAGGGTGTCTACAAGGCGGCGACGATGGGCTCGGAAACGACCGCCGCCGCGACCGGGAAGGTCGGCGAGGTGCGGCGCGACCCGTTCGCGATGCTCCCGTTCTGCGGTTACCACATCGGCGATTATTTCGATCACTGGCTGCGCATGGGATCGCGCGTCAGCCGCCCGCCCGAGATCTTCGCCGTCAACTGGTTCCGCAAGGCTGCCGACGGCGGCTTCGCTTGGCCCGGCTTCGGCCAGAACATGCGCGTTCTGAAGTGGATGGTCGAGCGTTGTGCCGGACGCGCGGAAGCGGTCGAGACGGCGATCGGCTTCGTTCCGCGCTACGACGACCTCGACTGGTCGGGGCTCGAATTCGAGCTCGAGCGATTCGTCGAGGTCATGCGCATCGACAGCGCGCAGTGGGCGCGCGAGCTCGGGTCGCACGACACGCTTTTCGACCGGCTGGGCGACAAGCGGCCCGGTGTGTTGATGGACGAGCGCGCTCGGTTGGAAGGCCTGATCGCAATGTAGGCGCTCACTCTCTTGTAACGCCATGTAATAATTATTGTTTTACAGGAGAGCCCGGATAGCCGGTTTCAGGGATTCCGGCCGCGTGACCACGGCTGGGCCGCTGCCGGGCCGCTTTGCCGGGCGTGCCCCGCGCCGCAGCCCCTGCGCGCTTTGCCGCCGGGCCCATGGTCGGATGCCGATCACCGCTGCGGTCGCCACAATTGCCGCTTTCCCGCCAGCCCGCCAGATGCCGGGGGGTCGAGGTCGCAATTCACCTCGACGAGGGGGCGCCGCGCTGCCCCGCTGGCCTGGGCGCGACCGACGCACGGCCCGGAACGCGAAGCGTGGCCCGACCCGAACGGCGGCCCAGGCGGTGGGTGGAATCGGCGCCACCGACTCGGTCGTTCGGATGAAGGCGTTCCAGCGCCCGTCCCGGTCCAATGCCAGGATCAGCGGGTCGAGCGTTGCGCGCACTTGCGGCACGCGCGCCCAGGCGGGAAGCCCGCGCCGCCGGCACCGGGACGCTGCCTGCCGGAATGGCGGAATGCCGGGCACCGGCCACCCGGCGCCGGCGAAAGCGGGCATTGCCCGCCGCGGCGGCCCAATCGAGCGAAGCGCGCGAGGGCCGGATGCTTGGCGCGATCACCAATGGTTGCCGCGGGCGGCGCGACGCGGACCGGGAGGGGGGCTCGTTGCCTGCGACGCCCTCGGCAGTCAGGAGTCCGGTGGGGGCATCGTGGAATCGCTACGGCCGCTTCGGCGGGTTCTGGCGCCTGAAGCCGGGACAGCGGCGTGCGCCGGCCTCCCGCTTGTTTCACGTGAAACAGGCATTGACCGCCCGCTGGGGCACCGCCTTCCCGGCGGCGCGCGAATCGCCCCGGGGCAGAGCCCGAAATCGCCGACGACCCGGCGGCGGCAGCGACGAAATCGCGGGCGGCTGCATTGCCGTGATCGGGCCAGGCGCGACGCCCGTTGTTTCACGTGAAACACCGGCGTCTCGGCGGGCGGATGGTCGCCTCGGCCTGATGAGGGGGCGACGGATGCTGTAGAATGGCAAACTGCAGCCGCCCAGATCGGTCAGCTCACAATTTATTGATTTTAAATGAAATTCGATCGACGTTTCGATGTGATTGTCGTTGGTGGCGGCCATGCCGGCACCGAGGCTGCACTCGCCTCCGCGCGGGCGGGGCGGAGCACGCTGCTGCTGACGCACAATCTCGAGACGCTGGGCCAGATGTCCTGCAACCCGTCGATCGGTGGCATCGGCAAGGGCCATCTGGTGAAGGAGCTGGACGCCCTGGGTGGGGCGATGGCGCTCGCGACCGACGAGGCCGGCATCCAGTTCAGGATCCTCAACGCCAGCAAGGGCCCGGCTGTGCGCGCGACGCGGGCGCAGGCCGACCGTGTGCTCTACCGCCGGGCGATCCGGCACCGCCTGGAAACGGCGCCGGGGCTCACGCTGTTCCAGCAGCCGGTCGACGACCTGCTGATCGACGGGGACCGGGTGGCGGGGGTGGTGACCCAGATCGGGCTGGAGTTCGAGGCCGACGCAGTGGTCCTGACGACGGGAACCTTCCTTTCCGGCCTGATCCACGTGGGGCTCGAGCAGTACGAGGCGGGGCGGGCGGGAGATCCACCCGCCAAGCGCCTGGGTGCCCGGCTGCGGGAGCTGAAACTGCCTGCCGGACGGCTGAAGACCGGGACGCCTCCACGTCTCGACGGGCGCACGATCGACTTCGCGGGGCTGGCGGTCCAGCCGGGCGACGATCCGGCGCCGGTGTTCTCGTTCATGGGCGGCCGCGACCTGCATCCGCGGCAGCTCCCCTGCTGGATCACGCACACGACGCCGCGTACCCACGAGATCATCCGCGGCGGGCTCGATCGCTCGCCGCTGTTCACGGGCGTCATCAAGGGCGTCGGGCCGCGCTACTGCCCGTCGATCGAGGACAAGGTCGTGCGTTTCGCCTCGCGCGACTCGCACCAGATCTTTCTCGAGCCGGAAGGCCTTGATACACAAGAGATTTATCCGAATGGCATCTCGACGTCCCTGCCGTTCGATGTACAGCTCGCGCTGGTCCGGTCGATCCCCGGCTGCGAGAACGCGCACATCCTGCGCCCCGGCTACTCGATCGAATACGATTACTTCGATCCACGGGGCCTGCGCATGACCCTGGAGACCAAGGCGATCGCCGGGCTGTTCTTCGCCGGCCAGATCAACGGCACGACCGGCTACGAGGAAGCCGCGGCCCAGGGGATCCTTGCCGGCATCAACGCCGCGCGCCACGCCGCGGGCCTCGAAGGCTGGTGCCCGCGGCGCGACGAAGCGTACCTGGGCGTGCTGGTGGATGACCTGATTACACGCGGTGTATCAGAGCCTTACCGCATGTTCACCTCGCGCGCGGAATACCGGCTGCAACTGCGCGAGGACAACGCCGACCTGCGTCTGACCGAGCAGGGGCGCAGACTCGGCGTCGTCGACGACGCGCGCTGGGAGGCCTTTTGCCGCAAGCGCGACGCGATCGCGCAGGAACTGGAGCGGATCAAGTCGACGTACGTGAGCCCGCAGGTGGTCGCCCGCCACGATGCGGAGCGCGTGCTGGGACAACCGATCGAGCGCGACTACGCGCTCGCGGACCTGCTGCGGCGCCCCGGCGTCACCTACCACGCGCTGCACGCGCTCGAAGGCGCCGGCAAGCCGGTCGACGACGCGGTCGTCGCCGAGCAGGTCGAGATCACGACCAAGTATCACGGGTACATCGAGCGCCAGCAGATCGAGATCTCGCGCCAGCGCGAGCACGAGGAGGCGCGCCTCCCGGCCGGGATCGACTACTGCCAGGTTCGCGGCCTGTCGATCGAGGTGCAGCAGAAGCTCAGCGTGCATCGGCCCGAAACGCTGGGCCAGGCCGCGCGCATCTCGGGCGTGACGCCGGCGGCGATCTCGCTGCTGCTGGTGCACCTGAAGCGCGGCTTGGCGAAGCGCTCCGCATGACGGCCGCGCCGTTGCCCGCCGATGCGCTGCGCAAGCTCGACGCCTACCTCGACCTGCTCGTCAAATGGAACAGGACCTTCAACCTGACGGCGATCCGCGATCGCCCCAGCATGGTGACGCACCATCTGAACGATGCGCTCGCGATCCTTCCGCACCTGCCCGACGCACCCGCATTGCGCGTGCTCGACGTCGGCACCGGCGCGGGCGTGCCGGGAATACCGATCGCGATCGCCCGACCCGGATGGCGCGTCGTGCTGCTCGATGCGAACCAGAAGAAGGTCGCGTTCCTCACGCAGGCGGCGATCGAGCTCGAGCTCGCCAATGTCGAGGCGGTCGCGTCGCGCGTCGAGGACTACGTGCCCGCGGCAGCATTCGACGTCGTCGTCTCGCGGGCATTCTCGGACCTCGCGAGCTTCGTGCGCGGTGCGCGCCGGCTCGTCGCGCCGCAGGGCATCCTCGTCGCGATGAAAGGCGCGCATCCGAGCGATGAAATCGCGCAGCTGCCGCGCAGCGTCGCGGTCGTCGCCGAGCCGGCGCTCGACGTGCCGGGGCTCGACGCCCGGCGCCACCTGATCATCATGCGTCCGACGCCGGAGGCCGCAGCTTGACCCGCATCATCGCAGTCGCAAACCAGAAAGGCGGCGTCGGCAAGACGACGACGACGGTCAATCTCGCGGCAAGCCTTGCCGCGATGAAGCGGCGCGTGCTCGTCGTCGACCTCGACCCGCAGGGCAATGCCACGACGGGATCGGGCATCGACAAGCGTGCCTGCACGCGCACCGTCTATCACGTGCTGCTCGGCGAAACGTCCATTGCGGACGTTCGCATGAAATCGGAGACGGGGGGCTTCGACCTGGTTCCCGCGAACCGCGAGCTCGCCGGCGCGGAAGTCGAACTCGTCGACCTGCCCGAGCGCGAGACGCGGTTGAAGGACGCGCTCGCCGAGGCGCTGCGCCAGATGCGCGATGCGATCGGCGAGATCGCGGGCGACTACGATTTCATCTTCCTCGACTGTCCGCCGTCGCTGTCGCTGCTGACGCTGAACGGCCTGTGCGCCGCGGATTCCGTGCTGATCCCGATGCAGTGCGAGTACTACGCGCTCGAGGGCCTGTCCGACCTCGTGCAGACGGTGAAGAAGGTGCGTGCGCACCTCAATCCCACGCTGGAGATCGAGGGGCTGCTGCGCACGATGTACGATCCGCGCAACACGCTGGCACAGAACGTCGCGGCGGAGCTCGAACGGCATTTCGGCGACCGGCTCTACCGCACCGTCGTGCCGCGCAACGTGCGGCTCGCCGAGGCGCCGTCGCACGGCCTGCCCGCGCTCAAGCTCGAGCCGCAGTCCAAGGGCGCGCTCGCCTACCTGGCGCTTGCGGGCGAGGTGCTGCGGCGGATGGAAACGCGCAACCAGATGGGCGCCACCGCCGGGCCGCCGCCCGCGGCGCAGGCGCCGCGGCAGGAGACTCCATGATTCGACCCAAGGGACTGGGCCGCGGCCTCGATGCCCTGCTCGCCGGCCCGGACGAAGCGACCGCGAGCTCGGGCGAGAGCCTGCAGACGCTGTCGGTCGATCGCATCCGTCCGGGCAAGTACCAGCCGCGCAGCAAGATGGATGCGGCCTCGCTCGCCGAGCTCGCCGACTCGATACGCGAGCAGGGCGTCATGCAGCCGATCCTTGTGCGGCCGGTCGACGGCGGGCGCTTCGAGATCCTCGCCGGCGAGCGTCGCTGGCGCGCGGCGCAGCAGGCAGGCCTGCGCCAGATTCCGGCACTGGTCAAGAACGTCCCCGACCGGGCCGCGCTTGCCGTCGCGCTGATCGAGAACATCCAGCGCGAGGACCTGAACCCCATCGAGGAGGCGAAAGGCCTGAAGCGACTGATCGACGAATTCGGCCTGACCCACGAGGCTGCGGCGAAATCGGTCGGTCGCTCGCGCAGCGCGGTGTCGAACCTGCTGCGCCTGAACGCGCTGACCGGTCCGGTGCAGGAATACCTGCTCGAGGGCGCGCTCGAGATGGGCCACGCACGTGCGCTGCTCGCGCTGCCCGCAGCACAGCAGGCGGGGGCTGCCGTGCGCGTGGTCGACGCGTCGATGTCGGTGCGCGACACCGAGCGCCTCGTCCACGGTCTGCTGAATCCGGCAAAACGCGCGGCGCGTCGCAAGACGCGGCCCAACTACGATGCCGACACGGCGCGTCTCGAGAACCAGCTCGCCGAGAGGCTCGCAGCGGTCGTCCGCATCGAACCGGGACGCAAGGGCGCCGGTCGCATCGTCATCCGCTACTCGACGCTCGACCAGCTCGATGGATTGCTGCAGCGGATGGGCGTCGCGGCGAAAGACTAGCGCCTGCCCGCGCCTGCGGGCGCGGCAGGAACAGGCGCCGCGCCCACACCTGTGGCAAGGACAGCAGGCGCGGCGTTGCCTCCCCGCCCCGCGCTTAGCCGATCTGCCGCAGCATCGTCTCGGCGTCGGACACTTCGTACTTGCCAGGCGCCTCGATGTTCAGGATCTTGACCACGCCGTCGTCGACGAGCATCGAGAAGCGCTGGCAGCGCACGCCCATCCCGCGCTTGATCAGGTCCATCTCCAGCCCGAGCGCCTTGGTGTAATCGGCACTGCCGTCGGCGAGCATGCGTACCTTGTCGCCGGTCTTCTGGTCGTGCGCCCAGGCGCCCATGACGAACGCGTCGTTGACCGACATGCAGGCGATGGTGTCGATGCCCTTGGCTTTCAGCTTGTCGTAGGCGGCCACGTAGCTCGGCACGTGCTTGGCCGAGCAGGTCGGCGTGAACGCGCCCGGCAGGCCGAACACGACGACCTTCTTGCCGCGCGTGAGCTCGCCGACCTGGACCGGGTTCGGACCGACCGAGCACCCATCCTTCTCCACGTCGAAATATTCCTGCAGGCTGCCGTCCGGCAAACGGTCGCCGACCTTGATCGTCATGTTGCGCTCCTGGATTTCAATGATCGCCGGCCCGGATGGCCAGCCCCGATGGCCGGCCCGGGCCTCGCCACGGGAGGATCGCAGTCGCCGGCCGCAAATTCAACCATGATGCTTGCCCGGTTTCTTGCCGCGGCGTAGCGTTGTCGGTCCGGCCGGGCGCCCCTGCGCCCCTGGCCTCGACTTCGGGAGGGTCATACGATGCCTCGCACCAGAGCCGCCGCGCGCCCCGCACCGGCGCGCCGCGTTCGCCTGCTGATCGCGACACGGAAAGGTCTGTGGACGCTGACGAGCGACGTCGCGCGCAACGGCTGGAAGCTCGCAGGGCCGCAGTTCCTCGGGCACATCCTCCACCATGCGGTCTGCGATCCTCGCGACGGCAAGACGCTGCTCGTCGCCGCGCGCACCGGCCACCTGGGTCCGACGGTGTTCCGTTCCCTCGACAGCGGAAAGACCTGGAAGGAAGCGACCCGGCCACCCGCTTTCGGCGAAGGCAGTGGCCGCGTCGTCGACCACACGTTCTGGCTGACACCGGGCCACCCGAGCGAGCCGGGTGTCTGGTATGCGGGGACCTCGCCTCAGGGCCTTTTCCGCTCCGCCGACGCCGGCGCGACCTGGGAAGGCGTCGCCGGCTTCAACGCCCACCCGCAGCGCAAGGCATGGTGCGGCGGCGACCAGGACGGCACGCCGGATGGGCCCAAGATGCACTCGATCCTGATCGACCCGCGGGACCGCGCGCATATGTATATCGGGATGTCGGGTGGCGGCGTGTTCGAATCGGTGGACGCGGGCGCCGACTGGCGGCCGCTCAACAAGGGCGTGCGCGCGGATTTCTTCCCCGGGCCGCCGCCCGAATACGGTCACGATCCGCATTGCGTCCGTTTCGCGGGCGGGAATCCCGACCGGCTCTACCAGCAGAATCACTGCGGCATCTATCGGCTCGATCGGCCCTCGGATGCCTGGCAGGACATCGGCGCAGCGATGCCCAAGGCCGTCGGCGACGTCGGTTTTCCGGTGGCGGTGCATCCGCGCGACGCGGACACGCTGTGGGTGCTGCCGATGGACGGAACGAGCGTGTGGCCGCGTACGGCACCCGGCGGGCGGCCCGCGGTCTATCGTTCACGCGACGGTGGCAAGACCTGGAAGCGGCAGGACCAGGGGTTTCCGAAATCGCAGGCGTGGTGGACGGTCAAGCGGCAGGCGATGAGCACCGACATGCGTGATCCGATGGGACTCTATTTCGGTACGACGTCCGGGGAGGTCTGGGGCAGCCGCGACGAAGGCCGGAGCTTCCGTTGCCTCGCCCGACATCTGCCCCATATCCATGCGATCGAGGCGTGGTGCTGACAGTTTCCTTGTCGGCTGCGGTCCGAAACGACAGCGAGCGCTCGCTACCAGCGCATTGCTCCGGCGACCGCGGCGGCTCGGGCGCGCGATGACGGCCCGGGCCTCACGCGAAGCCGCCATCGTCGTCCGGGTGCAGATTCCCTCGCCGCTGCTTTCCTACACGGGCCAGGCGGAGGTCGCGGTGGCGATCCCGGTGCTCGCCCCCGAGCTGCCGCCGACGGTGAGCAGCGTTCTTGCGGCGCTGGACGGGGCCTACCCGGGGATCCGTTTCCGCATCGTCGACGAGCAGCGACAGCTGCGCCCCCACATCAAGCTCTTCGTCGGCGGCCAGCTGATCCGGGACCTGTCGACGCCGCTGACCTCCGACTCCGAGATGATGATCGTGGCGGCGCTGTCCGGCGGCTGAAGTCCGCGCCTGCCCTCCGGTCCCCGGGGGGCGTCGACACGACGCCGTCGGGCGAAGGCTCCTGCGCACCGCGGTGATGCAGGCGTGCAGTTGCGCTGCAACATTTCGTTGCGATCCCGGGTCGAAAGCGGTTAAAATTGCAAAGTTTGCTCGGGCTCGGCGCAGCCGGCCCGCGGACGCCAGGCAGAAAACCGTGTCACCGCCGTTTTCCCTCAGACCGCTTCGAACCGCGCTGGTCTGGCAGGCGGTTGCGACGCTGGTCATTGCGGCGGTCGCAGGTGTCTACGCAGGTCCGAACGGAGCGCTCTCGGCGCTGCTGGGTGGGGTGATCAATCTCTCGGCCGGGGTCGTCCATGCGTTCGTGGCGAGGCTCTCCCCGTCGCGGACTCCGGGGGCGACAGTCATGAGCGCGGTCCGGGCCGAGGCGGTGAAGATCATCATGATCCTCGGCCAGTTGTGGCTGGTGCTCGCCACCTACCGCGGCCTGGTGCTGCCGGCGCTGTTCGCCGCGTTCATCGTCACTGCTTTGATGTTCCGCGTTGCCCTGTTCGCTCGCGATTGATTGTTGCCCGTGTTGCCCGACTGACCGTTGCCCGATCCGGAAACTTCGATGGTAGCCAAGTACGAGAACCCGACCGAATACATCAGCCACCACCTGTCGTTCCTGACGCAGCCGGTGGGGCCGGGAGGTTTCTGGACCGTCAACGTCGACACGGTCCTGACGTCGGCGGTCATCGGTGTGCTGACGTTCGGCTTCCTGTGGCTGGTGACGCGCAAGGCGAGCGCCGGCGTGCCGTCGAAGACCCAGGCCTTCGTCGAGCTGGCCATCGATTTCGTCAACGACCAGGTCAAGAGCATCTACAACGGCACTTCGCGCATGGTCGCGCCGATCGCGCTGACCACCTTCGTGCTGGTGCTGATCATGAACGCGATGGACTTCCTGCCCATCGACGTCGTCGCCACCGGCCTGCACGCGGTCGGTTTCGAGAAATTCCGCTTCGTCCCCACCGCCGACGTCAACACGACGTTCGCGCTGGCGCTGTCCGTGTTCGGCCTGATGATCTTCTACAGCATCAAGGTGAAGGGCCTGGGCGGCTGGATCCACGAGCTCTTCTGCTCGCCGTTCGGCTCCAACCCCCTGCTGTGGCTGTTCAACCTGCTGTTCAATCTCGTCGAGTACGTGTCGAAGCCGCTGTCGCATTCGCTGCGGCTGTTCGGAAACATGTACGCGGGCGAGCTGATCTTCCTGCTGCTCGGCATGTGGGCCGCCACCGGCATCGTCGGCACGATCTTCGGCGCGACGCTGGACCTGGGCTGGTCGATCTTCCACATCCTGATCGTCGCCCTGCAGGCCTACATCTTCATGATGCTCACGGTGGTCTACATCGCAATGGCGCACGAGCATCACTGATCGCCGGGGACGCCCGGCGGAGCGTCATCCGCCGTGGCGCCCTGCATCCGGCGCGTAGCCACCCCTTCTACCCAAGTCAAACCCCGCTCGACGAAAGGAAACGAAATGGACAAGCTTCAACTGATCGCGCAGATCCAGGGTCTCACCGGCATCGGCATCGGCCTGATGATCGGCCTGGGCGCGCTCGGCGCCTGTGTCGGCATCGGCATCATGTGCGCGCGCTTCCTCGAAGGCGCGGCGCGCCAGCCGGAACTGATGCCCCAGCTGCAGGCGAAGGTGTTCCTGCTCCTCGGCCTGATCGACGCGTCGTTCATCATCGCGCTGGGCATTGCGATGCTGTTCGCGTTCGGCAACCCGCTGATCCCCGCCGGCCTGAAGTAAGGCTCACGCCGGCAGGCGCGTCGATCTTCGAAAGAGTGCAGCGATGAACATCAATCTCACCATGCTGATGCAGGCCGTCGGTTTCGGCCTGTTCATCTGGTTCACGGCGAAATTCATCTGGCCGCCGCTGATGCGCGCGGTGGAGACCCGCCAGAAGCAGATCGCCGACGGTCTCTCGGCGGGCGAGCAGGGCCGCCGGAGCCTCGCAAGCGCCGAAAAGCGCATCGCGGACATGATCGCGGAGGCCAAGGCCAAGGCGGGCGAAATCGTGGCGACCGGCGAGAAGTTCCGGTCCGAGACGATGGACGCGGCGAAGACCGAGGCACGCGCCGAGGGCGAGCGGATCATCGCCGCGGCCAAGGCCGAGATCCAGCAGGAGGTTGCGCGCGCCAAGGAGCAGTTGCGCAACCAGGTCGCCGATCTCGCGGTGGCGGGCGCCTCCAGGATCCTGAAGCGCGAAATCAGCGCCACGGACCACGCCGGGCTTCTCGATGCAATCCGCAACGAGCTGTAACGGACGCGAGCATGGCTGAGCTATCCACGATTGCGCGCCCCTACGCCGAAGCGGCATTCGATCTCGCGCGCCAGGAGTCGGCGCTGGGGGCGTGGTCGCAGATGCTGCGCTTCGGCGCCACGATCGTGGCCGACGAGCGGGTCGCGGCGGCGCTGGACAATCCCCGGCTCGACGCCGGCGCCAAGGAATCGCTGCTGCTGTCGATCGCGGGCGACCGCTTCGATGCGCAGGCGCGGAATTTCATCCGCGTGCTGGTCGACGCAGACCGCATCGCGATGCTGCCGCAGATCGCGGCGCAGTTCGACGCGCTGAAGGACGCAGCCGAGGCGACGGCCAAGGCGACGATCGAGTCCGCGTTCGATCTGACCGAGGCCCAGGTCGCCGGGCTCAAGGCGGCGCTGGAAAAGCGCTTCGGCAAGAAAATAGAGACGAGCGTCAGCGTCAACCCCGCGCTGATCGGCGGGGCGCGCGTGACGGTCGGCGACGCGGTGATCGACGGTTCGGTGCAGGCGAGGCTCGACGCGATGTCGACGCAGCTTCGCGCCTAATGACAGGGAACACATCATGCAACTGAATCCTTCGGAAATCAGTGAAATCATCAAGGCGCGGATCCAGAACCTGGACATGGGCGCGGAAGTGCGCACCCAGGGTACGGTCGTGTCGGTCACCGACGGCATCTGCCGCATCCACGGGCTGTCGAACGCGATGCAGGGCGAGATGCTTGAATTCCCCGGCAACACCTTCGGCCTCGCGCTGAACCTCGAGCGCGATTCGGTCGGCGCGGTGGTGCTGGGCGCATACGAGCACATCAGCGAAGGCGACACCGTCAAGTGCACGGGCCGCATCCTGGAAGTGCCGGTCGGGCCGGAGCTGATCGGACGCGTCGTCAACTCCCTCGGCCACCCGATCGACGGCAAGGGCCCGGTCAACGCCAAGGAGAGCGACGTCATCGAGAAGGTCGCGCCGGGCGTGATCTGGCGCAAGAAGGTTGCGCAGCCCGTGCAGACGGGCCTGAAGTCGATCGACTCGATGGTGCCGGTCGGCCGCGGCCAGCGCGAGCTGATCATCGGCGACCGCCAGACCGGCAAGACCGCGGTGGCCGTCGACACGATCATCAACCAGAAGGGCAAGGACCTGATCTGCATCTACGTCGCGATCGGGCAGAAGGCCTCGACGATCAAGAACGTCGTGCGCAAGCTCGAGGAGCACGGCGCGATGGCGTACACGATCGTCGTGGCGGCCACCGCCTCGGATTCGGCGGCGATGCAGTACATCGCGCCGTACTCGGGCTGCACGATGGGCGAGTATTTCCGCGACCGCGGCCAGGACGCGCTGATCATCTACGACGACCTGACCAAGCAGGCGTGGGCCTACCGCCAGGTGTCGCTGCTGCTGCGCCGCCCGCCGGGCCGCGAAGCGTACCCGGGCGACGTGTTCTACCTGCACTCGCGCCTGCTCGAGCGCGCTGCGCGCGTCAACGAGGAGTACGTCGAGAAGTTCACCAAGGGCGCGGTCAAGGGCAAGACCGGTTCGCTGACCGCATTGCCGGTCATCGAGACCCAGGCCGGCGACGTGACGGCGTTCGTGCCGACCAACGTGATCTCGATCACCGACGGCCAGATCTTCCTCGAGACC